>JANMXS010000261.1:0-11682 GCA_031394335.1 Burkholderiales bacterium
CACACCGCTGAATCCATCGGCATCAATTGGTTTTCTGGTGGGAGATGTGAATGGCACGCGCTCGGTGAATTCGAGCGACATCAGCGGCGTGAAAGCGCGTTCGGGTCAATCAACGAACGCCACCAATTTCAAGTTTGATGTAAATGCCACGGGAGCGATCAATTCGTCGGACATCTCGACAGTCAAGGCGCGTTCGGGATTGACGCTGACCCCGTAGTTATTCTGCTGCTCGCGCCATTGCCGCCGCGCGTGCCCATACGGGTTCACTCTGACCCGTGGTGTTGCCACCGATCACCGCCAATGGTCGCGAATAGCGAACTACATTTCGGTCAAGTGGGAAGAGCCCAATCCGCAGTACCTGCGCAAGCGGAAACATAAAGATGCGCTGAGATCAGCAGAGCACACAGGTCGGCAGATTCCTGACTTCCCCGAGAAACAGTGCGCCAAGTGTCGAGACGGCCGCGACCAGCTACGCGAGGAAGATCGGTGTCCAGAAGTTATTCGTTGTCGCCATCAATGACTGTGTCCTGCGTGAGAAGTTTCGGCTTCCGGCTTGTGCGCCTCTTCGACCTTGACCGCGAATGTATGCGCACCATCGGCCAACTCACAAGGCGTCCGCTCGATCTGCACGGTAGTGTGCGCAACGTCGAAGCGCTCAGCCAGCATTTTGCGAATCGCGGCCAGCAAATCGAATATCTTCTCATCTGCCGCATCGGTGACGACGTGGACGGTCAGGCTGAGCTTGTTGCTGGTGATGGCCCACACGTGCAGGTCGTGGGTGCTGATCACACCCGGAACAGCCCTCACAGCTTCATCGATCTCCAGCATGCCGACGCCTTCGGGCACACCTTCGAGAAGAATATTCAAACTCACACGCAACAATTGCCAGGTGCGTGGCACCACCCAAAGCCCAATGGCTACGGCAACCGCCGAGTCAACCCAAGTCCAGCCGGTCGTCATGATCACAATGGCACCGATGATGACACCGGCAGAGCCGAGCATATCGCTCCACACTTCCAGATACGCGCCCTTGATATTGAGACTCTCATCCTTGCCGCCGGAGAGGAGACGCATGCTGATGAGGTTGATCACCAGACCCACGCAGGCCACGACCAGCATCGCGGTGGATTCAATGGCCGGCGGATGGCTGAAACGTTGATACGCCTCAAACAAAATATATAGCGCGACAAGAAATAGCAGGATGGCGTTGAACGCTGCGGCCAGAATCTCGAAGCGGTAATAGCCGAAGGTTCGCTTTTTGTCTGCCGGTCGTTTGCCTACGCGGATGGCGACCAGCGCAATCGCAAGGGCTGCCGTGTCGGTAAACATATGCGCGGCATCGGAGATGAGTGCCAGGCTGTTGCTCAACACGCCCATGATCACCTCGGCGATCATGAACGCGCCGGTCAGGCCTAGCGATAGCCACAACGCGCGCTCGTTTCTGTTGCCTGCTGCGGCGTGCGAATGGTCATGCGCCATCGTTATTTTCCATGGTGTTGATGATGGGCATCGGGATAGTGCGCGTGCGTATGCGATATCGGCTCGTGTCGATGCCAGTGGGTATGCGCGAGGCCAGCCGAAACGGGATCGGTATGCGCGTGCTGATGATGGTCGTCGTGCTGGTGTTCATGATCATGCTCCAACAACACGTGGTCGTGCGCGTGCTCATGGCGTTCCGTGACATGCAGCCAGACGCCCATGCTCATCAACGCACCAGCAATCAGTAAGTCGCCAGTCACCGGCTCGCCCATGCCGACGACGGCAATCACCGCGCCCGCGAAAGGTGCAGTCGAAAAGTAAGCGCCGGTGCGTGCGGTGCCGAGGTGGCGCAGCGCGACGACGAACAGGATCAGGCTGATGCCGTAACTCATCAACCCGACGGTCGCTGCGGCCAAAACCGTGGTCACCGATGGCAATACTGCGCCCAGAGATAGCGCAATTGCCGTATTGACCGTGCCAGCCACCAGCCCTTTGGTCATCGCAATAAACGACGCATCGAGCAATGCCACTTTGCGAGTGAGATTATTATCGATCGCCCAGAACAGACACGCGCCGACGACGGCTAGCGACGGCATGGCAGCACCAAAATTCATCTCCTTTGGCCACGACAGCACCAGCGCCCCGGCGACGATCAATGCCATACCCAGGGCGATGCGGCGATCAAAGTTTTCGCGGAATACAAACCACGCGATGAGCGCCGTCAAAACACCTTCGGCGTTAAGCAACAGCGACGCACCCGAGGCCGGCATATTCACCAGCCCCCACATCAGCAAGGCTGGCGCGATCATGCCACCGCAGACGACGGCCCCGGCGAGCCAGCCTATTTCGGCAAAAGTCATCCGGCTGGTTTCCGTGCGGCGCAGAACACGCCAGATAAACAATCCGATGCCGGAACCCAGATAAAGCAGACCAGCCAGCAACCACGGGCTCACCGGGCCAAGCAGGAGCTTGGCGAATGGAGTGCCCGCGCCGAACAGCAGCGCCGCGCCGAGTGCGGCGAAGATGCCTGGATTGTTGCTCCAAATTTTCATGGCTGGTTAGATTTCCGGTTTAGTAGGCCTGATGTTCACATGATAAGCGTGCTCAAGGCACGAAAATGCACAGGGGAACTTCTCGAAACCTTTATTTTTCTTCTTAGATATTTTGGACGCATTTTTTGCAGCATCCGCAGCGTGTTTTCGTGTTTGTCGGCGCGCGTTCGATCCATAAATTAATAGGTAGCGAGTTTTTGCAAACAACCCAATCGCGGCGGCAAGAAACAACCCAACTTCCAGAAAAACAAAAAACGGAGTTTCCATAGTCAACTATCCTTTGTACGTGAATTACGATTTGGGTGGCGCCACGCCGTGGCATTCCATCCCTTTTGGCGCTTCTTCGCGAACCGTTCCCGAGGACCTGGATCGGCGCCGGACCGCTGCGATACTCATAGCAGCATCCCCATGGTGAGCAAGGCGATGAAGCCCGCGAAGAACATGGCCGCTTGGAGGGGAGTCTCCGGCGTTTCGTGCGCCTCCACGAGCAATTCCTCGGTGACAAGATAAAGCAGCGCCGCCACGCCGAAGGCCAGGACCGCGTCGACCAGTGTGGGGGAACCCATCGCGAGTAGCGTCGCACCAATCAGGGCGCCCAGCACGAGAACGCCTGCCAAGGCGAGCAGCACACCCGCGATCGACCTGCGACTGATGCGTGCTCCGACGAGTGCTGTGCTGCAGGAGAGTCCCAGGAACAGTACCTCGAGAGATAGAGCGACCGTGAGCAGGAGACCCTGTTTCTGTCCGGCGGCGAAGCCCAGCCCAATGAGAAGGCCGTCCAGCAACACGTCGATGCCCAGAACCACGATGAAGCTCACTGGCGTGCTGGTTTTGGCCACACCGACTTGACCATTGTCTTCGGTCAGTTTCTTTAATCCCAGCATCACCACAACACCCAATGAAAATCCCGCCAGCGTTATCCACGGCAGTCGGCGGTGAACGAGATCGGGCAAGAGTTCGGTTGCGAGCGCCGCAAAAATGACACCGGCCGCGAAATGCTGGATGGCGCTTCGCGCCGAAGGGCCCGGCGCGCGAACGAGCGCCAGCGCACCGCCGCCGAGAATCGCCAATGCCGGGTAGAGCGCAAAGGAGACGATGTCTGTCACATCGCGCATGGGGCTTCCAGCCGGGTCTCGAGTTCGCGGAGCAGGAACATGCTGATGTCGTCCTGGGTTCGGTCAGGCTCGTCCTTGAAGGGTGTTTCTACCAGCCGGATCAGCTTCAGGAGAAAAATAAATAGATAGGAGACGAAGGCGGTCAGGATGAGACCGTCTAGCCACGGCTCCAACTTGCTGAACACCATGAGCGTCACGATGAGGAGCACGATCGACTCCGCCAGCACGTAGGCCGAAGGCAGGAACTGGATCGTTTGTATGTAGTGCAGGCGATGGAGCGTGCGGCGCAGTGTGGCCTGCTCCTGGCGGAGCTTCACGATGTAGTTCGCCGGCACGCCGACTGCTTCCATGTCGGCCAGCGGGGCCGAGAGGGCCGCAATGGCAGGCAGCGCCTCGTCCGGGTGCAGGGACTTGACCGCTACGAGCAAGGTGCGGACCAGCGCCAGAAGCTGCCCGCGCAAGCCATTGAGGTCGATTCGCGGGTGGCTGAGCGCGATCGCCCGGGCGTCCTCATAAATACTATCGATGGCCGCGGTCAATTCTGAAGGGATTTTTTCGCTTTCCTTGAAGTCGGCGATGACCCCCGAAAGAATGATGCTTAGGACAAAGACGCCGCCTGCGATGATGCTCGTGAAAAGCCCGCTCACGTTGATGAACTCCAACTCCCAGCGGTCGGCAACCAGCTTTACCAGCGCGATGACGGCGACGATGGCGGCGGTTTCGAAGAACAGCCGGTAGTGGCGGAGGAAGCGGCGGATTGCGTAGGTTCCGCCTTGAGCATCGCTATGGCCGCCCGGTCCATGGTCATGCCCCTCGGGCCCACGCTCGGTCGCCCGCAATTCTCCCGGCCGTTCCTGCTCACGTTTGCCGCGGACCCGCTTGTTCCCGGGCGTGTGCGGGTGCTGGTCCTCGTGCGCTTGGTCGTGGTCGTGGGTCATGGAACTCCTCGGCAAAACGGTGGGTGATCGACTACCGGGCGCGCATGCCGCTTACCACGACCGCTTGGACGATGTCGGTGACGATGATCCAGCCCGCCACCGCCTGGCCGGTGCGCGCCGTCTTTTCGATCAGCGCGACCAGTTGATCGACCTGACTGTCTTCACAGATCAGCTCCAGCCGGACTTCGGCGATGATCGCCTCGGCCAGAGCGACCGAGTACTGCTGCTCGGTGCTGTCGACTGGCTTTAACAGGCTGTGTACGGATGTTACGTTGATGTTGCGTATCTCTGGCGCGCTGGTGCGTGCAATGAGGCCGGAGTCCTCCACCGCATTGATCACGTCAGCGATACGATTGTTGTGAACATAGGCCTTGATCTCTTTCATGTGGAGGCTCCTGGGGTTGGCACGGTGGGTCCGGTTGGTGGTGCAGGCGGCGCGGGGATCGCGTTGGGCGCGGGTTCGGCCTGCTCACGGAGCCGCCGATCTTTCCTTTCCTCGATCCATTCGTAGACCAATGGCAGTAGCAGCAGGGTGAGCGCCGTAGAGGTGAAGAGTCCGCCCACGACGACGGTGGCTAACGGCCGCTGGGTTTCCGCCCCCACGCCCGAGGAGAGCAGCATGGGAATCAACCCCAGAATGGCGACGGTGGCCGTCATCAGCACCGGTCGCAATCGGAGCGAGGTGCCTTCGCGAACGGCGTCCCGGGGCGAATAGCCCTTGGCGCGCAAGTCGTTCAGGAACGACACCAACACGATGCCGTTCAACATGGCCACGCCGAAGACAGCGATGAAGCCGATGGCCGAGGGCACCGACACATACTGGCCTGTGACCGCAAGCCCGATGACGCCGCCGATGATGGCAAACGGGACATTGGTTACGATCAGCGTCGCATGCGTGACCGAGTTGAACGCCGTGTAGAGCAATATAAAAATCAACCCGATGGTCAACGGAACAATTACGGCGAGTCGCGTCATGGCACGCTGTTGATTCTCGAAAGCGCCGCCCCATTCGATCCAGTAGCCCTCCGGTAACTTCACTTGTGCCTTGAGTTTCGCGCCCGCGTCTTTCACGAAACCGTCTACGTCGCGGCCCTGGACATCGAGTTGAATGACCGAGTAGCGCTGCAACTGCTCCCGGCGCACGAAAGAGTAGCCTTCGGCGATATCGATGGTCGCGACCCGGGACAGCGGCACGAGAGCACCGCTCTGCGTGCGGATCGGGATGTTGCCGATTGATTGCACGCTGTCACGGAAACTCGCGTCCAGGCGCACTTGCAGATCGAAGCGTTTTACGCCGTCGATAATGGTGCTGACGGTCTTGCCGCCGATGCCCGCTTGCACGACATCGAGGATTTCATCGGCGTTGATGCCGTATCGCGCCGTTTCTGCCCGGTTCACCTTGATTACCATCTGCGGCTTGCCTTTGTTGGCTTCCAAGGCAAGATCGGCAGCACCCGGCACCTTGTCAAGCACGGCCTTCATTTCGCCGGCGAGGCGATCCAGAGTGGCCAGATCCTGGCCGTAAATTTTCAAGGCCAGGGTGGCGCGAACGCCCGATATGAGTTCCTCCACCCGCATCTGGATCGGCTGCGTGGCACCGATGACCACCGTGGGAATGGCCTTCTCAAGCGCTTCCTTCATCTCGTTGGCCAGCGCCGGCATGCTCATTTTCTTTGCCCACTCGCTTTCGGGCTTCACGTCGACCAGCACCTCCATATAGTTCACGTCGGCGGTTTCACCCTTCTCGGCACGACCAATGGTTGCCAGCGTCGACGTCACCTGCGGGAACTGCTGCTTCAACGTGGTATCCAGCGTTTGCGACACGCGAATGCTCTCGTCGAGTGAGGTCGACGGAATGCCGGTCACGCGGAACATGATGTTGCCTTCTTGCAAGGTGGGCATGAATTCCTTGCCCAGGAAGGGAAACAGCGCCAGCGAAAACACCAGCAGTCCCACGGCGGAGCCAATCACCACCTTCTTGTGATCGAGCGCCCAGTCCAGCAGCGGTAGATAAACGGCCTTTGCCCGCCGCACCACCCAAGTGTCCTTCTCGATCTGGGGTTTCAGAATCAAGGCGGCGAGCACCGGCACCAGTGTCAAGGTGAGAATCAATGAGCCCAGCATGGCAAAGGTAATGGTGAGCGCCATCGGTTTGAAGAGCTTGCCTTCCAGACCCGTGAGCGAGAAGAGTGGCAGAAACACCACGATGATGATCATGATGGCGAAGGCGATTGGGTTCATCACCTCGCGCGCGGCCTTCAGGATGATATGGGTGCGATCAACCGGTTTGCCCGATTCGGCACTGTGCGCCAACAACCGGAAGCTGTTCTCCACCATCACCACCGCGCCATCGACCATCATGCCGATGCCGATGGCGAGGCCCGCCAGCGACATCAGGTTGGCCGAGAGACCAAACTGCTGCATCAGGATGAAAGCGATCAGCATCGCGAGCGGCAAGGTGACGATCACGACGATGGCCGATCGTATTTCGCCGAGGAACAGGAACAACACCACGGCGACCAGGATGGAGCCCTCCAGCAATGCGCGTTCTGCTGTACTCAGGGCCTTGTCGACCAGCACGGTACGGTCATACACCGGGTTGATGGTCACGCCCTTGGGCAGCGATTGCTGCGCGATCTTCAACTTTTCCTTGACCGCGTCGACCACGCTCTTGGCATTTTCATTGATGCGGGAAAGGGCTAAGCCCAGGGCGACCTCTTTGCCATTGCGCGTGACGGCACCAAAGCGCAACGCCGGCGCCTCCTTAATCTCGGCTACATCGCGCACGTAGATAGGAGAGCCTTCGCGTTGTGCGATAACGATGCCGCCAATGTCTTTGGTGTTGCTCACCAGGCCCAGGCCGCGCACCAGATACTGCTCCTGGCCGAGGTTCACATATTGCCCGCCCACCTGGCGGTTGTTGGCCGCCAGCGCTTCCATGACGCTCTTGAAGGTAAGGCCGTATTTGATGAGTTGTTGCGGCTGAATCAGGACCTGGAACTGCTTTTCGTCACCGCCCCAGGACGTGACATCGTCCACACCGGCGGCCGTGCGCAAGAGGAGCCGCACGTTCCAATCCTGGAGCGCACGGAGATCCATGGACGAAAGCTTCTGGTCGGCCGATTCGACCGTGTACCAGAACACCTGTCCCAGGCCCGAGCTATTGGGACCCAGCACCGGTTCCCCATAGCCTTCGGGAATACGAGTCTTGGCTTCCAGGAGCTTTTCGCCGGCAAGCCGTCTGGCGAAATAGATATCGACATTGTCTTTGAAATAGACGCTCACATATGAGAGACCAAAGAGCGAGACCGAGCGAATCTCTTCCACACCCGGCAAGCCTGCCATGGCGGTCTCGACGGGAAAGGTCAGCAGTTTCTCGACGTCTTCAGCAGCAAGGCCGGGGGACTCGGTATAAATGTTGACCTGCACCGGTGTTACATCCGGGAACGCATCGACCGGTACCGCGCGAAATGCTTGTACGCCGAAGACGACGACCAGGAAAAAGCCGACCAGCACCAATACTTTGTATCGTAGCGATACATCAACAATGGAATTGAGCATGGGAGGGCCTTTAGTGAGAGTCGCCGATTTGCGACTTCAACAATCGGGCCTTCAGGGCATAGGCTCCGGCGGTCACCACCCGTTCACCGGGTTTCAAGCCCGACTTCACCACCATGCGGCCGCGAAGTTTCTCACCCACCTCGATCGGACGTGGTTCGAAATGCTCGCCTTCCTGGACAAATACGGTGGGTTGCTCCGACACCAGCACCATCGCGGCATCGGGCAGCGTAAGCGCCTTGACAGCGCCGCCGGTGGCGATGGCGGCGCTGGCGAACATCTCCGGCTTCAATCGGCCATCGGCATTGCGGACTTCGATGCGACCGCGAATCGTCCGTGTTTCCTTGTCCAGTACGCCGCCGATATAGGTGAGCCGTCCCTTGAACGTGTCGGTGGGATAGGCACTCACCGTCACCACGGCGTCACTGCCCACTTTCAGTTGGGCCAGATCTTTTTCGAAAAGGTTGGCCTCAATCCACAAAGTAGAGAGATCCGCGACCGTGAAGAGTGTCTTGTCCGGCGTGGCCAATTCGCCGACCACGGCTTTTTTCTCGATCACGGTTCCCGCAAAAGGTGCGGTCAAGGGAAAGACGGAGAGGCCGTTGGCAGTGGCGCCCGTCTTGGCCGACACCCCCAGCATTTCAAGTTTGGCCGACGCCGCTCGCATGTGGGCACGCGCCTTCTCGTAGTCCGCGCGTGCCCGCAAGTAGTCCTTCTGCGAGATGATCTGTTCGCCCTGAAGCTTTTCTGCGCGATCGAAATTAGCCTTAGCCACGTCCGTCTCGCTACTGGCTTGCTGGTAAGCCGAACGGGCCTCTCCCATTTCGATGCTGTCCAGCGTGGCCAGCGTCTGCCCGGCCGCCACTTTGTCCCCCAGATTGGCGGTCACCTTGGCCAGGCGCCCAGCGATTCGGGGCGCGATACGGGCCAGGCGATCCTGGTTGGCCAATATGGTGGCAGTCACCATGATGTGATTGGATACCTCTTTATCCTCGATAGTCTCAACGACGATACCGGCGGTCTTGATTTCATCGGCCGTGAGTTTCAGGTCACCATCGTCGCCATGCTCGCCGGCGGGTTTGCCGTCCACCGTCTTGTTGCCTGGTTTGGTGGCGGCCTGCTTGGGCGCGGCTTTGTCGACGGTTTTGGCAGACTCGCCACCACCACAGGCGGTGAGGACGAGGGCCGCAGCGGTGAGCAGGCTCGCCAGCGCCACACGGCTTGGGAAAGGGGATTTCATCGGGAACAACTCCATGAGAATTCGTTGGGAATGATTGCGGTTTTTCATCGCGTCACCGTGTGCGGTCTGGGGTCGTGCCAGCCGCCTGTGTCAATGCGATGCGACTCAAACGCAGGTCGGTGATGGCCTCCAGCAGATCTCGGCGACTGTCCAGCAACTGGCGGTTGATGAGAACCTGCTGGGCCAGGCTTAACTCGCCTTCGCGCAGCGCTTTCTGCGAAAGGCGCTGGTTTTCTTCGATAGCGGGCACGACGGTATCGCGCAACGCCTGCACGCGGCGCTGCAGGTTTTCCACGCGTTGCCATAGCGCGCGAACCGATGCCTCGACCTCGCGTTCGCCCGCTTGGCGATCAGTTTGTGCCCGCATCTGCTCGGACTTGGCCTGGGCGACATTGCCGGCATTGCGTTTGAAGAGCGGCAACGGCACGCTAACTGTCAGCGTCGTTATCTTCTCGCGAAATTGTTCCGGGCCTTCGCGGCCCACACCGAGTCCTAATGTCACATCCGGGAAACGCGCCGCGCGTTCGAGATTGAGCTTGTTCTGCGTCGCCGCTTCCCTGGCGTACAGGCTCTTGACCAGCGTGCGTTCGCGCGCGGTCGACAGCAGGTCGACCACTGGCAGCAAGACGATAGGTGTATCCAACTCACCGCCCGGCATCGGTAACGAATCCGCCGGCCATTGAAGTAGTTCGGCCAATCGCGACTTCGCCTCCAGCAACTGATCGGTCAGCGAGGCCAGCTGGTTGCGAGCACGTCCGGCATCGATCAACGCGACGTTCGCGTCGAGCCGGCTGTCTTCACCGGCGGCCACGCGTTTTCTGGCGAAAGTCGCGGTGCTCTCGACCAACGCGACGGCCTGCTGCTCGTTGGCAATACGTGCTTGAAGCGCCAACACCTGAACGAAGCGACGTTCCACTTCGGCACGCAGGTCCCGTAGCGCGGCATCGGTGGCATAGCGGGCGGCGGCAAGTTCCTGACGAGCGGCCTCGCGCCGATAACCCTGCTGGCCGGCAATTTCCAGTTTCTGCGACACGCCCACACCCCACTCGCGATACGTGGGCGTGGTCAGGTCTGGTTGCGGGCTTTGACGGCGCGCGCGGTCGGCGGTGAGCTCAGGGTTATTCCAAAGGAGTCCACGCGCGTCCTCTGCCGCACCCTCCGCCGCGATGACGGCGGCACGTGCGGCATTCAGACTCACGCTCTTTTCTTCCGCACGCCGCCAGGCGGATTCCAAAGTCAGCGGTGCGGGAGCGGATAGTTCAGGGGCGGGGACGGGTGTCGGTGCGACTTGCGCCTGCGCGGTGGCGACCCACAGCACGCAAGCGATCCAATGCGTTTTTTTCATATTGTCCTCAATCGTCGCCGGTGGACTTCACCGGCGACAGGCCGAACGGAGTCCGGCAAGAGGACGCGTGCGCGCAACGATTGCGCGACAAAAAACGGAGTCGACTCGCCGGGGCTTAAGCCTTAGGCGAGGAGAGGCGGACGAAAGGGATTGTCCGGGGAGCGCTGCGGAATAGACTGGCTCACGAAAATGATCGGTACAACGAAGGCGTGCGGCAGTGTTGCTGCGGGTAAGCCGGGAATCGCGACCGCCGTAGAGTGCTGGCAGCTCGGACAATCGAGATCACCGAAGCTGATCTTTTTGACCTTGTCATCGGGTGTTTTATCGATATGCTTATGCGCATGATGCCCGATGTGATTTTGCGCGGTCGCTGCTTCTTCGTGCTGGCAATACTCGGCCACAGCGGCATAGCTCCACTGCAGCGGCAGCATCAACATCAGCAGAACGGCGAAAAAGCGCTTCATGACGACCCAGATTGTGCCAGATAGCCGTGACGCGCCGCAACTGAAAAATTAAACACCAGCACCGGCGCGGCTTTCAGACCAGAAATGCTCGGAGAGCCGCACCTGTTATTGAGTTTAATGCATTGAACTTCTCCGAGAGGCGGCGAGCCATCGGTCGACCTCGCAACCAAAGGTCCGGGTTGGTAGCGACTACGCACGGCTATCACCCCGCAGCAGCCGTAACCCATTCGCCACCACGATCAGACTCGCCCCGGCATCCGCGAACACGGCCATCCATAAAGTGCCATCGCCGGTTAGCGCAAGTACAAAGAAAACCATCTTGATGCCGAGCGCAAAAATAATGTTCTGCCAAAGTATCTGCGACGTTTTCTTCGACAAGCGAATGAATTCGGGCAACTTCCGCAGGTCGTCGTGCATCAACGCCACGTCAGCTGTTTCAATGGCGGTGTCGGTTCCGGCCGCGCCCATTGCGAAGCCGATGCTTGAACGCG
>JANMXS010000262.1:0-3177 GCA_031394335.1 Burkholderiales bacterium
CTGTTGGGCGAAGTGCCGAAGCCGGCTGACTATCTTGGCATCGCCGCAGTGACCATCGGCGTATTCCTGTCGTCAGGGGCTTATCAGGCGCTGACCCGGCGACACTAAGTACACAGGCCGACAGCGCTAACGGGCGATGCGCATTTTCGCGACAATCTCGCCAGCCCCGCTGAAGTACGCATGCGGCATATCCGGCGTGCGATGGTTGCCATAAGGCACACCCTTCGCATCAATGGCAATCAAGCCAACGTCCGCATCGAATTCACGACCCAGATAATCCAGCGCGGCATCCACCGCCTGCTGGATCGTCATGCCCTTGGCGACATTATCGGAAATCTGCCGGCAGCTCATGGCGCGAATCACGAATTCACCGGTGCCGGTGGCAGACGATGCCGCCAATTTATCCGCATAGGTGCCGCACCCCGGCAGGGGCGCATCGCCGACGCGGCCGACCATTTTCATGGTCATGCCGCCGGTTGAGGTCGCCGCGCACAACACGCCATGTTTATCCACGGCCACCGCGCCGATGGTGCCGCCGGCGTACTCGGGATGCGCCTGCAGGAAGCTGCGCAATTTGAGGGTGCGCAGCGGCGTATCGCCGCCTTCGCTCTCGCCCAGGCGATGGCGCTTGTCGGCCCAGTCAGCGTGGCGCGCTGTAGTGATCGGATCGTAATCCGCATGGCCCATCACGCGCGCGAAGCGGGTCGCACCTTCGCCGGTGAGCATCACATGATCGGTCTGCTCCATCACCTGGCGCGCCACCATGATCGGATTTTTCACGCGACGCATGCCGGTAACGGCGCCGACCTGCGATTTGTCCGACACCATCACGCAGGCATCAAGCTCGACGAAGCCGTCGAAGTTAAGTACCGCGCCGGTACCGGCGTTGAAAATGGGATTGTCTTCAAGCGTGGTCGCCGCCGCGATGGCGGCGTCCAGCGCCGAACCGCCGGCCTCAAGAATTTTGCGGCCCGCCGCGACTGCGGCAGTGGTGCCGGCAATGGCATCACGATCCGAACCCGGCTTCCAGCTGCCGGCGCCGCCGTGGACGATGAGTGCAATAGTCATTCTGCTTCCTTTTGTAGGCCGTCGAGACGGTCATGAAAAAAGCCAAACTCTAGCAATGGCGTGGTGTTTGGAGCATTTTTGCTCGGAAACGCCCGCCGATACTGGAGTTTGGCTTCTGGATTGCTACGATGCGCTGGTCGGCGCGACATTGCGCAACTTGATGTGCAGCTCGCGCAATTGCTTGTCCGGCACGGTTGAGGGCGTCTCCACCATCAGGTCCTGGCCGCGCTGTGTTTTGGGGAAGGCGATCACATCGCGGATCGAATCCCACTTCTCGCACATCAGGGTGACGATGCGGTCCAGGCCAAAGGCGATACCGCCCATCGGCGGCGCGCCGTATTGCAAG
Source organism: Burkholderiales bacterium (assembly GCA_031394335.1). GTDB lineage: Bacteria > Pseudomonadota > Gammaproteobacteria > Burkholderiales > Usitatibacteraceae > UKL13-2. The sequence continues at coordinate 1,415 of JANMXS010000262.1, forward strand.
GCGTCGAGCAAAAAGCCGAACTTGGCGCGCTGCTCTTCTTCGCTGATGCCGAGTGCTGCAAACTGTTTGGCCTGCAGCACCGGCGAGTGAATACGCACCGAGCCACCGCCGATTTCCCAGCCGTTCATGGCGATGTCGTAGGCCTTGGCGAGCACCTTCGATGGATCGCTGTCGAGGTACTGCAAATGCTCGTCCTTGGGCGCGGTGAAGGGATGGTGCGCGGACACATAGCGCTTGTTGTCTTCGTCGTATTCGAAGGCCGGGAAGTCGACCACCCACAACGGGCGATAACCCTTCTCGGCGAAACCCTTTTCGTGGCCGACCTTGACGCGCAGGGCACCCAGCGAATCGTTGACGATCTTGGCTTTGTCGGCGCAGAAGAAAATCAGGTCGCCATTTTGAGCACCGCAACGCGCAATGATCTTGCCGAGGATATCGGGGTTCAGGAACTTGACGATCGGGCTTTGCAGACCTTCTTCGCTCAGCTTCGACACATCGTTGCACTTGATATAGGCAAGCCCCTTGGCGCCATAGATGGCAACGAAGGTGGTGAGATCGTCGATCTCCTTGCGGCTGAAGGCTTCATTGCCGCCGGGTACGCGCAGCGCGGCGACGCGGCCGTTTTTCATGTCGGCGGCGGCGCGGAACACCTTGAAGTCGCAGGCAGCCATCACCTCGGTGAGGTCGGTCAGTTCGAGCTTGACGCGTAGATCGGGTTTGTCTGAACCATACTTCGCCATCGCGTCGGCATAAGTGATGCGCGGGAAGTCCGGCAGATCAATATTGAGGCCGGCCTTCCACATCGACTTGATGAGGCCTTCCATGATGTCCTGAATTTCACGCTCGTTCAGGAACGAGGTCTCGATATCGATCTGGGTGAATTCCGGCTGGCGATCGGCGCGCAGGTCTTCATCGCGGAAACATTTCACGATCTGGTAGTAGCGATCAAAGCCGGCCACCATAAGCAGCTGCTTGAACAACTGCGGCGACTGCGGCAGGGCGTAGAACTGGCCGTCATGCATGCGCGACGGCACCAGGAATTCGCGCGCACCTTCGGGCGTGGATTTGTACAGGAACGGGGTCTCGACATCGACAAACCCGTGGTCATCCAGATAGCGGCGCGCCGCACTGGCGACGCGATGGCGCAGGCGCAAATTGGCCTGCATTTGCGGACGACGCAAATCGAGGTAGCGATATTTGAGGCGCGTCTCTTCGTTGATGGTGTCATCATCGATCATGAACGGCGGCGTCAGCGAGGCGTTCAATACCTCGATATCCTTGGCCAGTACTTCGACCTCGCCGGATTTCAGGTTGGTGTTGACGGTACCGCCCGGACGACGTCGCACCAGGCCGGTGACTTTCAACACAAATTCATTGCGCGATTTGTCGGCGGTAGCGAAGGTATCCGGTGTGTCCGGATCGATCACGACCTGCAGCAAGCCTTCACGGTCGCGCAGATCGATAAAAATAACGCCGCCGTGATCGCGGCGGCGATGTGCCCAGCCGAACACGGTGATGGTTTGTCCGAGATAGCTGGCGTCGATCAAACCGCAGTAGTTGGTTCTCATGGTGTCATTCCAATTTGATGCTCACAGCCGAGGCGTGAGCGAATTCTATAGCCGCCGCCGCGTCTGCTTGCCGGCAATATGCGGCAATAAACCCGGCCCGAAGGGAGTCGTTCAGTCGCGCCGCTGACGCCTGGCGGCCGCGGCGATCTATCGGGGTGGGTTCCCGCGGAGTTGAGCGCGGGCCCGGTGGCCTGG
>JANMXS010000263.1:0-2651 GCA_031394335.1 Burkholderiales bacterium
TTCTTCGTCGGTAAACAGGAAGGCCTCGAATTTCTTGCCTTTATTGAAAAATTCCGCCGACAGCACGCGACCGGGGCGCAGGAACTCGCCGTCCTGGTAAAGCATTTCGTAGATCACGGAGAAGCGGTCGCCGCGGCGCAAGTCGATGTGAAAATCGATGTCGGTCGAGAAAATTCTCGCCAGTTCGTTGGCGACGGTGTCGGGGATGCGCGCTTCGTCGGTCGCGCCATAAAGGGACGAGCGGATGGCGCCAGTCCGCTGCACGGTTTCCACTGCCGGCGTCAATTTTTTGTCGCGAGCGGCAAAAGTATCGTCCTGGCGAATGACTTCGAGGAACTGGTCGGGGCTGTACAGATAGCGCAGCGAATAAAGTTCGCCCGCGGCGTCGGTCACCGCCTGGACAGTGCGGCCGGGACGCAGTTGAAAAATGCTGCGGGCTGCCGGCGCGGTGCGCAGGAAGTTGAACGCCGCATTGTCATTCACATTGAGGCGCTGCAGCAACGTCGCCACGGTATCGCCGCGCTGGATACGCTCGCTGCTGCGGAACTGCTCATCCTCGATCAGCGATGCCGGGAACGGCGGCAATGCCAGTGTCTCAACCACATCCTGCCGTGGCACGCCTTCCAATTGGGTGTCGGAGGCGACGCCAAATGCGGTCAACACACCGAATACCGGCAGCGCAAACAGCACGGCCACGGCGATCAACGCCCGTCTGGGCGCAGCATCCCATAGGCTCTTGCCCTGCTTTTGCGCTAAGATTTTAAATTCTGCGAAAGTCATCAACGCCTTGAGGTTTTGACCGAAATGTTGATAAGTTAAGCCGTCAATATTCGGCAAGGCCTTGAAGAATAACAGAAATGTAATAGTGCCGTGTCGGCGCTATTGCCACTACCCGGAATCCCCCATGAGCAACCCCGAGAAGATTGAAGCCGCGCTTGCCATCATCAAGCGTGGTGCCGATGAATTGATTGTAGAAGCCGATATGCGCAAAAAGCTCGAGAGCGGACGCCAGTTGCGCATCAAGCTCGGCCTCGATCCCACGGCCCCCGACCTGCATCTGGGGCATACCGTGGTGCTGAACAAGATGCGGCAGTTGCAGGATCTGGGTCACCAGGTCATTTTTCTGATCGGCGACTTTACCTCGATGATCGGTGATCCCAGCGGCCGCAATGCCACCCGGCCCCCGCTGACGCGTGAACAAATTGAAGCCAATGCCAAAACCTATTTCGCGCAGGCGAGCCTGGTGCTGGACCCGGACAAGACTGAAATTCGCTATAACTCGGAGTGGTGCGATCCGCTGGGCGCGCGCGGCATGATCCAGCTCGCCTCGCGCTGGACAGTGGCGCGCATGCTGGAGCGGGACGATTTCACCAAGCGCTATCAGGATGGCGTGCCCATTTCCGTGCATGAATTCCTTTATCCGCTGATGCAGGGCTACGACTCGGTTGCGCTCAAGGCCGATCTCGAGCTCGGCGGCACCGACCAGAAATTCAATCTGCTGGTCGGGCGCGAGTTGCAGAAGCAATATGGGCAAGAGCCGCAATGTATTTTGACGATGCCGTTGCTTGAAGGATTGGATGGCGTGGAGAAGATGTCCAAGTCCAAGGGCAACTATGTAGGGATCACCGATGCGCCCGCCGATATGTTTGGCAAGCTGATGTCGATCTCGGACGACATGATGTGGCGCTATATCGAGTTGCTTTCGTTCGCGCCGCTCGATGCGGTAGCCACTTGGAAGCGCGAAGTTGAAGGCGGAAAAAATCCACGCGATATCAAAGTGGCGTTTGCGCAGGAAATTGTTGCGCGCTTCCATTCGGCAGCAGATGCGCAACGCGCGCTGGCTGATTTCGAAGCGCGTTCCAGCGGCGGTATTCCTGAAGTCGTGCCGGAGATTGCGCTTGCAATTGAAGGTGTATCAATCGGTATTGCCCAATTGCTGAAGCAGGCGGGGCTTACCCCCAGCACCTCGGAAGCCAATCGCATGATCGAGCAGGGTGGCGTCAAGCTCGATGGCGAAAAGGTCAGTGATAAGGCGCTGACGCTCAACAAAGGGATGATTGTTGTCGCGCAAGTGGGTAAAAGAAAATTCGCGCGCATTACTCTGTTCTGACTCTGCGCCGAAATGATTTCAGAGCTGATCTGAAATTAATCCGCAAAAGGGGTTGACCGGATTTGGCCGACTCGGCATAATGGCAATCCTTCGACGCACAACGCAAAGCGAAGCAAAAAGCAGCAAAAGCGTTGTGGCCGAATCGTTCTTTAAAAACACAAACAATCGATTAAGGTGGGTACTGTGTATTGAGGGTACTGCTTGATTGCGCAGGGTGCTGGGTCTTCACGGGCTTGGCGTTCTGATTGGCAATTGAGTTAGTTTGAACTCGAAACATTGAAGTACCTGCTTGAAACAAGATTTGATAGGTAGTGTTACCGCAAGGTAAAAATTACCTGTTGATGACTTTGAGAGTAGGAAAGATAAGCTGGTTGGAGTGGGCAACCCTGAAGGTCAGTGCATCTTGCAAACAGGTTTAAACTGAAGAGTTTGATCCTGGCTCAGATTGAACGCTGGCGGAATGCTTTACACATGCAAGTCGAGCGGCAGCGCGGGGCAACCTGGCGGCGAGCGGCGAACGGGTGAGTAATATATCGGAACG
>JANMXS010000264.1:0-3963 GCA_031394335.1 Burkholderiales bacterium
TTGCGTAGTACCTGCGGGTGCATTACACCGGCACCGCCGATTTCAAGCCATTTGATCTTGCCGCCCTTGTTTTCCCACTCCATATCCACTTCCACGCCCGGCTCGACAAACGGGAAATAGGAAGGACGAAAACGGATCTGCACATCATCGCGTTCGAAAAACGCGGCAAGAAATTGTGTCAGTGTGCCCTTCAGATCAGCAAGGCTGATGCCCTCCTCCACCCACAGCCCTTCGAGCTGGTGGAACATCGGGGAATGCGTTGCGTCGTGGTCGCAGCGATAGACGCGGCCGGGGCAAATGATACGAATCGGCGGCTTGTTGCCCTGCATATGCCGAATCTGCACCGGCGACGTGTGGGTGCGCAACAGATTGCTGGTGCCTTCAATGTAGAAGGTGTCGTGCATTGAGCGCGCCGGATGATTTTCCGGCGTATTGAGTGCGGTGAAATTAAAGTAATCCGTTTCAATCTCGGGGCCGTCGGCGACTGCAAAACCCATAGTGGCGAACAGCGCTTCAATGCGTTCTTGCGCGCGCGTAACCGGATGCAGGCCACCCTGGCCATTGGTGCGCCCCGGCAACGTCACATCAACGGCTTCATCCGCGAGTTTGGCCTCGAGCTCGGCGTTCAATATGCGCGTCTTGGCCGCATTGATCAGCGCTTCGATCTGGCCTTTGACGTCATTGATGACGGCACCTGCCGTCTTGCGCGCCTCGGGGTCGAGTTTGCCCAGCGACTTCAGTTGCTCGGTGAGCGAACCTGCCTTGCCGACAAACCTGGCCTTGGCTTGCTCGAGTTCCGGGATGCTGGCGGTTGCCGCCAGCGCCGCGTTAGCCTCTTTCAGTATCTCTTGGAGATCACTCATGGGTCGACTTTTTCGCTGATTGCAAAACAAAAGGCCCGCTCATTTGGGAAGCGGGCCTTTTGCGCGTTACGTTCAAATACTGTTACGCGCTGCGGGCCGCTTTCGCTTGCTCGATAAATCGCGCGAACGCCGGCTTGTCCATCACGGCAAGGTCGGCCAACACTTTACGATCCACTTCAATCGCAGCTTTTTTCAGGCCGTGCATGAAAGTGGAGTAGTTCATGCCGCCGGCACGAACCGCTGCGTTGATACGCGCAATCCACAGCGCACGAAACACGCGCTTCTTGTTGCGACGATCACGGTAGGCATATTGGCCTGCCTTCATCACCGCTTCTTTGGCGATACGGAATACGGTACTGCGACGGCCGCGATAGCCCTTCGCCAGGTTCAGTATTTTCTTGTGACGCGCTTTGGCAGTTACACCACGTTTAACTCTTGGCATGTGTAATCTCCTTTACGCGTAAGGCAACATGGCGCGAACACTGACCATGTTGGTTGCGTGAATTTCCGCCGTGCCGCGAAGCTGACGCTTGGACTTGGTGGTTTTCTTGGTGAGAATATGGCGCTTGAACGCCTGCGAGCGCTTGATCGAGCCTGAACCACGCACTTTAAAGCGCTTGGCGGCTCCACTCTTGGTCTTCATCTTCGGCATGGCCGAGTTCCTTTCATTGCATTACCGCAGCAGGTGGCGAAAACCGATTCCGCGCTTGGGACCTGAAGACGGCTTGTTTGCGTTTTTCAACTACCGGGGAAACGCGCCCCTTGCTGCAAACCTTTTAATGCTTCTTGCGCGGAGAAACCACCATGATCATTTGGCGGCCTTCCATTTTTGGAAACTGTTCAACCTGGCCCAGTTCCGACAAATCTGCTTCTACCCGTTTCAGCAAGGCCATGCCCAGTTCCTGGTGGGCCATTTCCCGACCGCGGAAGCGCAGTGTAATTTTGGTCTTGTCGCCCTCTTCCAAAAACCGTTTCAGGTTGCGGACCTTGATGTTGTAATCGCCATCATCGGTACCGGGTCGGAACTTGATTTCCTTAACCTGAATCTGCCTTTGCTTCAGTTTGGCTTCGTGGGCTTTCTTGGCCTCGGCATATTTGAACTTGCCGTAATCCATGATGCGGCAGACTGGTGGCACCGCTGTAGGTGCGATTTCCACTAAGTCCTGCTCGGCTTCTTCCGCCTGCTTCACGGCCTCTGCCAGGCTCACGATACCAATTTGCTCGCCTTTCGGGCCAAGCAATCGAACTTCAGGTGCATTGATTTCACCATTGATTCGAACGTCTTTTTCAGTAGCGATAAAACTCTCCCAAACGTTGAAAATTATCTTGGGCAATTGACGACAATTGCCTCAAGGGCTTGAAGCAAAACCATGGCGTGCTGCAAATTCAGAGAATAACAGCCTCGTCGCAGCTAGCTCTTCGCAGCGACTTCAGCCTTTACTCTGGAAATAAACTCATTTATCGACATGGCAGGCAGGTTTTCACCGCCACCTTTGCCGTCACGTACCCTTGCCGTAACCACACCGGCTTCTACTTCCTTGTCGCCAAGAATCAGCAAATAAGGAACTTTTTGTACGCTATGTTCCCGAATTTTATAGGAAATCTTCTCATTCCGCAAATCCGCGTGCACCCGTAGTCCGGCGGCTTTCATGCCGGCGATCACCTGCTGGACGTAAGCGGTCTGATTTTCGGTCACATTCATCGCCACCACCTGCACCGGCGCGAGCCACAAAGGCATGGCACCGGCATGGTTTTCGATCAGGATGCCGATAAACCGCTCCAGCGAGCCGACAATGGCCCGATGCAGCATGACCGGGATTTTTCGCGAATTATCTTCCGCCACGTACTCTGCACCCAGTCGGGCCGGTACTGAAAAATCGACCTGCATGGTGCCGCATTGCCAGGAACGACCGATCGAATCCTTCAAGTGGTACTCGATTTTTGGCCCGTAAAATGCGCCTTCTCCCGGCAACTCCTCCCAACTTACGTCACTTGCACGCAAGGCCTCGCGCAAGGCATTTTCGGCCCGGTCCCAGACTTCATCTGCGCCAATGCGCTTATCCGGGCGCAGGGCAAGTTTGATGGCGATGTCCTTGAATCCAAAGTCTTTGTAGACGTCGAGCGCCAACTCATTGAATGCGGTGCACTCTTCCTGAATTTGCTGTTCAGTACAGAAAATATGTCCATCGTCCTGAACGAAGCCACGCACGCGCATGATGCCGTGCAGCGCACCGGAGGGTTCATTGCGGTGACAGGAACCGAATTCGCCGTAACGCAGTGGCAGGTCACGATAGGAGCGCATATCGGAGTTGAACACCTGCACATGTCCCGGGCAATTCATCGGCTTGATGGCGTAGTCGTGTTTTTCCGACTCGGTGGTGAACATGTTTTCTTTGTAGTTCTCCCAGTGCCCGGATTTTTCCCACAGCGAGCGATCCAGAATCATCGGGCAGCGGATCTCCTGATAGCCATTGTCCTGATAGACGCGGCGCATATGCTGTTCGACCTGCTGCCAGATGACCCAACCCTTAGGGTGCCAGAACACCATGCCCGGCGCTTCCTCCTGCATATGAAACAGATCGAGTTGCTTGCCAAGTTTGCGGTGGTCGCGTTTTTCGGCTTCTTCGAGCATATGCAGATAGGCTTCCTGCTCTTCCTTCTTGGCCCAGGCGGTGCCGTAGATGCGCGTCAGCATCTCGTTTTTGGAATCGCCTCGCCAATAGGCGCCAGCCACCTTCATCAACTTGAATACCTTCAGTTTCCCGGTCGAGGGCACATGCGGGCCGCGGCACAGATCGGTAAAAGCCCCTTCTGTGTATAGCGATACTTCCTGATCCGCCGGGATCGAGGCGATGATTTCCGCCTTGTAGGCCTCGCCGATGCTCTTGAAGTAGGCCACTGCCTCATCGCGCGGCAGGACTTTGCGCGACACCGGAATATCCTGCTTGGCGAGCTCGGCCATTTTCTTTTCGATGGCAAGCAGATCTTCCGGCGTGAATGGGCGCTTGTAGGAAAAATCATAGTAGAAGCCGTTATCGATCACCGGGCCGATCGTCACCTGCGCTTCCGGAAACAACTCCTTCACTGCATAGGCCAGCAA
>JANMXS010000265.1:0-26895 GCA_031394335.1 Burkholderiales bacterium
GAGATGGTGATGCCTGGTGACAACGTCAAGATTGTGGTGCAGCTGATCGCGCCGATCGCGATGGAAGACGGGCTGCGCTTCGCGATTCGCGAAGGTGGCCGTACTGTCGGCGCCGGTGTGGTGTCGAAAATCGTCAAGTAATTAAAAATTAGTTAGTTCGCTTAGCACGCTAACAAGTACGGCACCCCGAATTAGGGGGCCGGCGTAAAGGAAAACTGATGGCAACTGCACAACCCGCCAAACAAAAAATTCGGATTCGCTTGAAAGCGTTCGACTATCGTCTGATTGATCAGTCGGCGTTGGAAATCGTTGAAACGGCCAAGCGCACCGGCGCAGTGGTCAAGGGCCCGGTTCCGTTGCCGACCAAAATCGAGCGCTTTGACGTTCTCCGCTCGCCTCACGTGAACAAAACATCCCGCGATCAGTTTGAAATTCGCACTCACCTGCGCCTGATGGACATTATCGATCCGACCGATAAAACGGTGGATGCGTTGATGAAGCTGGACCTGCCAGCAGGTGTGGACGTAGAGATCAAGCTGTAAGCATGTAGAAGTAGCGATAAGTACTTGAATTTTCTAAGTAGCGCGGCTATAATCGCGCCTCTTTGCCGAAAGCGCGCAGACGCCCGGTAGCAAGCAGCACCGAAACATGTGTACAAACCCGCTGGCCAATTGTAGCCGGCACCCTGCAAGTTGTTGTTTCATATTAACAATATTGCCGGGCAAACTAAAAAGGATTGCGAAGATGAGTCTTGGTCTCGTCGGCCGGAAGGTTGGCATGACTCGCATTTTTGCGGATGATGGCACTGCCATTCCCGTAACTGTGTTGGACGTGTCGAATAACCGCATTACCCAAATCAAGACCCCCGCAACGGATGGCTATTCGGCTGTTCAAGTTGCGTTTGGTACAAGACGCGCTAAGCGTGTGACCAAGGCGCAAGCTGGTCATTACGCAAAAGCCGGTGTCGAAGCCGGGTCTGTTATCAACGAATTTACGGTTTCCCCGGAAAAACTCGCCGAACTCAAAATTGGTGAGCAGATTTCCGTTGAGATTTTCGTTGCCGGTCAGAAGATCGACGTGCAAGGCACGACCAAAGGTAAAGGTTTTTCTGGCGTTATCAAACGTCACCACTTTTCGTCGAACCGCGCGTCGCATGGCAACTCAAAGTCTCACAATGTGCCGGGCTCAATCGGTATGGCGCAGGATCCGGGCCGCGTTTTTCCCGGTAAGCGCATGGCCGGACATCTTGGTGATGTGACTCGTACCGTGCAGCTGCTTGAGGTTGCCCGCATTGATGTTGCTCGTCAGCTGGTTCTGGTCAAAGGCTCGGTGCCAGGTGCAACAAACGGAATCGTAATTGTTCATCCCGCCTCCAAGACGCCTAAAGTGCCTCTGGTGAAAGGGGCTAAATAATGGAACTGAAACTGATTAACGCCAGTGGTGCCGCAGATGGCACCGTGGCGGCGTCTGCCGATTTGTTCGGTCGCGATTACAACGAGGCGCTTGTGCACCAGGTTGTGACTGCATATCAGGCGAATGCCCGCTCCGGTAATCGTGCGCAGAAGGGCCGTAGCGACGTACAGAAGTCGACCAAGAAACCATGGCGCCAAAAAGGTACGGGTCGTGCCCGTGCCGGTATGGCGTCGTCACCGCTGTGGCGCGGCGGCGGTAAGATTTTTCCGAATTCACCTGACGAGAACTTCTCGCAAAAAGTGAACAAGAAAATGTATCGCGCTGGTATGGCTGCAATTTTGTCCCAACTGGTACGTGAAGATCGTTTGTCCGTGGTTGATAACATGGCGCTCGACGCGCCAAAGACAAAGCTGCTGGCAACCAAGCTCAAAGGTATGGGTCTGGATCGCGTGCTGATCATTACCGACAATCTTGATGACAATCTGTATTTGTCGTCGCGCAACTTGCCCAATGTGCTGGTGCTTGAAGCCAAGCATGCGGATCCGGTTAACTTGGTGCGTTTCCCGAAGGTCGTACTGACCAAGGCTGCGCTCAAACAATTCGAAGAGGTGCTGGCATGAACGCTGAACGTCTTCTGACGGTTGTCTTGCGCCCCGTCATCTCCGAAAAAGCCACGATGGTGGCCGACAAGCAAAAACAGGTGGTGTTTGAAGTGCTGCGCGATGCGACCAAGGCCGAGGTCAAGGCCGCAGTTGAGCTTCTGTTTAAAGACCAGAAGATCGAAGTCGCGAGCGTCAACATCGTTAACCAAAAAGGCAAAGCAAAACGCCATGGGCGTTTTGAGGGCCGTCGTAATCACGTCAAGAAAGCCTATGTGTGCTTGAAGGGCGAGGGCGACATCAACTTTGCCGAAGGAGCCGCATAATGGCGCTCGTCAAAACAAAACCGACTTCTCCTGGTCGCCGCAGCATGATCAAGGTGGTCAACAAGGAATTGCACAAAGGTGCTCCGATTGCTGCCTTGGTTGAGCCGCAAAGCAAGAATGCGGGCCGTAATCATCATGGTCATATTACGACGCGTCACCAGGGTGGTGGTCATAAACAACATTACCGCCTGATCGATTTCAAGCGTAATGACAAGGATGGCATCGTCGCCAAAGTTGAGCGCCTTGAGTACGACCCGAATCGCAGCGCGAATATCGCATTGCTTTGCTACGTGGACGGCGAGCGTCGTTACATAATCGCGCCAAAGGGTATCTCGGCGGATATGCAGGTGGTGTCGGGTGCGGATGCGCCGATTAAAGTCGGCAATACCTTGCCGCTCCGTAACATTCCGGTGGGTTCCACAATCCATTGCATTGAGCTTCAGCCGGGCAAAGGTGCGCAATTAGCACGTTCGGCCGGCGCATCGGTGCAACTGCTGGCTCGCGAGGGTGTTTATGCGCAGTTGCGCATGCGCTCGGGTGAGATTCGCAAGGTGCACGTCGACTGCCGCGCCACCCTCGGTGAAGTCGGTAACGGTGAGCACAGCCTTCGTGTCATCGGTAAAGCGGGAGCCAACCGTTGGCGCGGTATCCGCCCTACGGTTCGCGGCATTTGCATGAACCCGGTTGATCACCCGCACGGTGGTCGTTCCAATGGCGGCGGACACCCGGTATCTCCATGGGGTCAGGCTGCCAAAGGCAAAAAGACACGTACCAACAAGCGCACACAGAACATGATTGTTCGTGATCGTCGTAAAGCATAACGGCGAGCCTGAGAGGACTATCTAAATGACACGTTCAGTAAAAAAAGGCCCGTTCGTTGACGGCCACCTCATGAAAAAGGTGGAAGCTGCCATTGCAATCAAGGATCGCAAACCGATCAAGACTTGGTCGCGTCGTTCAACCATTCTTCCGGATTTTGTCGGTCTGACCATCGCGGTGCACAACGGGAAGCAGCATATCCCCGTTTATGTCAGTGAAAACATGGTTGGCCACAAGCTGGGTGAATTCGCTCTCACGCGTACCTTCAAAGGCCATCCGGCTGACAAGAAGGCCGCTGCGTCGGCCAAGAAATAAGGAGCGAAGACATGCAAGTCTCAGCTAATTTGTACGGTGTACGTCTTTCTGCGCAAAAGGGCCGCTTGGTTGCTGACCTGGTTCGTGGCAAGAAGGTCGACCTCGCGTTGAACATTCTCGCGTTCACACCGAAAAAGGGTGCCACCATCATCAAGAAGGTGCTGGAATCTGCGATTGCCAATGCCGAGCATAACAATGGCGCCGATATCGATGAATTGAAAGTCGCAAAAATCATCGTCGAAAAAGGCCCGGTTTTGAAGCGCTTTACGGCGCGTGCAAAAGGTCGCGGTAATCGCATCATCAAGCCAACTTGCCACGTCTTCGTGACGGTTGGCGACGGCAAGGTTTAAGGAGCGACGATGGGTCAAAAAATATCTCCAACCGGCTTTCGTCTCGCGGTTCATAAGAACTTCGCGTCAAAGTGGTACGCCAATAGCAAGAACTTTCCAATCATGCTGCTTGAGGACATCAAGGTTCGCACCTACCTCAAGAAGAAACTTGCCAATGCAAGTGTCGGCAAGATCGTGATTGAGCGCCCGACCAAGAACGCCAAAATCACGATTTATTCGTCGCGGCCTGGCGTGGTGATTGGCAAGAAGGGCGAAGACATTGAAAACCTGCGCACTGAGCTAACCAAGCTGATGGGTGTGCCGGTACATGTCAATATTGAAGAAATTCGCAAGCCTGAGACGGATGCGCAGTTGATTGCCGATGGCATAACTGCGCAGCTTGAAAAGCGCGTCATGTTCCGCCGCGCCATGAAGCGAGCAATGCAGAACGCGATGCGTCTCGGAGCCCAAGGAATCAAGATTACGTCGTCGGGCCGTCTGAACGGTATCGAGATTGCTCGTACAGAGTGGTATCGCGAAGGTCGCGTACCGCTGCATACATTGCGTGCTGATATCGACTTTGGCTTCTCCGAAGCACGTACAACGTATGGTGTGATCGGCGTGAAGGTCCTCGTATTCAAGGGCGAAGTGCTGGGTAAGGGCGAACAGCCCGTAGCCGCACCCGAGCCGCAAGCTGAACCGCGTAAACCGCGCAGAGCAGGAGGGAAAAATGCTGCAGCCAGCTAGAAGAAAATACCGCAAAGAACAAAAGGGCCGCAACAAGGGCATCGCCACAACGGGTGCCAAGGTGTCTTTTGGTGAGTTTGGTTTGAAGGCGGTTGGCCGTGGCCGACTGACCGCGCGCCAGATTGAGGCCGCTCGCCGTGCGATGACGCGCCATATCAAGCGCGGTGGTCGTATCTGGATCCGTATTTTCCCAGATAAGCCGATTTCCAAGAAGCCCGCTGAAGTTCGTATGGGTAACGGTAAAGGATCCCCCGAATATTTTGTGGCCGAAATTCAGCCTGGCAAAGTGCTGTACGAAATGGACGGCGTGGACGAAGTGTTGGCGCGAGAAGCATTTACGCTTGCCGCTGCCAAATTGCCGATCAAGTGCACGTTTGTGCATCGCCTGCTCGGTCAATAGAAGGGGATAACAATGAATACCAAAGAAATGCGGGCGAAATCCCCGGAAGACCTGAATAAAGAATTGCTTGAGCTGCGTAAGGCGCAATTTTCATTGCGCATGCAAGCCGCTACACAGCAACTGACCAAAACCACTGAAATGGCCCGGGTCAAACGTGAAGTTGCGCAGATCAAGACAATTCTGACTGAGAAAGCGAGCGCAGCTAAATGAACCAAGCCGCCAATCAAGCTGCAAGCCAAAGCAAAACCAAACGCACCCTGACGGGTGTGGTAGTGAGCGACAAAATGAACAAGACCGTCACGGTCCTCGTTGAGCGCCGTGTAATGCATCCTGTTTTGGGCAAGGTAGTGCGTCGTTCAAAGAAGTACCACGCACACAGCGAGAATAACGAGTTCAAGGCAGGAGATACCGTTCTTATTGAAGAAACGCGACCGTTGTCAAAGACCAAGGCGTGGAAGGTGACGCAACTGCTTGAAAAAGCGCGTGCCGAGTAGACTTTACTAGGCACAACATTCAAAAGCCCGCACCAGCGGGCTTTTTTATTGCATTTCATGTTGTTTTGCCCAACTCTACGTTGCCTTGCACAGCGTGTGATTGGCTGTATGGCAGAAATTCATCGTAGTCGTGTCAAAATTTGTTTGTTTCTATCCGCAATCATGTTAGCCAGGGAGAAAACAATGGGGACAGCGAATCTTTTTGACCTTACTGCACGAGTCGCACTTATCACCGGCGGCTCACGTGGTCTTGGCCTTCAGATTGCACGTGGTTACGGAGCAATGGGCGCAAAGCTCGCGCTGACGGCCAGAAAGACCGACGAACTAGCCCACGCCAAGTCCGAGCTTGAAGCCGCGGGGCATGAAGTTTTTGTTTTCCCAAGCGATCTCTCCAAACCTGAGACGGTGGCGCCCATGGTTGACGCGGTAATCGACCATTTTGGCCAAATCGATATTCTAGTGAATAATGCCGGCGCGTCTTGGGGGGCGCCAGCTGAAGAGTATCCGCTTGACGCTTGGAATAAAATTATAGCCACGAACCTTACCGGCGCCTGGCTTGTCGCGCAGCAAGTCGGAGCCAGAGCCATGATTCCCGACAAGCGCGGTAGCATCATTAATGTCGCGTCCGTCGCTGGTTTGCGTGGCCAGATGGGCGCAATGCAGACTATTGCTTACAATACAAGCAAGGGCGGGGTAGTCAATTTCACAAGAGCGCTTGCGGCTGAATGGGCTAAGTACAACATACGGGTAAATGCGCTGGCGCCAGGATTCTTTCCCTCCAAAATGAGCGCTGGCGTTTTGAAGGTTATTGACAAACAAATCCTTGGCATGACCCCGTTGGGGCGGCTAGGCGGCGACGAGGATCTCATGGGCCCTGCGATATTCCTTGCGTCTGACGCTGCAGGCTATGTAACCGGTCAGATTCTTTCGGTAGATGGGGGCATGACTGCGGTCTAGCGCATTTCACGCATTCGAGCCCCTTTGCTAGCAGATTGATGCCGTCACACTCGGCGAGCAAGGGTATGTACCAAGAATTCTCACAAAATGCTTGCGGCCTTGAAACATTCCACGTTATACTGCAAGACTTGCTGCTCTAGCCGTGGCTTCGTCGGCTAAGAGTCTGTTAAATGTACAACGTTATCAAACGTTTGCATCGCCCAAGCGTCAGCCGAAGCCGATTTTAAGCGTGCGGGCAAAAGTTGCTTTCTAACCTGTCAGATATTTTCCATGGAAATTTCTGATTAAAGACGGATCCAAAACTGACTGGTTCGGTAGTCCCGAAGCGGGTTAAGTTGGAGAGATAAAAAATGATCCAGATGCAGTCGATTCTCGACGTCGCCGATAATACCGGCGCGCGATCGGTGATGTGTATCAAAGTGCTTGGCGGCTCCAAACGGCGCTATGCGGGCATTGGTGACATCATCAAAGTCAGTATTAAATCTGCCCAGCCACGCGGTCGCGTGAAAAAGGGTGAGGTTTATAACGCCGTGGTGGTGCGCACTGCCAAGGGCGTACGTCGTAACGATGGCTCATTGATCAAGTTCGACGGCAATGCTGCTGTGCTCTTGAATGCAAAGCTGGAGCCAATTGGTACGCGTATCTTTGGGCCAGTCACGCGTGAATTGCGCAATGAGCGCTTCATGAAGATCGTGTCGCTGGCACCGGAAGTGCTGTAAGGAGCCCAGGATGAATAAAATTCGCAAAGGCGATCAAGTGGTCGTCGTCACCGGCAAGGACAAGGGCAAGCGCGGCACAGTGCTGCGTGTGATGCCCGACTTTGAGCGCGTGTTGGTTGAAGGTATTAATCGTGTGAAAAAACACACCAAACCGAACCCGATGAAGGGGGCGACTGGGGGGATTCTCGAGAAAGAGATGCCAATTCACGTTTCCAATATCGCTATTTTTAATCCCGCCACCAGCAAGGCTGACCGGGTCGGCTTCAAGACGTTGGAAGACTCGCGCAAAGTGCGCGTATTCCGTTCCAACGGTGAAGTCGTTGATGCATAAGGAGTGAATGATGGCTCGCCTGCATACTGTTTACAAAGACACGATTGCGCCAAAGCTCATGAAAGAGTTCGGTTATAAATCGCTTATGGAAGTGCCGCGCATCACCAAAATCACCTTGAACATGGGTGTGGGCGAGGCGGTGGCCGACAAGAAGATCATGGACCACGCGGTCGGCGACATGCAAAAGATCGCAGGTCAAAAACCAGTTGTGACCAAATCGAAGAAATCAATTGCGGGCTTCAAAATCCGTGATGGTTATCCAATCGGTTGCATGGTAACCCTGCGCTCTACCCGCATGTACGAATTCCTCGATCGCTTGATTACTGTTTCGTTGCCCCGCGTTCGTGACTTCCGTGGTATCTCCGGCCGTTCGTTTGACGGCCGCGGTAATTACAACATGGGTGTGAAAGAGCAGATTATTTTTCCGGAAATCGAATACGACAAAATCGATGCAATCCGCGGCATGAATATTTCAATCACCACCACCGCGAAATCAGATGCGGAAGCCAAGGCGCTTCTCGCTGCTTTCAAATTCCCTTTCCGAGGCTAAGCGCATGGCTAAACTCGCAGTCATTAACCGCCAAGCAAAGCGCGAAAAGATGGTCAAGCAATTTGCCGCTAAGCGCGAAGCGCTTACGAAACTCATCAACGATCAGTCTATCTCGGAAGAGGATCGTTACCAGGCGCGCCTGAAGTTGCAGGCGTTGCCGCGCAACTCGAGCCCGGTTCGTCTGCGCAATCGCTGTGCAATCACCGGGCGTCCGCGTGGTGTCTATAGCAAATTTGGTCTGGGGCGCAATAAATTGCGCGAAATTGCGATGCGCGGCGAAGTGCCGGGCATGGTCAAGGCTAGCTGGTAAGCGACGGAGAATATTATGAGCATGAGTGATCCGATCGCCGATATGTTGACTCGCATTCGTAATGCGCAGCAGTCGGAAAAAATTGATGTGACGATGCCTTCTTCCAAAGTGAAGACTGCCATAGCCAAGGTTTTGAAGGACGAGGGCTACATTGAAGACTTCGCCGTTCGCAATATTGAGGGTAAGGCGGAGCTAAACGTCAGCCTGAAATATTACGCGGGTAAGCCGGTTATCGAGAAGATTGAACGTATTTCGCGCCCGGGACTCCGCGTATATCGCGGTCGTGAAGATATCAAGCCCGTGATGAACGGCTTGGGTGTGGCCATTGTGTCTACCTCCAAGGGCGTCATGACTGATCGCAAGGCGCGTGCTACCGGCATCGGTGGCGAAGTGCTGTGCATTGTGGTCTAAGAGGAAAATATGTCAAGAATCGGTAAACAGCCCATCACGGTTCCCGCCAAGGTTGAGATCACCATTGGCGCAGAACAAATCGTGGTTAAGGGGCCGCTCGGTACGCTGACGCAGATTGCATCCAAAGATGTAATTGTGAAGAAGGACGGCGCCACCTTGACGCTGGAAGCTGCCAACGACTCGCAGCAGGCTAATGCGATGTCCGGAACGATGCGCGCATTGCTGGCCAATATGGTGAAGGGCGTAGACAAGGGCTTCGAGCGCAAATTGATGCTGGTTGGTGTGGGCTACAAAGCACAAGCGCAGGGCGCAAAGTTGAATTTGGCACTTGGCTTTTCGCATCCTGTCGTGCACGACATGCCCGAAGGTATCAAGGTCGAGACCCCGGTCCCGACTGAAATCCTGATCAAGGGCATCGACAAGCAGAAGGTCGGCCAGGTTGCGGCAATCGTGCGCGGCTACCGTCCGCCAGAGCCATATAAGGGCAAAGGCGTTCGTTATTCCGACGAAGTCATCGTGCTCAAAGAGACGAAGAAGAAGTAAGCGAGGCCATTATGAGCGACAAAAATATTTCCCGTATGCGTCGTGCTGCGAAAACGCGTGCCACGATTGCCCGTTTAAAAGCTGTGCGTTTGACCGTGCATCGTACCAACTCGCATATTTATGCACAGGTTATCGATGCGTCTGGGTCCAAGGTGCTCGCTTCTGCCTCCACTGCGGAGAAGGAGGTTCGCGGCGAGCTCAAGAATGGTGGTAACAAGGACGCTGCCGCTGCTGTCGGCAAACGTATCGCCGAGCGCGCGAAAGCCGCTGGCGTCACCGCAGTTGCGTTTGACCGCGCGGGTTTCGCTTATCACGGTCGCGTCAAGGCTCTTGCCGACGCTGCGCGTGAAAGCGGCCTCACGTTCTAATCAAAGGATACAAATATGGCAAGAAACGACCATACACAAGACGACAAAAGCGACGGCCTGCGCGAGAAGATGATCTCGGTAAACCGTGTCACCAAAGTGGTGAAAGGCGGTCGTATTCTTGGTTTCGCCGCGCTGACTGTCGTGGGTGACGGCGATGGATCCATCGGCATGGGCAAGGGTAAATCAAAAGAGGTGCCGGTTGCTGTACAAAAGGCGATGGAGCAGGCCCGCCGCAAGCTGGTCAAGATACCACTCAAAAACGGTACCTTGCATCACACGGTAATTGGGAAGCATGGCGGTACGCGCGTATTCATGCAGCCAGCGGCTGACGGTAACGGTATTAAAGCCGGCGGCGCGATGCGCGCAGTATTTGAGGTAATGGGAATCACCAACATTTCCGCCAAGTGTCATGGTTCCACCAACCCATATAACGTTGTGCGTGCCACGCTCGACGCATTGTCGCAAATCAGCCGCCCGTCTGAAATCGCTGCCAAGCGCGGCAAGACGGTCGAAGAGATCTTGGGCTAAGGAGTAAACATGGCACAAAAAACCATTACAGTAACGTTGCTAAAGAGCACCATCGGACGCTTGGAGGCGCACAAGGCTTGTGTGCGCGGCTTGGGCTTGAAAAGATGTCGCCATACCGTCACTGTCATTGACACCCCCGCTAATCGCGGAATGATCAACAAAGTGAGCTATCTGCTCCGCGTTGAAGCATAAGCGCTCTCAAAGGTCACAAGATCATGGAACTGAATACTCTTAAACCTGCTGAAGGCTCCACCAAAAATCGCCGTCGTGTTGGGCGCGGCATTGGTTCGGGTCTTGGTAAAACCGCTGGGCGTGGCCATAAGGGGCAAAAGTCACGTTCGGGCGGATTTCACAAGGTTGGCTTTGAAGGCGGTCAAATGCCGCTACAGCGTCGTTTGCCAAAGCGTGGGTTTATCTCGCTGACCCGCAATGACACCGCAGAGGTGCGTCTGTCAGAAATAGACAAGATGCCTGTAGACACGATCGATCTTCTGGTTCTCCAGCAAGCAGGTGTTGTGTCTGGACAAGCGCTTGGCGCCAAGGTGATTCTGTCAGGGAAGATCACCAAGAAAATTAAGCTTGTGGGCATCGCGGTAACGAAGGGTGCGAAGGCTGCTATTGAAGCAGCCGGCGGCTCGATCGAAGCTGCGCCGCAGTCCTAGTTCGCGACAACGATAGGAATCAGACGTTGGCAACCAACCCCCTCGCTGCAGTTGGCAAGATGAGCGACTTGAAGCGCCGTTTGGTGTTTCTGGTGTTGGCGCTCATTGTCTTCAGGATCGGCACGCATATTCCTGTGCCAGGGATCGACCCCGGATCGCTCGCAAAGCTGTTTGAACAGCAGCAGGGCGGAATCCTGGGTATGTTCAATATGTTTTCAGGCGGTGCGTTGTCACGGTTTTCGGTGTTTGCACTGGGCATCATGCCGTACATTTCGGCGTCGATCATCATGCAGTTGTTGACGGTAGTATCGCCGCAGTTGGAAGCCTTGAAAAAAGAAGGCGAAGCTGGTCGTCGCAAAATTACGCAGTACACCCGTTACGGTACAGTAGCCTTGGCACTGTTCCAGGCGGTTGGCATTTCGGTTGCATTGGAGTCTCAACAGGGGTTGGTTCTTGAGCCGGGCTTGATGTTTCGTTTTGTGACGGTTGTGACACTGGTCACGGGAACCATGTTCCTGATGTGGTTGGGTGAACAAATTACAGAGCGCGGAATCGGCAATGGTATTTCGCTAATCATTTTTTCGGGGATTGTTGCGGGGCTCCCTTCTGCCATAGGCAGCACGCTGGAGCTGGCCCGAACTGGCGCGATGTCGATCCCTGCTGTGTTGTTGATCGCGGTTCTGGTGGCGGCCGTAACCATGTTCGTTGTTTTTGTTGAGCGTGGACAGCGCAAGATTTTGGTTAATTATGCAAAACGTCAGGTCGGAAACAAGTTGTATGGCGGCCAGTCTTCGCATTTGCCCCTGAAGCTGAATATGGCAGGTGTCATTCCCCCGATTTTTGCGTCTTCCATTATTTTGTTCCCGGCAACCGTTGCCGGCTGGTTTGGTAGCAGCGAAAGAATGGTATGGCTGAAGGACGTGGGAGCAGCGCTTTCGCCTGGGCAGCCGCTGTATACCCTGTTGTACGCAGCCGCAATTATTTTCTTTTGCTTTTTCTACACTGCTCTTGTGTTCAATTCCAAAGAAACGGCTGAGAATTTAAAGAAGAGTGGTGCATTCGTTCCAGGTATTCGCCCGGGCGAACAGACGGCGCGATACATAGACAAGATTTTGATGCGTTTGACTTTGGTTGGTGCCGCCTACATTACATTGGTGTGTCTGTTTCCCGAGTTGCTGCGCAATTACTGGAACGTTCCATTCTACTTCGGTGGCACGTCATTGCTGATTATCGTAGTTACCACCATGGATTTCATGGCGCAAATGCAGGCATACATGATGTCGCATCAATACGAAGGTCTCTTGAAGAAAGCAAACTTCAAGGGCGCAGGTTTCCCGGCGCGTTGATCATTTGATCAACTGAGGGTTCAGGAGAAAAGACGAACGCATGGCGAAGGAAGAAACGATTCAGATGCAGGGGGAGATTGTTGAAACTCTCCCTAACGCCATGTTCAGAGTAAAGCTGGAAAACGGGCACATTGTGCTGGGCCACATCTCGGGCAAGATGCGTATGCACTATATACGCATTCTCCCTGGCGATAAGGTCACGGTGGAATTGACCCCTTACGATTTAACGAAAGCACGGATTACGTTCCGCGCCAAATAGTTTCAATAGACAAAACGCGGAATCACGAAGGAGCAAAAAAATGCGAGTTCAGGCATCGGTAAAGAAAATCTGCCGCAATTGCAAATTAGTTCGACGCAAAGGCGTGCTGCGCGTGATCTGCAAAGATCCGCGTCATAAGCAGCGTCAAGGTTAATTGAAAGGTACATCATGGCCCGTATAGCTGGTGTAAACATTCCGAATCATCAACATACCGAAATCGCACTGACGGCGATCTACGGTATTGGCCGCACCACTGCGCAGAAAATCTGTGAAGCGGCCGGCGTTGCGCGATCGGCAAAAATCAAAGACTTAACCGATGGTGATATGGACAAGCTGCGTGAGCAGGTTGGAAAGCACACGGTTGAGGGTGACCTTCGCCGCGAAGTATCCATGAATATCAAGCGCTTGATGGATCTTCAGTGTTACCGCGGTGGACGCCATCGTAAAGGTCTGCCGACCCGTGGTCAGCGTACCCGCACCAATGCACGTACCCGCAAGGGCCCGCGCAAAGCAATTCGTTTGGCCAAGTAAGCCAGCGAAAACAAGTTTAGAGTGAAGGAATAAGCATGGTTAAACCCAACGCTGCAACACGCGTACGCAAGAAGGTAAAAAAGAATGTGTCGGAAGGTATCGCGCACATTCACGCGTCGTTCAACAATACGATCATCACCATTACGGACCGCCAAGGCAATGCCTTGTCTTGGGCAACCTCCGGTGGTGCTGGCTTCAAGGGTTCGCGCAAATCCACGCCGTTTGCTGCGCAGGTTGCAGCCGAATCGGCTGGAAAGGCGGCTCAGGAATGCGGCATCAAAAACCTGGAAGTCCGCATCAAGGGCCCAGGTCCTGGTCGCGAATCCGCAGTGCGTGCACTGAACGCCTTGGGTATCAAAATTTTGTCGATCGCTGATGTGACGCCCGTGCCGCATAACGGCTGCCGTCCACCCAAGCGTCGTCGCATGTAATTGTCGGGAGACTAAACGTGGCTCGTTATCTTGGTCCTAAATGTAAGCTCTCTCGTCGCGAGGGCACTGATCTTTTTCTGAAAAGCGCCCGTCGGCCGCTCGATTCCAAGTGCAAGCTTGAATCGCGTCCCGGTCAGCACGGCGCTAAGCAATCGCGCGTATCGGAGTACGGTACGCAGTTGCGCGAAAAACAGAAAATCCGCCGTATGTACGGAATACTGGAACGTCAGTTCCGCACTTACTTCGCGGCAGCCGAGCGTCGTAAAGGCGCAACTGGTGAAAACCTGTTGCAATTGCTTGAGTCGCGTCTGGACAACAACGTCTACCGCATGGGTTTTGGCTCTACTCGTGCCGAAGCCAGACAACTAGTCAGTCACGGTGGCATTTTGGTAAATGGGAAAGCAGTCAACATTCCGTCTTACCTACTGAAGCCCAGTGATGTAGTTACGCTCAAGGAAAAAGCACAAAAGCAATTGCGTGTTATCGATGCTCTCAAGCTTGCGGAAGCCAACGGTTTCCCTAGCTGGGTCGAAGTAGACACGAAGAAATTCTCCGGCGTGTTCAAAAGCCTGCCGGATCGCGCCGAGTTTGCCAACGATATCAACGAGCAACTCGTCGTCGAGCTGTATTCAAAGTAAGTCGTTTTCTGGGCGCGCCATGCCTTGCATGGTGCGTCTTCACCTTTTTTAGAGGCCCTCGTCAATGCAAAGCAATGCTACGACTTTCCTGAAGCCGCGCATCATCGACGTGCAGAACATTTCCCCGGCTCACGCCAAAGTGGTGATGGAGCCGTTCGAACGTGGCTATGGCCACACATTGGGCAATGCACTGCGCCGCATTCTGCTGTCCTCGATGCCTGGCTATGCGCCAACCGAAGTCAAAATCGCCGGCGTCTTGCACGAATATTCGACCATTGAGGGCGTTCAGGAGGATGTGGTTGATATCCTGCTGAACCTCAAGGGTTTGGTTATGAAGTTGCACAATCGCAATGAAGTAACGCTGAAGCTGAAAAAGGCAACGGCTGGTGCGGTTACTGGCGCAGATATTGAGCAAACGCATGATGTTGAAATCCTTAATCCGGATCATGTCATCGCTCACCTGACGGCTGGCGGCAAACTTGACATGCAGATCAAAGTTGAAAAGGGCCGCGGTTACGTGGCGGCAACAGCACGCCGTGCCGACCATGACAACCGCACTATCGGATCGATTTTGCTTGATGCGTCCTACAGTCCGGTGCGTCGCGTTTCTTACGCGGTCGAAAGCGCCCGCGTTGAGCAGCGTACCGATCTGGATCGTCTGGTGATGGATATCGAGACCAACGGCGCAATCGAGCCGGAAGAGGCGGTCCGTTATGCAGCGCGTGTTCTGGTTGATCAACTCTCTGTGTTTGCAGATCTGCAAGGTACGCCCATGCAGGCTGAAGAAGCCAAAGCACCGCAGATTGATCCAATCCTGCTGCAGCCGGTGGATGACCTTGAGTTGACGGTTCGTTCGGCAAACTGTCTCAAGGCTGAAAATATCTATTACATCGGGGATTTGATTCAGCGCACCGAGAACGAATTGCTCAAAACCCCGAATCTGGGCCGCAAGTCGCTTAACGAAATCAAGGAAGTTCTCGCCAGCAAAGGCCTTACGTTAGGCATGCGCCTCGAGAATTGGCCAGTAGCCGGCGTCGCCAAGTAATCCAGCAATAAATTTATCAACCTATAACGATAATAAGGCTGGCGCTGAAATCGGGCGCTACGGCCAAGATTTGAAAGGATATTAAAATGCGTCACCGTCATGGTCTTCGTAAACTGAACAAAACCAGCTCACATCGTTTGGCGATGCTGCGCAATATGACCAACTCGCTTTTCCAGCACGAGATCATCAAGACCACGTTGCCAAAGGCGAAAGAACTGCGCCGTGTTGCTGAGCCACTTATTACTCTTGGCAAAGAGCCAACGCTAGCCAACAAACGCCTTGCGTTTAACCGCATGCGTGATCGCGATATGGTCCTTAAATTGTTTGCGGAATTGGGCCCACGCTACAAAGAGCGTAAAGGTGGTTATTTGCGTATTCTCAAATTCGGTTTCCGCAATGGCGACAACGCACCAATGGCCTTGGTGGAATTGGTGGATCGTCCCGAACTGACAGAGGCCCCCAAGGCCGAAACTACTGGCGAGTAGTATTCCGTAAGCTATGCAAATGCGTAAAAAATGCCCGGTTGACCGGGCATTTTTTTGCCTGCAAGATATACTTTTGCGTCCAAAATGAAATCGAGAAACGTATTCAGGTCGCAACGTAGTGACGCTACCAACGGTAAATCCGAAAAACGAAGCTTCCGCTGCCTTGCGTAATTGCGCTCTCGGCCCAACCGCAATGATTACGCAAGCAAATTCCAACCCCAGAGGGTGATCTCCCGTGGTCCCAAAATCCCCACTTGCCTCTATTCGGCCGCAGATTATTTCAAAATTACCGACTGTCGGCACCACCATCTTTACTACGATGTCGGCGCTTGCGCAGGAGATGGCTGCAGTTAACCTGGGGCAAGGATTCCCCGATTTTGATTGCGATCCCAGGCTCATCGATTACATCCATGAAGCGATGCGCGCCGGTTTCAACCAGTATCCACCGATGGCTGGCTTGCCCGCATTGCGTGAGGCGATAGCTGGCAAAGTCGCAACCCTGTATCGACATCAATACGACCCAGCGAGCGAAATAACCATTACCGCCGGGGCCACACAGGCAATTCATACTGCGTTAACGGCATTGGTCCATCCGGGCGACGAAGTAATTATTTTTGAACCCGTCTACGACAGCTACGAACCAGTAATCCGGCTCAATGGTGGTGTACCCGTCTACGCCCGCCTGCAGTACCCGGACTATCGGCCTGATTGGAATGAGGTTCGCACACTTATCACGCCAAGAACGCGTGCCATCATGATCAATACGCCGCACAATCCCACGGCTACAAGCTGGGCCGCCTCCGATATGCAAGCCTTGGCACAGTTGCTTCGCAATACCGGGATTGTGTTGATCAGTGACGAAGTCTATGAACACATGGTGTTCGACAACGCGCTGCATCAAAGCGTCGCCTCCTATCCGGAGTTGGCAGAGCGTGCCTTTGTGATTTCGTCGTTCGGCAAGACCTATCACGTGACCGGCTGGAAAGTGGCTTACTGTCTCGCGCCCGCAGAATTGATGGCCGAGTTTCGTAAAGCACACCAGTTCGTGGTATTCACCGTGCACACGCCGTCTCAACACGCCATTGCACGCTATATGACCCTTGCAACGCACCTTGCCTTACCCGCGTTTTATCAGGTAAAGCGTGATTTTTTTCTCAACGCCGTCAAAAAAACCAGGCTGCGCTGGCTGCCAAGCACAGCAACCTATTTTGTCAGCGCGAGTTATGCGCATTTGCCTGAATACGCGTCGATGAGCGATACCGACTTTGCCGTTTTGCTTACACGCCAACAACGGGTCGCCTGCATTCCACTTTCCGCCTTTTACCATGACGGTGTCGATCATCAGGTAGTACGATTCTGTTTCGCGAAAAAAGAAGCCACGTTGTCGCTTGCAGCCGAACGTTTGGGCACGCTCTGAGAACGACGTTACACGCGTTCGCGATCAGCCCAGCTCACGGCAAAGCGGTTCAAGGCGTTCATGCTGCCCATGCCAAGTTTCTTTTTCATATTGGCTCGGTGTGCTTCGATTGTTTTGACGCTACGTTCAAGTTTCTGTGCGATTTCGGCTGAACCGAAGCCAAGACCAATCATGCGGAAAATTTCGAACTCGCGATCAGTCAACTTGGAGATCGCCGACGGAACCTTGCTCTTCGGGCTGACGCGCAGTGTGTGATGCAATACTGACTCCATGCGCTCGCTCATATAAGGCTTTCCCTCAAGAATCCTGCGAACGGCAATGATCACCTTGTCAGTCGCCTCCTGTTTGGTCAGATAGCCGCGAGCGCCGGCGCGAAACGCGCGCTCTCCGTGGATCAGTTCATCGTGCATGCTCAGCACCAGGACCGGCAATCCGGGATAGAGCGCCGTGAGTTGCTTGGTTAACTCGATCCCTGAGATCCCCGGCAGGGAAAGATCAGTCACCACAAGATCCGGTCGCGGATTGGTCTTGAGTAAATCCAGTGCCTGCTCGCCGGATTCGGCCTGTAGCGTAACCTTGAGCTCGGGCTCATTGTCAATCAGCAGACAGAGTCCGTGGAGAACAATCGCGTGATCATCGACGACCATCACAGTGGATGTCATGAAGCCTCCTTGATACGTTGGCGCCTGGATACAGTAGTCGAGCTGCGCGTTGAGGCCCATCTGACGTGCACCTCGGTGCCGCCCTGACGGCCGTGCTCGATCAACAAGGCGCCATCGATAGCGCTGGCGCGATGACGGATGCTGTGAAACTTCGTATCGGCATCGTGCTGCCGGCCGAGGCCATTCATTTCCGGACGCGCCACACCATCGTCACTGATACAGAGATGGACATCCGCCGCTTGCTGTTCCAGTTTTATGCGGATGTGCCTGGCTTGGCCATGCTTTAGCGCGTTATTCACCGCCTCCTGCGCGATCCGGTAAAGGTTGCGCGCAGCAATTTCATCGCTGATCTCAACAATTGCAAGATCCGCACTGCAGTTCACTACGCCCAGACTGTCGATATCGCTGGCAAGTTGTTTTAGTGCAGGAACGAGGCCGCCCGATCCCCAGATATACGGAGACAAGCCATGGGAAATCATGCGTGTGTGCTTGATAGTACGATTGACCAGCGCCGAAATGCGCGCGGCATCCTGGGTCCCGTCAAGACCGTGGGCATGCAGTTTCCCCTCGAGCGCCTTGGTCAACAAGGCAATCCCCGTCAAATCCTGGCCGAGGTCATCGTGTAACTCCAGTCCAACCTGGGCGAGCTCCTCTTCAATCGCCATCAGGAAGTCGCGCTCGAGCTGCTGGCGGCGAGCAACCTCGTCCTCCAGGCAGGCATTGATGGTCGCGAGTTCACGCGTTCGATTGGCAAGGGAATCTTCTGCCAGCTTGCGATCGGTAATATCCTGCCCAGTGCCCCGATAGCCGAGAAAGCGGCCCGTTTCACTGAATATCGGCTCGCCGCTGATGCTGTGGTACGCGATGATCGCACCGCTTTTTGCATCGGTAACGCGCATAACGAGGCCGTAATAAGGGCGGCGTGCATCGAGGTCGGCGCGATGAGCTTTCCAATCGAGTGGGGACATGGCGTCGGGGAACAGGTCCCAGCTCGTTTGGCCCAGAACGACCATGTGCGGCTGACGTTCCATGATGGACACATCACGCGAGAAGAAGGTGAAGCAGAACTGATCGTCCTGCTCCCACACCCAGTCCGACAACAGTTCCGTCAAACTGCGGAACCGTTCTTCCGACGCACGCAGCGCGGCTTCTGCTTCCTTGCGTCTGGAGATATCGCGGGATGCGGTCTGGTAATGCTTGACTGTGCCATCAACGTTGATCACCGGTGCAACCACGGTTTCCAGCCAGCAATAATGGCCATCAAGGTGTCGAATCCGGAACTCCACTGTCGCGACTTGCCGATGTCCATCAATGACCTCGGCCAATACATTGCGCACGAGATCCCGATCCTTGCGGTGGATCATCGCGATTAATTTTTCGCCTCGCGAAGGATCAATCGCGTAGCCCAGCGTGCGCGACAAGGACGGTGAACAGTAAAGGAGATTGCCACTCGCGTCGTGAAGGGCCACGATATCTCTCATGTGCTCGGAGATCATCCGGTAGCGTTCTTCGCTTTGTGCAAGGCGTCGCTCGGAAGTTTTTTCGCTGGTCACGTCACGGGTAATGCCATGGTAGCCAACAAGCTTTCCTTGCTCATCGAAGGTCGGCCCACCAATCCATTGCACCCATTTCGGCGTGCCTTTGGCGGTGACTATGGGACGAATGCCATCGACAGGTTCCTGGCTAAAACTGTCTGCCGAGGGGCCGAGATATGTTGCGGTATCCTCCGGACGTTCAAAGCGACGCGTCCATTCGAAGAGCGTCTTTGGGCAACACGCTCGAGACACATCATAGATTTCGCAGACGCGTTCGCACACCACAATTGAATCACTCGCCATATCCCAGGCCCAAACGCCAAGGCGTGCGATTCTTTTTGCATCTTCCAGTTCCTTGGTGCGGTCCGCCAGTTGGTGTTCGGCGTGCTTCTCGTCGCTGACGTCGCGCGTTACGCCGACATAGCCGGTCACGCTACCATTATCATCTCTTACCGGCTGGCCAATCAGGTGCAGCCACTTTCGACTGCCGTCCGGCAGCGTCACCAGGCAACGGCGTTCATACGGCTCACCCTGTTTGCGGAGTTGCGCATTGGCTTGTGTTACGGCCAGAATATCGCCTTCGACAAACTGCGCATCCCAATCTGTCATGGTGTGTAGCGAGGTCGACGGCTCGACCTGAAAGAGTGCAAGATATTCGGAGCTGGGATAGAACATATCGGTCGCCCGGTTCCATGTCCAGCTACCGCATTTCGCCATTCTTTGTGCTTCTATAAGATGCAAGTGCTGAAGGGCCAAGGCCCTGTCACGTTCTTTCAGTTCCTGCTCCCGTCTTGCCAACTGCCGGGAGAGCAGCAGAGATAGCCAGAGGATGAGGGCCGAGCTGGCGAAAGCAATGGTCAATGTCCGCCACTTCAGCTCGTCAAAACGGGCGAATGCGTTGACCTCGCTGGTAG
This sequence comes from Burkholderiales bacterium, assembly GCA_031394335.1. Taxonomy (GTDB): domain Bacteria; phylum Pseudomonadota; class Gammaproteobacteria; order Burkholderiales; family Usitatibacteraceae; genus UKL13-2. The sequence continues at coordinate 20,085 of JANMXS010000265.1, forward strand.
CGACAACGATCACGATCGGTGTGCGCTGTGAATCGAGACCGCGTTCTGCGGTCACTAGCAGTATGCTGTCGTCGTCCAACTTCATGCGCGATTGAGACAAGCTCTCCGGCAACGGTATCTCGAATACGGGCGTCACTTGGGCAAGAGACGGGTCTGCGCTGGCAAGGCGTTTGCCTTGGGCATTGAAGACGGTAATACTCTTTTGCGTAAGACGCGCATAGCGGCTGATCACCGAGGAAAGCGCTTCCCCGCCATGCTGCAGATCATCGACCAGCGCAGCGGCAGTATCAGCCAGTTCGCGCCTGACTCGTTCGGCTTCCCCATCCCGGCTCGACACGATAAAAAGCCCTGCCAAGACCCCTGCCGCAACGACATATCCAATACCGAGCCAGCGGATCACATGGCTCGCCGGCCAGCGCGCGGCGCGCGCTCCTGCGGCAACGCGTGCCTGTAACGCGGTCGAGTTATTTCGAACGGGCGAGGATAGGCCAGCGGGATAAAAGGACATGCTCATCACCCTGAGTAGCTAAGCGCAAATTGTTACATATTTGTATCGTGAATCACGTGCCGGCGCAGTTAAATTTTACGCTCGCGTATCATCCATGCATCCGATACGCGTCCCATGGGGCAGCTCAAGTCAACAATATCACCCGATAATCATTGACGTTGGTCCGTGTCGGGCCCGTGGTGATAATGTCACCGATCGCGCTGAAGAATCCGAACGCGTCGTTCAGGACGAGTTGTTGCTTGGCTGCTATGCCCAGCCGCTGGGCCCTCCGGATCGAGTCTGGCGCGAGATACGCGCCAGCATTGTCCTCGCTGCCATCAATACCGTCGGTATCGCAAGCCAGAGCATCGACGTTGGCGAGTCCGTTCAATTCAATCGCCAGCGACAGCAAGAACTCGCTGCAGCGTCCACCGCGACCCTTGTTGCCGCTGCGCAGGGTTACGGTGCACTCGCCACCGGAAATCAGGGCAACGGGAGGTTTGAAGGGGTGATGATGCTGGCGAATTTGACGCGTCAGGGCGGCGTACGCCTTGGCAACCTCGCGCGCCTCTCCGGTCACGCTGTCGCCGAGAATCATTGGTGTGATGCCGTGCTGCTGGAAGAATACGGCCGCTTTTGACAAGCTTGCCTGCGCCGTTGCGATGACGCGGTTGTCGACCCGCGCAAAGGCGGTATCACCATGCTTCAACGTTTCGGCGACAACGCCCCGCGCGCCATTGGAGAGGTATCGTGCAATGGATACCGGCGGCGTAATTCGATAGTTGTTCAGGATATCCAGGGCATCCTGGAAGGTGGAGGCGTCTGGCGCGGTGGGGCCGGACGCAATTGCCCCGGGGTCGTCTCCGGTAACGTCCGAAATGATCAATGCTGCAACGCGCGCACGCGTTGCGGCGGCAAGGCGCCCCCCCTGAATTGCGGACAAATGCTTGCGGACGATATTCATCTCCTGAATCGGTGCGCCGCAGTCAAGCAGGGCCTGCGTTACGGCGCGTAGATCAGCCATGGAAATATCGCCGGCAGGAAGTGACAAGAGGCTTGAGCCGCCACCGGAAATTAATGCCAGTACCAGATCATCAACTTCCGCGGATTGGGCCATTGCCAGAACTCGTTTGGCGGCGTTTTCGCCCGCAGCGTCAGGTACCGGGTGTCCCGCTTCGACAACATCAATGCGCTGCAACGCATCGGCGCCGCTGTAGCCATGTGCATAGCGGGTAATTACCAAGCCCTCCAGCGCCTTGTCTTGCGGCCAGTTCAGTTCAACCGCCTTGGCCATCGATGCCGCCGCTTTGCCGGCGCCGAGGACGATCGTCTTTCCCTTCGGTGGTACAGGCAGGTTGGGGGGGACGATCACCAGCGGATCAGCGGCGGAAAGTGCGGCGCGAAAGCTGTCGAAAAGGAGGTCGCGAGGGGTCATGGGCAGCTTGCCCTTACCTTGGGCGAGAGCGAATTATTATTCTGCAAGGATAGCGCGAAAAATAGCGCCACAACCAACACAAAAGCAGCAGTGGGTGGCTAAGCTGCCACCCACCATCGGATTGGTAACGAGTTGTCGACAGCTTATTTTTTGGCGCTAGCAGTACGCGCGGCAGCTACGTTCAACATGGTCGCGAGATACTGACCGGTAAAGCTCTGTGCCGCCGCCGCAACGTCTTCCGGGGTGCCTTGCGCAACGATTTCGCCGCCGCCATCGCCACCTTCAGGGCCGAGATCAACAACCCAGTCGGCGGTCTTGACCACATCAAGGTTATGCTCAATGACCACCACGGTGTTGCCGTGATCGCGCAGGCGATTCAGGACTTTCAGCAGCAAATCGATGTCATGGAAATGCAGGCCGGTAGTCGGCTCATCCAGAATGAACAGGGTGCGCCCGGTATCGCGCTTGGAAAGCTCCAGCGACAACTTTACACGCTGCGCCTCGCCGCCGGACAGGGTTGTCGCACTCTGCCCAAGGCGAATATAGCCAAGACCCACATCCAGCAAGGTTGCCAGCTTGCGCGCAACAATCGGTACCGGCTTGAAGAATTCGTAGGCGTGCTCAACCGTCATCTCCAGCACTTCGGTGATGTTCTTGCCCTTGTAGTGAACATCCAATGTCTCGCGGTTGTAGCGCTTGCTGTGGCATACGTCGCAGGGCACATATACATCCGGCAAGAAGTGCATTTCAACCTTGATCATGCCGTCGCCCTGGCAGGCTTCGCAGCGGCCACCTTTGACGTTGAATGAAAAACGGCCGGGGCCATAGCCGCGGGCACGGGATTCCGGCACGCTTGCGAATAAATCGCGAATCGGCGTAAACAGGCCCGTATAGGTTGCCGGGTTGGAACGTGGGGTGCGTCCGATTGGTGCCTGATCGACATTGATTACTTTGTCGAAGTGGTCCAGGCCTTCGATTGTTTCGAACGGCGCGGGCTCGTCGGTCGAGGCATAAATATGATGCGCCACCGCCTTGTACAAGGTGTCATTTATAAGCGTGGATTTTCCCGAGCCCGAAACGCCGGTGATGCATACCAGCGCCCCGACCGGCAGATCCAGCCGCACATTCTTGAGATTATTGCCGGACGCACCCTTGATGCTGAGGCGTTTTTTCAAGTCCACCTTGAAGCGTTTTTTTGGCACTGCAATCTGCTTCTTGCCAGACAGGTATTGCCCGGTAAGCGACTGGGACGATTTCCTGATTTCCGCCGGTGTACCCTGCGCCACGATCTGGCCGCCATGCTCGCCGGCGCCGGGGCCCATATCGATAACGTAGTCGGCGGTATTGATGGCGTCTTCATCGTGCTCAACCACGATGACCGAATTGCCCAAGTCGCGGAGGCGTTTCAATGTCGCCAACAAACGATCGTTGTCGCGCTGGTGTAAACCGATCGAGGGCTCATCAAGTACATACATCACACCAGTGAGGCCGGAGCCGATCTGCGAGGCGAGACGGATGCGCTGCGCTTCGCCGCCGGACAGGGTGTCAGCCGAACGTACCAACGACAGATAGTCGAGGCCGACGTTATTCAGAAACTGCAGACGGCTGGAAATCTCGTGGAGAATTTTGTCCGCGATCGCCATTTTCTGCGCGGTCATCTTGACGGTGCCAAACCAGCGATGCGCCTCTTTGAGCGGCATGGCCGAAATGGCGTGCAGCGTCTTGTCGAACACTTTGACATTGCGCGCTTCCTTGCGCAGGCGGGTGCCCTCGCAATCCGGGCAGGTCTTGGTCGAAATATATTTGGCCAGCTCTTCGCGCACCGCCATCGAATCGGTTTCGCGATAGCGGCGCTCCAGACTTTTCGCCACGCCTTCAAACGTTTCTTCACGCACCACCGCGCGGCCGCGCTCACCTGGATACTTGAACGGAATTTTTTCCTTGCCGGAACCGAACAGGATGATGTTCTGTGCCTCCGCCGAAAGCTTGTCGAACGGCATATCGATATCGAATTTGTAGTGCGCCGCGAGTCCCGTGAGCATCTGGAAATAAAATTGATTGCGGCGGTCCCAGCCTTTGATGGCGCCACCGGCCAGCGACAAACCGGGATAGGCCACGATCCGCTTTGGATCGAAAAAAGTAATTTCGCCGAGTCCGTCGCAGGACGGGCAGGCGCCCATCGGGTTATTGAAGGAGAACAGCCGCGGCTCCATTTCCGACAATGAGTAGTCGCAAATCGGGCAGGAAAATTTCGACGAGAACAGCGTTTCCGCATTCGTATCCATATTGACGGCAACAGCCTTGCCGTCGCCGACGCGAATGCAGGTCTCAAACGATTCCGCCAGACGCTGTTTCATTTCTGGCGCGACTTTGAGTCGGTCGACCACGACCTCAATGGTGTGTTTTTTCTGCTTGTCCAGCTTCGGAAACGCATCAATCTCGATGACCTTGCCGTTTACGCGCAGGCGTACGAAGCCCTGCGAGCGGAATTCTTCGATCATATCGGCATGCTCGCCCTTGCGATTCACCACTACCGGCGCCAGCAGCATGAGTTTGCTGTCTTTGGGGTAAGCCAGCACCGTATCGACCATCTGCGATACCGTCTGCGCCTCCAGCGGCAGCTGGTGCTCCGGGCAATACGGGGTCCCGACCCGAGCGAACAGCAGACGCAGGTAATCATGTATTTCCGTTACGGTGCCGACCGTCGATCGCGGGTTGTGCGAGGTCGCTTTTTGTTCGATGGAAATGGCTGGCGACAAGCCCTCGATCAGGTCGACATCCGGCTTTTCCATTAACTGCAGGAACTGGCGGGCGTAGGCCGACAGCGACTCAACATATCGCCGTTGACCCTCGGCATACAACGTGTCAAATGCCAGCGAAGATTTCCCGGAACCCGACAAGCCAGTGATTACCACCAGAGAATGTCGCGGGATATCGAGGCTGATATTTTTGAGGTTATGCGTGCGGGCACCGCGAATTTTGATCTGGTCCATGAATTTCTATTGAGAAAAACCGGCTAAACGCCTGAAGCGTATGGGATTGCGAGTGGCGACCAAGGGTGGACAAGGCCAATCGTTATTGCGGCGGAACGGCCGCAAAAAAGCTGATTCAGTGCAAGAAAATCAGCCTGCTATGATAGCGCCCTTTCGCTCCTCCGCGCACCTGTTTTTTCGTCGGGCAAATTGGCTTCAGTGGAAGCGGTAGCTGAGCCGGGGAGTCGCGCAAGTTGGCCCTTTAAGCTACTATATCCAGTTGCGAATCAGCGTCTTTCGTACGGCAACGCCGGTCGCCCGCCGCTACGCACAATCGACCACACCGTCCTCATCAACTCCAATACTGCAGAGGTTCAACATGGCATCCGTCAACAAAGTCATCCTCGTCGGCAATCTCGGTCGCGACCCGGAAACCCGCTATATGCCCGATGGCGGCGCGATCACCAATTTTTCCATCGCGACCACTGACACATGGAAAGACAAGTCGGGAGAAAAACAGGAAAAGACCGAGTGGCATCGCATCAGCACCTTTCAGCGACTGGCAGAAATCGCTGGTGAATACCTGAAAAAGGGTTCACAGGTCTATATTGAAGGCCGCTTGCAGACGCGCAAATGGACCGACAAGGATGGTGTTGAAAAGTACACCACCGAAATAATCGCCGACAAGATGCAGATGTTGGGCTCCAGGCAAGGCATGGGTGGCGACGGCGGTGGTGGTGGCGATTCTGCACGTTCGTCAAGCGGTGGAGCCCCTTCAGGCACCGCCAAACCGGCGGCATCGGCAAAAGGTGGTGCGGCCAAGTTTGATGATTTCGAGGACGATATTCCGTTCTAGGATACCCATGCGCCCGGCTGAAAGCTGGCAGTTATTTGCGCTCGGTTCGGCGCTGTTCGCGGCGCTGACCGCAATTTTCGGCAAGCTGGGTGTCGCCGAAATCAATTCCAATCTGGCGACATTCATTCGCACCATCGTGATACTCATGGTGACCGCACTTATCGTGTCGTTACGCGATGAGTGGCGCGCGCCATCGTCAATTTCCGCGAAGACCATGGTCTTTCTGCTGCTTTCCGGCATTGCGACCGGTCTTTCCTGGCTCTGTTATTACCGCGCGTTGCAGTTGGGCCCGGTATCGATGGTGGCGCCGGTGGATAAACTAAGCGTGGCGCTGGTCGTGGTGCTGGCCATTTTTGTCCTGGGTGAAACGCCGAGTGTGCAGACCCTGATCGGTGCCGGGCTTATCGTGACCGGATCACTGGTCATGCTGCTTAAATAGCGATGCAATCCCGGCATTGGCGGCGGATGGCCGCAGGTATGTTTGGCTTATGCCTGAGTTGTGGCGCCCATGCCGCACTGCCGGATGAAATTCAGGTCTACACCTTCGAGATCAATGAACCGCGCGAATTCGGTCTCGAGGTGCACGTCAACACTACGCCCAGCGGCCAGCGTACGCCTGCCTACCCGGGCGAAATCACGACGCATCGTGGCTGGCGCGTGACGCCTGAATTTTCATACGGCATTACCAAGGATTGGGAAGCCGGACTCTATGTGCCGACCGCGCGCGCAGGCGACGGTTCGTACTATCTGGCTGGCGGCAAGTTACGCTTGAAGTGGATGCCGCTTCAAGTCGAGAAGGGTGGCGGTGGCTGGTTTGCCGGCATCAATACCGAGCTTGGGCGAATTGGTCAACGCTTCGACCAGTCGCGCACCAACCTTGAAGTGCGTTTTATCGGTGGCTGGAAAAGCGATAGCTGGCTACTGGCGATAAATCCCATTTTTGGATGGGCGCTATCCGATGGCCAGCGCCAGCGTTCACCCGAGGGCGCCATTTCCTTCAAGGTGGCGCGCAACGTGGCTAAGGACGTCGCTCTGGGGCTCTTCGAGGGCGACCTCGATGC
>JANMXS010000266.1:0-2954 GCA_031394335.1 Burkholderiales bacterium
GAGGGGCAGAAAATCGGCGGCGCGCTGCTGCCGATCGACAGCGAGCACAACGCGGTGTTCCAGAGCCTGCCGCGCAGCTTTTCTGCGGGCCTGTCATCGGTAGGCGTGCGGCGCATCGTGCTGACGGCTTCGGGCGGGCCATTCCGTACACGGCCCTTGTCGGCGCTGGCCAATATCACGCCCAATGAAGCCTGCGCGCATCCCAATTGGGTGATGGGGCGCAAGATTTCGGTGGATTCGGCGACGATGATGAACAAGGGGCTGGAAGTGATCGAAGCCCGCTGGCTGTTCGATGCAAGTCCCGAGCAGATCGACGTGGTTATCCATCCGCAGAGCATCATTCACTCGATGGTTGAATATCTGGATGGCTCGGTGATCGCGCAACTGGGTAACCCGGACATGCGCACCCCGATCGCCTATGGCCTCGGCTTCCCCGAGCGCATCGAGGCCGGCGTATCCACGCTCGACCTGGCGCGTGCCGGCAAACTCGAGTTCGAGGCACTGGACCGGGCGCGTTTTCCCTGCGTGCAACTGGCCTACGATGCGCTCAAACGCGGTGGCACCGCGCCCGCCGTGCTGAACGCGGCCAACGAGGAGGCAGTGGCGGCGTTCTTGAGCCACGGCCTCGATTTCCTGGAAATCCCGGCGTTGATTGAGCGTGTGCTGTCCGAGGCCGTGATCCGAGATGCCGTGTCGCTGGCGGAAATCGCGACGGCAGACGAATTCGCCCGCAGCCGTGCCCGCGCGCTGATTGCGGAACGCAATCCCGAATCCAGACTCCAACGAGCCTGATTTGTAGACCGATCGCCATGTCCTTTCTCATTACTGTCGCCGCTTTTCTGCTCGCCATCGGGGTACTGGTCACCTTCCACGAGCTTGGCCATTACTGGGCAGCGCGGCTATGCGACGTCAAGATACTGCGTTTTTCGGTCGGTTTTGGCAGACCCTTGTATCTGAAGCGCATTGGGCCCGATCAAACCGAATGGGTGATCGCGGCGTTGCCGCTGGGCGGCTTTGTGCGCATGGCCGATGAACGCGATGGCAGTGCCGCACCCGGCGATGGCCCACGCGCGTTCAATAACAAGACGCCATGGCAGCGCATTTTCATTGTCAGCGCAGGCCCGCTGGCCAATTTTGTGCTGGCGATATTTTTCTACTGGGTGCTGTTCGTCACCGGCGTGCCCGGCACCAGGCCCTACCTGGCCCAGCCTGCGCCGTCGAGTACGGCGGCCAGTGCAGGCTTTGCCGAGTTTGACCTTATTACCAAAATTGGCGACCGTGAAGTGCAAACCTGGGGCGACGCGCGGCTGGCCCTGCTCGAGGCCGCCGTCAAGGGTGAAACAATCGAGATCGAAATCGAGGAAGCCAGCGGTCACCGCAGTATCAAGCGCCTCGCCATGGCGCGCCTCGACAAGGCCGACCTCGACAAGGATTTTTTGGGCAAGCTGGGGGTGAGCGCCTATCGGCTGAAGGTCGAGCCGGTGCTGGATGTTGTCACCCCCGATGGGGCGGCGGCAAGGGCGGGCCTGCGTACGGGTGATCGAATCACCGCCAGCGAGGGCAAACAAATTTCACGCTGGCAGGAGCTGGTGCAAGTGATTACCAATCACCCCGGCGAACCGGTTCCCTTGTCGGTACAGCGCGATGGTGCCCTGCTCGAACTGGCTGTGATCCCGGACCGCATTACGGAAGATGGACGATCTTTCGGGCGCATCGGCATTACGCCTCGTGTGGATCGCGCGCTTGAAAGCAAGCTGAATACCATCGTCCGCTACGGGCCGCTCGAGTCCGTCGCCCGGAGCGTGAACCGCGTGTGGGAAATGTCGATTTTCAGCCTAAAAATGATGGGCCGCATGATTGCGGGCGATATTTCCTGGAAGAATCTGTCCGGCCCGCTCACGATCGCCGATTATGCGGGCCAATCCGCGCAATTGGGCTGGGTACCTTATCTGACCTTCCTGGCGCTGATCAGCATCAGTCTTGGGGTGCTCAATTTGCTGCCCATCCCGGTCTTGGACGGAGGGCAGTTGATGTATTATATGGCCGAGCTTCTCACGGGCAGCCCGGTGTCCGAGCGCGTGATGGAAATCGGCCAGCAAGTCGGCCTGACACTGCTGCTGGGCTTGACGGCCTTTGCTTTTTATAACGATATTCATCGCCTGGTTGCGGGTTAGTTTCCCGCTCCCGCCACGGCCGGTGCACAGGTTCCCATTGATGCAATTTGTTCGCCCCACATCCAAACTGCTTGCGGCGCTGTTGAGTTCTTTGTTCTCGATTGCCGCGTTTGCGATCCAGCCCTTTGTAATTCGTGATATCCGTGTTGAAGGCGTACAGCGTACCGAAGCCGGGACTGTGTTCAGTTACCTGCCGATCAAGGTAGGCGAGCGCATGGATGACGACAGGGCGGCTGCCTCGATCAAGGCGCTTTACGCCACCGGCTTCTATACCGATGTGCGCCTTGAGGTCGAGAACGATGTGCTGGTGGTGTTCGTGATCGAACGTCCGGCGATTGCGCAGATCGATATCGTCGGCGCCAAGGAATTCACCAAGGAAAACCTCAAGGATGGCCTCAAGCAGGCGGGCATTGCCGAAGCGAAGATTTTCGATCGCTCCCTGCTCGATCGTGCCGAGAAGGAAATCAAGCGCCAGTACACCAGCCGCGGCTTCTATTCGGCCAAGGTGCAGACTACGGTGACGCCACTGGAACGCAATCGCATTTCGCTCGCTTTCAATATTGAAGAGGGTGAAGTTTCCAAGATTGTCGACATCAACATCATCGGCGCCTCGGCCTTTTCGGAAAAAACCCTGATCAAGGAATTCGAACTGTCGACCGGTGGATGGTTGTCGTTTTTCACCAAGGATGACCAGTATTCGAAGCAGAAGTTGTCAGGTGATCTGGAAAAGCTGAAGTCCTTCTACCTCAACCGGGGCTACCTGGAGTTCTCGGTCGATTC
>JANMXS010000267.1:0-1599 GCA_031394335.1 Burkholderiales bacterium
GGCATGGAACTGTGCCCGCAATTGGGCATCTCGATTCCGGTCGGCAAGGATTCGCTGTCGATGAAAACCGCCTGGAGCGAGGGTACGCAGAAGAAGGAAGTAGTGGCGCCGGTGTCGCTGATCATTTCCGCCTTTGCCAAAGTGGGCGATGCGCGCGCTACGCTCACGCCCGAACTGGTGCGCGAGGCGGATACCGAATTGCTGTTGATCGATTTGGGCGCAGGCAAGAATCGCTTGGGCGCCTCGGCACTGGCGCAGGTGTATGCGCAGGTCGGCAATGACGCGCCGGATGTCGATGATGCGTCGTTGTTGAAAGGATTCTTTGCGGCGGTACGCGCGTTGGCGCGCGACAGAAAAATCCTCGCCTATCACGACCGTTCTGACGGCGGCCTGTTCGCCACGGTCGCGGAAATGGCCTTCGCCGCGCACACCGGTGTGACCCTGTATCTCGATACCCTGGTCTTTGCTGAACGCGAGACCGACGTCGATGATTACGACGTCACCGCCACCTCGAAAAAACTCGGCGATAACGAAGCGGTGCTCGCCGCGCTGTTCAACGAGGAACTTGGCGCAGTGCTGCAGATCCGCAAGGCCGAGCGCAGCGCAGTGATGCAGGTGCTGCGTGACGCGGGACTGGCACGCATCAGCCACATCATCGGCCATCCGAACACCAGCGACGAGTTGCGCATCATTCGCAGTTCGAAAGCGGTGTTGTCCGAGAAGCGCATCGATCTGCAGCGCGCCTGGAGCGAGACCAGTTATCTCATTCAATCGATGCGCGACAACCCGGCCACCGCCCGGCAGGAGTATGACCGCCTCCTCGATGCCAAGGATCCGGGTTTGCAAGCGAAGCTCAGCTTTGACGCCAGCGTGAATGTGGCGGCGCCGTTCATTGCCGGCGGCAAGCGGCCCGCCATTGCGATCCTGCGCGAGCAAGGCGTCAATGGTCAGATTGAAATGGCGCATGCCTTCACCAAGGCCGGTTTCGAGGCGCACGATGTACATATGAGCGACATCATCGCCGGCCGTATTTCGCTGAAAGATTTCAAGGGCTTCGCCGCCTGCGGTGGCTTTTCATACGGCGATGTGCTCGGCGCCGGCGAAGGCTGGGCGAAATCGATTCTGTTCAATGCGCGTGCGCGCGATGAGTTCTCCGCGTTCTTCCAGCGCAGCGATTCATTCGCGCTCGGCGCCTGCAATGGCTGCCAGATGATGTCCAATCTGCACGCGATCATCCCCGGTGCCGAGAACTGGCCGCATCTGGAGCGCAATGCCAGCGAGCAATACGAAGCGCGCACCGTGATGCTGGAAATCCGCGAGTCGCCGTCGATCCTGTTCACCGGCATGGCGGGTTCCACCTTGCCGGTCGCCACCGCGCACGGCGAAGGCCGCGCCGTATTCCGCGACCAGGCGCAGCAGGACGCCGCGCGCTGGCTGGCTGCCGCGCACTTCGTCGACGGCTACGGGCGCGTGACCGAAGATTTCCCGATGAACCCCAACGGCTCACCCTTGGGCATGACGGCCTTCACCACGCCGGACGGACGCTTCACCATCATGATGCCGCACCCGGAGCGGGTCACGCTGAACGTCAATTTATCG
>JANMXS010000268.1:0-13685 GCA_031394335.1 Burkholderiales bacterium
CCCAAAAAAATGTTCTTCCCCTATTGGTCCCTCTCGGTGTACATTCTGTCTTCGAGTAGCCGCGCCATTGCTGGGCCTTGCTTTAAAAATCTTCATACCTTCACAAACCATTTCTGTTTCCACATTCCCCATGCAACCAGAAACATCAGGGCATTGAACAGCAGCGCAAACAGCAACGAGGCGTTGAGCGCGGAAAGCGGCAATGCCTGTAGCGGCGCGTAGAGCCAGGTTTTCAGCGACAGCAGACTGCCGTCAGCCGTTGATAATTTGATGAAGCCCAGCATCTTCGCAAGCAGCCCGGACAGCGCAAAAATGAACAGCGCATTCATGCCGTAGATGGTGAACGGCAGAAAAACGCGCTGCGATTTTTCACGCAAGCGCTTCGAATCATTCGCGTCGATCAACCAGTAAAAAGCTGAAAAAATCAGCAGTGTCCAGCCGGTCATGGCGATGCAGTACGAGGTGGTCCACAGGCTTTTGTTGATCGGCATGAAACTCGCATCAATGATGGCGCCGGTCCATAAACAAAGGAGTCCGGCCAGCAGCATCCACACGGTTTTTTCTGCTGTTGAATAATTCGACAGCAACCAGCGGCCGGCGAGTACACCGAACAACTGGCTGCACAGGGCCGGCAGTGTGCTGACCAGCCCTTCCGGGTCCCAGGTTTTCGATTTCACCCACAGATGTCCATCGAGCAGCAGGCGGTCGATGAATGCGCCGAAGTCACGGCCTGGTTCCAGTATGCCGGCGCCGATGCGGCCCTGCACATCCGGCACCGGCACCAACAGCATCAGGCCGGTGTACAGCACCAGCAGGCCGGCGATCCACAGACACTGCTGCCGCCAGTTGCAATAGATCACGATCGGCGCCGCCAGCAGGGTGCATAGCGCAATGCGCTGCAACACACCGGGAATGCGCACCGTCGCGAAATTGAACGCCGGTATCAGGTTGAGCAGCAGGCCGATAAGGAAAATGAGCGCGGCGCGTTTGGCGAGTTGCCGCAGCAGCGCGGGCTTGTCATCACCGGTCGCGGCACGTCGTCCCAGCGATAGCGTCATCGACACGCCGCAGATGAACAGGAAAAACGGAAAGATCCAATCGGTGAAAGTCCAGCCGTTCCACTCGGCGTGACCGAGTTGCGAATAGATATGGCCCCAGTCACCCGGGTTGTTCACCAGCACCATGCTGGCGATGGTGAAGCCGCGAAACGCATCCAGCGAAACCAGGCGCGCGCTCATGTCAATCTGCCTTCCGGCCAAACGCGGGATCGATTTTTATAAACGCGGTCACCAGCAGCGACGGGACAGTGGCAACGCAAACCCAGATGAAAAAGTTCTGGTAACCGAGTTGCTCCTGGATCCAGCCGCTGACCATGCCGGGCAGCATCATGCCGAGCGCCATGAAACCGGTGCAGATGGCGTAGTGCGCGGTCTTGTGCGCGCCGTCCGCGGCCATGATCATGAACAGCAGATAGGCCGCGAAGCCGAAGCCGTAGCCGAATTGCTCGACCGCAATCGCGGCGGCGATAACGAAAATATTGCTGGGCAATGCAAAGGCGAGAAACACAAACGCCAGATTGGGCAGGTGCACCGACAGCAGCATCGGCCAGATCCAGCGTTTCAATCCCTGCCGCGAAATCGCGTAGCCGCCCAGCAGGCCGCCGAGGGTGAGCGCGATCACGCCGATGGTGCCGTACACCAGGCCGACTTGCGCAGTACTCAGCCCGAGCCCGCCCTTGCTGTGGGCATCAAGCAGGAACGGCGCCGCCAGCTTGAGCGCCTGCGCCTCGCCGAAGCGGAACAACAGCAGGAAGGCGAGGATGATGCCGATGTCGCGGCGCTTGAAGAACGCGGTGAAGGTCGACACGAATCCGGCAATGACGTCGGTGGCCGCCACGCGGTTATCGCGCAACAGCGCATGGTCGCTTTCCGGAATCGGCAACACCAGGCGGTGGTAGACAAACAGCACAACAAACATGCCGCCGAGGATGAAAAAAATGATCGACCAGGCCATCGCCACATCGCCGCTGTGCTCACCCAGCTTGCCGGCGAGAAACACCAGCCCGCCCTGTCCGGCGATCATGGCGATGCGATAGAAAGTGCTGCGCACACCGACATACGCCGCCTGCTCATGCTGCGGCAGGGCCAGCATGTAAAAACCGTCGGCGGCAATATCGTGTGTGGCCGAGCTGAAAGCCATCAGCCAGAACACCGCCAGCGTAATCTGGAAAAAATGCGCCAGCGGAATGGTCAGCGCCACCAGCGCCAGCGAGGCGCCGATCAGCAGTTGCAGGACGATGATCCAGTGGCGCTTGGTGCTGAACATATCGACAAGCGGCGACCATAGCGGTTTGATCACCCAGGGCAGATACAGCCAGCTGGTGTACAGCGCGATGTCGGTATTGGAGATGCCCAGGTTCTTGTACATGATGACGGCGAGCGTCATCACCGCCACATAGGGAACGCCCTGGCCGAAATACAGCGAGGGCACCCAGAACCAGGGATTTTTCGGCGCGCTCACGTGGGCATTTAACGGAGGCATTTATTCGGCAATGGCCAGGCGCACACTGCCCCTGGCCAGGGCCAGTCGTTGCTGCGCATCGCCGATGCTGGTGTTTGTCTTGATCGCCACGATCGCCACCTTGACGTGAAAACCGCAGGCCTCAAGCGTTGTGCGTGCAACCGTTTCGTTGGCACCGGTGGCGAGCATCGTCAGGTTGATGGTGCGGCGGATCAGCTTGGCATTGGTCGGCTTCAGGTCGACCATCAGGTTGCCGTACACCTTGTTCAGGCGAACCATCAGCGCGCTGGAAAACGTGTTCAACGCAATTTTTTGCGCGGTGCCTGCCTTGAGGCGCGTGCTGCCGGAAATCAATTCGGAACCCGTATCCAGGGTGATGCCCAACTCGGCTTGTTGCGCCAGCGGCGAGTCGGGATTGTTGGCAATGCCGATGGTGAGCGCGCCGACGTCGCGCGCCGCGGCCAGTGCGCCCATCACGTATGGTGTCGTGCCGGATGCGGCCAGCAGCAGCAGCACGTCGCGCGGACCAGTCGATACCGTAATGACATCCGCGCTGCCTTGCCCGGGGCTATCCTCGGCGCCTTCAATGGCTTCATACATCGCTTGCGGCCCGCCGGCCAATAGCGCGATGGCACGATCGTGGGGCCAGGAAAACGTGGGATAAAGTTCGACACTATCCAGCAGCCCCAGCCGTCCGGAAGTGCCGGCGCCGACATAGATGAGGCGGCCGCCAGCCTCGATGCGCGGCACGGCCGCTGTAACGGCAGCGGCAATCTGTGCTGCGGCAGCGCGCACCGCATTCACGGCGTGGTGCTGGTCCTCGACGAACGCGCTGACCAGTTCGTCGACAGCATATCGATCAAGTTGCGTATGTTCGAGGCTGGGTGTTTCAGTCTTTAGCATGGGCGTGGGTCGCTTCATCGGGTGCGCGTGATTTTGGCCAGATGTCGCGGACGATCCGGATCGATGCCGCGCGCACGCGCCAGGGCTTCGACCATGGGGTAGAAACTCTGGATGACGGAAATCGGGTCGAGCTCGATGGATGCGGTATCGACAATCGGCAGGTTGCAGCCTGGCGTGCCGGCCGGTGCGGCCAGCAGCAGCCTGGCGCCGCGCGCGCGCATCTCCTCAGCCAGCGCCAGCAGTCCCGCCTGGGCCGGGCCGCGCGGCGCCAGCACCAGTAGCGGGTAGCCCTCGTCGATCAGCGCCATCGGCCCGTGTTGTACCTCGGCGCCCGAGAAGGCTTCGGCCTGAATGGCGCAGGTTTCCTTGAACTTGAGTGCGGCCTCCATTGCCACCGCAAGGCCAGTGCCACGGCCGATTACAAACAAGCGATCAGCGCTGTCGAGCAACTCCACACCCGCCGACCAGTCGGCATCAGCGGCACGCGCCAATGACTCCGGCAACGTGTCGATGGCGGCTTGCAGCAGCGCGTCATCCTGCCAGGCCGCCACCACGCGCGTGCCGGCCACCAGCTGCACGATAAAACTCTTGGTCGCGGCAATGCTGTTCTCCGTGCCGGCGCAAAGCGGAAATACCCACTGCGCAGCGTCAGCCAGGGGCGAGCCGGGGTCATTTACAAACGCTGCCGTGGTGGCGCCGCCTTGTTTGAAATATTGCATCGGCGCCACCAGGTCAGGGCTCTGCCCGGATTGAGAAAATGCCATCGACAGCAAGCCCTGGCACTGGATCTGCGATTGGTAAAGCGTGATCAGCGACATCGGCAGCGAGGTCACCAGCCGCCCCAGTCGGGCCATGATCAGATAGGCCATGAAATGCGCGGCGTGATCCGAACTGCCGCGCGCGATCGTCAGTACCGAGGTGGGCGATGCGGCGCGCAAACTGGCGCCGAACTCGCGGTAAGCCTGCACGCTTTCCTGCAACTGCCTCGCGACCGCGACCGGCGCTTGATGCGCTTCGTCGAGCATCTGCGTGCGCTGAAATTTCGATGTGTGCAGCTTCACGTACTGTCTCCGACGCGGTCAATCCCCACGCCTTCGGTGTAAACCCCGGTCAACTGCAAGTCCTGATCGAGAACCACCATATCCGCCCAGGCGCCGGCTTCAAGTCGCCCGCGGTTGCTTAAGCCGAGATAGTCGGCCGCATAGGTGGACACTCGTTTCGAGGCCTCGGGCAAATCAAGGCCAAGTTCATTGACAAGGTTGCGCAGGGCCATATCCATGGTCAGGGTCGAGCCGGCCAAGGTACCGTCGGCAAGGCGCACGCCGCCCATGCACTTCGTCACGGTGTGACGGCCCAGCCGATATTCGCCATCGGGCATGCCGGCGGCCGCAGTCGAATCGGTCACGCAAAACAAGCGCGGAATGGCGCGCAGCGCCACGCGTATGGCGCCGGCGTGAACATGCAGCAGGTCCGGAATGATTTCTGCGTACTCGGCGTGTGCCAGCGCGGCGCCGACCAGGCCGGGTTGGCGGTGGTGCATCCCGGTCATCGCGTTGAACAGATGGGTAAATCCGCCTGCGCCGCGGGATAACGCGTTCACGCCCTGTTCATAACTGGCCAGGCTATGCCCCAGCTGCACCTTGTAACCGGCCGCGCACAACGATTCGATGGCCTCCATGTTTCCGGCAATTTCCGGCGCCAGCGTGATCAGCCGAATCGGCGCCAGCGCGTGCAGGCGTTTCAATTCGTCGGCCTGCAACGGTCGTGCGTAGTCGGGCTGCGCGCCCAGCTTTCCCGGATTGATGTAGGGGCCCTCGAGATGCACTCCCAATATGCGCGCGCGCGCGCCGGACGGGCGTTGCTCGGCGCATGGCGCGCTGAGGCCGGCAAAGGCGGTTTCAAGATCGGACGCGGGCGCCGTCATGGTGGTCGCCAGCAGGGCGGTGGTGCCATGCTGGGCGTGTAGTTGGGCGATCCGCACCGCGGCATCGCCGCCTTCCATGATGTCGCGCCCGCCACCGCCGTGCACATGCAAATCGATGAAGCCGGGCAGCACGATCGGCAGCGTGGACTCGCGTACGCGCTTGGTCTCCACCGGTTGCCCGCTGATGCGGGTCACGCGGCCGCGCGCAGCGTGGTCGCCAGCAGAGCGCCCGTCGCCAAACTCGATGGTGCCCGTCACAAAACCCGATGGCGTGAGGATATGTCCGCTGAGTTGGCTTAGCTGGCTCGATCGGCTCATGCGTTATCGCCCATGTTTACAGCTCACGGTTTGCGCCTCGTCGTTCCCGCCTCATCTCGGCCACAAAGTCGTAGTAGTCGCTGCGGCAGTAGGAGTGCGTGAGCTCGACTGCCCGACCGGATTCAAGATAGCCGATACGGGTAATGAACAGCACTGCCTGCCCGACCGGCACGCCGAGTTGTTCGGCGAGCCGCGGCTGTGAATTGAGGGCGCGAATATGCTGCAGGGCGCGTACTGGCGCCTGGCCGATGCCGGTGAGGAACTCGTACAAGGAGCCAACCACGGCCTGCGGATCGGGCAAGATGTTTTGCGGGAGCACGCTCACTTCGTAAGCCATCACCACATCGTCGGCAAGGCGCAACCGCTCCAGGCGCGCCACCTGCGCACCGGGCGAAAGGCCGAGGCTCAGCTGTTCCTCGGGCACCGCACCGGTGATGGTGCGTACCAGCCAGCGCGAACCGGGTTTGTAGCCGCGGCGGCTGAGCTCCTCGGAAAAACTGGTCAGGCGCGACAAGGGCTGCTCAAGACGCGGCGCGATATAGTTTCCCGAGCCGCGGCGACGCACGATCAGGCCCTGTTCGACCAATTGGTCGATGGCCTTGCGCGCGGTCACGCGCGATACGTGCAACGACTCCGACAGCAAACGTTCGGACGGCAGGGCTTCGTGAACCTGGTAGCGTCCAGCACGAACCGCATCGCCCAGCATGCGCGCCAGCTGCAGATATAGTGGCGAGCTGTCGTTGGCGTCTGGTTCGAACGCGGGTATGCGGTCTTTTTTCATGCTGATTTTTTCGTGTCGATTTTGTCGAAGCGACGAGTCGTGACAGTGTTGCCTGGGGAGCGGTCGTGAACTTGCCTGCAACCGCCATCAACACTATTTGAGAACTTAGCCATGGCTGCTTTTGGCGCTCACCATATTTGCAAGAAACGGATCGAATTTAATATTACCAATGTAATACCAAATATCGGGGGCGTCAATTGTATAAAATCGTCGAGTTATATTTTAATTAAGAAAAACAACAAGTTAATAATGTCATTGGCATTGTGCCCCAGTCATGGAATAGGTAGTCCACTTTGGGGTGGCTGTACAGAAAATATGGTGACCGCGCCAAAGGCAGCATCAAGTACATTTTGACGTGGTTCAATAAGCCGCGCGCTTATGCAGCCGGCTTTTGGGCGTACTAAACCAATTCCTGTCGGAGGAAGTCATGCGTTTTCGGGTTCTATCAATATGCTTGTTGCTGTCCCTGTCTGCCGGCTTGTCATCGTTCGCCAGCGCGAAAAATTTTCGCTGGTCTTCTGCGGGAGATGTGACCACCCAGGACCCGCATGGGCAGGACGAGGGTTTTACCAAGGCGATCAATAATCTGGACTACGAACGGCTGTTGCAGCCGGGCAAGGATATGGCGCCGACGGCCTGGCTGGCCACCTCGTGGAAAATAGTCAGTCCAACCAAGCGGATTTTCAATCTGCGCAAGGGCGTCAAGTTTCACGACGGTTCGCTGCTGACGGCCGACGATGTGGTGTTTTCGTTTGCGCGCGCCGCCAGGTCAAGCCAGTTCAAGACTTACGCCTTACCGTCCGGGATTGCGCGAAAAATTGATGACTACACCGTGGAATTCACCACGCCGTCACCGAATCCGACCGCGCTCAGCTCGATTGGAGAAGTACCGATCATGAGCAAGCAATGGGCAGAGAAAAATGGCGTGGTGCAGCCACAGGATTTCACCACCAAGGAAGTCACGTTCGCCTCGCGCAACGCCATGGGCACCGGTCCGTATCGGCTGGTTTCATTCGAGCCCGGTATCAAGACCGTGCATGCGAAGAATCCCGACTGGTGGGGCATCAAGGAAGGCCGCTATGAAAGCAATATCGACACCATCGAATACCGTCCGATCGCCAGTGCTGCGACGCGCATGGCGGCGCTTCGTGCCGGCGCACTCGATTTCGTGCTCGACCCTTCTGTGCAGGATGTCGCCAGGTTAAAAGAGGATCCGGCGCTGAAGGTTTGGGAGGGCGACGAAACGCGCATCATCATGATCGCGCTGGATCAGGCGCGCGACGAATTGCTGTTCTCGGACGTCAAGGGCAGGAACCCGTTCAAGGACCGGCGGGTACGCATGGCGCTTTACCAGGCAATCGATATCAGTGCGATCAAAAGCCAGATCATGCGCGGCCTGTCCACGCCGACGGCGATCGCCACGCCCAATCCGAAAGGAGAAGGTATTTCCGCTGCGATGGACAAACGTTTTCCGTTCGATATTGATGCCGCCAAAAAATTGCTGCTTGAAGCGGGCTATTCGAACGGTTTCGGTTTTACCTTGCATTGCCCGAACGATCGTTATGTGAATGACGAGAAAATCTGCGTTGCGCTGGCAGGCATGTGGGCACGCATCGGCATCAACGTCAAAGTTGAGGCGATGCCCAAGGCCCAGTATTTCCAGCGCACCCCAAAGAAAGAATTCAGCGCCTGCATGCTGGGTTGGGGCGACAATAATCGTGACGCCATGTTCACCCTGAAACCGGTGCTGCACAGCTTTAACCAGACCGGCGCCGGCGACAGCAACTATGGAAATTTCCGCAATGCGGCGCTCGATGAACTGATTGAGCGCGCCGAAAGCGAAATGGATGCGGTCAAACGACAGGCCATGATCAACCAGGCGGTGGAACTGGTGAAAAACGAGGTGCTGGTGATTCCCCTGCACCGGCAGGTCGTTCCCTGGGTATCGCGCGCGAATGTGAGCCTGTTGCACCGCTCGGATAACAAGTTTGCGCCGCTGTGGATAAGGGTGAACTAGGCGTCGGGCGGCGAAACGGCCCGGGTGAAGTTGAAACTCAAGCATTAACGAAAATTGGGCCCCGGACTAAATGGCCCTAGGCCACCCCGTCCGGAGCGACAGGCTTGCTCAAGTTTTGGATGGCGACACAAATATGCAGAACGCCATTTGGCGAGCCTTTCCAAGCAAAAATGCTTCGAAGGACGCGCCAATAGGCGTTCTACGTTTTTCAAAATCAAAAAATAAAAAAGCTCGCCGCAATCGCGACGGGCTTTTCAATTCGCAGCGCTGCGTTTTCTTCGCGCCGGCGCAAACAGTTTCCTCGCTTGCGTTGCGCTTGGATTACAAACTACCCATGCCGACCGATCATCACTTTGACCTGCGACCGGGGATCGGGATGATCATCGGCACTTCTTTTCGATATTGTTCGAAGCTGTCACGGTGCATCGCGGCAAGGTCGCGCTCCTCGAGGAAGATGCCGATGAAGATGTATGCCGTCGTGGCCACTGCAAACAGCAGATGTCCGAGCGTCATCTGCGGGGTGGCCCAGAAAGCGATCAGGAATCCCAACATGATGGGATGGCGCACGAACTTGTAAAAGGCGCTGGTCTTGAATTGCACATGTGTGTAGTCGATGCTTCGCAGCCGCAGATAAACCTGGCGCAGGCCGAACAGGTCGAAATGATTGATCATGAACGTCGACAGGAGAACGACCAGCCAACCCAGCCAGAAAAGCGCATTCAAGGCCATGGCGCCGGCTGAGTTCTGGACACTCCAGATCACGTCGGTCATCGCTTGCCATTTCCAGAAAAGCAGGAAAAGCAGCAGGCTCGAGATCAGGACATAAGTGCTGCGCTCGACCGAGGGCGGAACAATTTTCGTCCACCATGCCTTGAAGGCCGGCCGCGCCATGACGCTATGCTGAACAGCGAACAGACCAAGCAGCACAATATTGACGAGAACGGCGGTGCCGAGTGGCCCGGGCGGCCCCGAATCGATGGCCTTCGGCACAGGCAGGTTGCCGACAAAACCGATGGCGTACAGGAAGCTTGCGAGGAATATGGTGTAGCTGAGTACGCCGTACAGGAAACCGATCATTCTCATGGATGCCCCTTTCAAGTTTATATAGTAAAAATACCCCTATTGCGCAGATGGTTGAATGGAATGCCGCAGATCATGCTGACCAGGCCTGGGGCCCACCATGGGCGGGCCTTGGAAGTCAGCAACCATTAGATTACGCCTGGAAGCCATTCGATGCTGGTCTTCTCCGATGTTGGCTTTCTTTGGTACACACCTGGCTTTTCATGACCTTGGCTTGCCATGCGAATATGCAGAACGCCATTTGGCGCGCTTTTCCAAGCAAAAATGGTTGGAAAAGCGCGCTAAATGGCGTTCTACGTTTCTCAAAATTGCAAAATAAAAAAGCCCGCCGCAATCGCGACGGGCTTTTGATTTCACAGCTGCGCGATCACTTCATCGGCGGTGGCGGGTTGCTGGCGGCGAAGTTTGCATAAGTCAGCTCTGCAACGCGATGCCACAACGTCAGTTCGTCCCGGAACGGGCGCCACGAAGCGTAGATTTTCTTGAACGCGGGGTTCTTGGCGGATTCTTCATCGTACAGCTCGTAAGCAGCTTTCTGCGCGGCCTTCATGATGTCGGTCGAGTACGCATGGATCTTCACGCCCTTGGATACCAGGCTCTTCAGTGCCTTGGGATTCTTGAAATCGTACTCGGCCATCATGTCGATATTGACTTCGGCGGCAGCCGCTTCGAATGCGGCCTGATATTCCTTGGGCAGCTTTTCCCATTCCTTGACGTTCACATAGAAAGAGTACTGCGAGTTGGATTCCCACCAGCCCGGATAGTAATAGTGCTGCGCGATCTTGTAGAAGCCGAGTTTTTCATCGTCATACGGGCCGATCCATTCGGCTGCGTCAATCGCACCCTTTTCCAGTGCCGGATAAATATCGCCGCCGGGCAGCGATTGCGGAATCACGCCCAGGCGCGCCATCACTTCGCCGCCGATTCCGGGGATGCGCATCTTGATGCCCTTCAGGTCGGCAACGGTTTTGATTTCCTTGCGGAACCAGCCGCCCATTTGCACGCCGGTGTTACCGCCCGGGAAGGTGATGATGTTGTAATCCTTCATGAACTCGCGCACCAGTTGCAAGCCACCGCCGTAATACATCCAGGCGTTCTGCTGGCGCTGGCTCATGCCGAACGGCAAGGTGGTATCAAAGCCGAAGGCCTTGTTCTTGCCGACGAAATAATAGCTGGCGGTATGGCCGCATTCCACGGTGCCGTTGGTGACCGCATCGGATACGCTGAACGGTGGCACGATCTCGCCGCCGGCGAATACCTGCACCTGGAACTTGCCGCCGGTAATGGCGGCGACACGTTTCGACAGTGTTTCTGCGCCGCCATAGATGGTGTCCAGGCTTTTCGGAAAGCTGGAGGCCAGACGCCATTTGATATTCGGCAGCGCCGGGGCTTGTGCGATCGCCTGCGAGGCTGCGGCGGCGGAGACGGCGCCACCAGCAACGGCGGCGCGGCTTAAAAATTTACGACGGTCCATGGAAAGCTCCTCAGTATGTTTTCTGGCCGGTCTTAGTAGGTTTTGTAAGACAGGAATTTACCGCTCAATATCACCTTGACGCGATCGCCCTTGGGGTTCGGCTCACGCGTGATGTCCATTGAAAAATCGATCGCGCTCATGATGCCGTCGCCGAATTCCTCATGAATCAACTCCTTAATGGTAGCACCATAGACGCTGACGATTTCATACCAGCGGTAGATCAGCGGATCAGTCGGCACGGCGGTCGGCAGGGAACCTTTGTACGGCACTTCCTGCAGGATCAAAACCGCTTCCTTGTCGAGGCCGAACATCTTGCCGGCTTTCTCGGCATCCGCTTTCGTCATCTGCATCTGGCCCAGCAGGGCGGCGGTGGTCCATTCCTTGCTGTGGCCGATTTTCTTGGCGATGGCATCCCATTTGAGGCCCTTCATGCGCTTGGCATGCAAGATCGCTTCGGTAACGTCGTTTCGATTCATGGTGTTCTCCTGTGGGGAATTGCGGTTAGTTTGAAAGCGTTTATTTGACTTGCTTCAGTATGGGCGTGCGCGGGTCTTCGCCTGGGCTGCGCTCATCCAGGCCGGGCATCACCAGCGGCGGATATTCGATGCCGGATTTCTCGTCGGCCAGGATGGCAGGTGCATCCTTGGAGCGATTGACCAGAAAATCGACGAGGGGATTGCGGATTTTGTAGAACTGCGGGTGGTGGTGGATATCGCTGCGCGTGCGCGTTTTCGGCAGGGTATTGACGACAATTTCGGCGATGCGGGCGGAGGGGCCGGTTTCCGTATTGCTCGACATCAGCATGATTTTATCGGCGAGCAAAATTGATTCGTCGACATCGTGCGTGATCATGAATACGGTCTGCTTCGTCTCCGCGCAGATCGACAGCAATTCGTCCTGGATGGTGCCGCGCGTCAAGGCGTCGAGCGCGCCGAACGGCTCATCCAGCAGCAGCATCTTCGGCTGGATGGCAAAGGCGCGCGCGATGCCGACGCGTTGTTTCATGCCGCCGGAAAGTTGCGAGGGCTTTTTGTGTTCATTGCCGGTCAGGCGCACCAGGTCGATGTATTTCTGGCAGTGCGCATTGATTTTTTCGCTAGCCCAGTCGGGCCAGCGCGATTTCACCGCGAAGGCGATGTTTTTCAGCACGCTCAGCCACGGCATTAGCGCGTGGCTTTGAAAGACTACGCCGCGATCGAGGCTTGGCCCGGCGACTTCGCGCCCGTCCATGACCACCGTGCCGCTGCTGGCGGTATCGAGCCCGGCGAGAATGTTCAGAATGGTGGTCTTGCCGCATCCGGAGTGGCCGATGATGCAAACGAATTCGCCGCGCTCAATATCGAAGTTGACGGATTTGAAAATCGGCTTGGTTGTGCCATACGATTTTTGCAGATCTCGAATCTGCAGGAACGATTGTGAACCCACGTGCTGCTCCTTTTATTGGCCCGCTAGACGTCTATTCCACGTAGGTGACGGCGCGTTGCAATACGCCGAATACCAGGTCCAGCAGCATGCCGACCACGCCGATCATCAGGATTGCGAAGATCACATTGGTCAGCGACAGATTGTTCCATTCGTTCCACACAAAGTAGCCAATGCCGGTGCCGCCGACCAGCATTTCGGCAGCCACAATCACCAACCAGGCAATGCCCATGGAAATGCGCATGCCGGTCAAGATGGTCGGTGCGGCCGCCGGCAGTACCACCAGGAAGGCCTTGCGCAGTACGCCGACTTCAAGTGTGCGGGCGACATTCAACCAGTCGCGACGCACGCTGGCTACGCCCAGCGCGGTATTGATCAGCATTGGCCAAATGGAGCAGATGAAGATCACGAAAATCGATGAGGTTGCAGAATCCTTGATGGTGTACAAGGCAAGGGGCATCCATGCCAGGGGCGAGATCGGCTTCAGGATTTGAATGAAGGGATTCAACGCGCGATATATCAGCGGCGACATGCCGATCACGAAGCCGACAGGAATGGCGACCAACGCGGCGAGAATGAATCCCGCCATCACGCGCGCCAGCGAGAACGCCACCTGGATGCCGATGCCCTTGTCATTGGGGCCGTTATCGTAGAACGGGTGTGCCAACTGGGTGGCGATGGTTTTGCCGATATCGGCCGGCGTGGGCAACGCGCTGCTTTTGGTGGCGCCGCTACCCATCAGGCGGGAATATTCGGTATCGGCTACCGCAGTGGTTTCCTTGGGCAAGGTGGCGATATGCCAGACAAGCAGGAATATCGCGAAAATCAACGCCGACAGTAACGCGGCTTTGGCTGCAAGGGATTTGGGCATGGGCTCTTTTGCTGCGTGAGAAAGTGATCAAGCGGGAGGCAAGTATGCGGACCCAGGCGCGCTGAGTCCGCGTTCTTGGCGTGTTGTTTAAAATCAGGCAGCGGCTTTCTTGATCTTGAAACTGTCGACATAAGCCTGCGGCTTTGACTCATCGAAGGCCTTGCCCATGACGACGATCTTCCTGACCTGCTTTTCCGGCACCGGCATGCCGATTTCCTTCATGCGTTTCTTTGCATCGCTGAGCAAATAAACCTGCTCGACGATTTCCTTGTATTTCACATCGCCCTTGAGGTAGCCCCAGCGCTTCATTTGCGTGAGGATCCATACGCCCATCGAGGTCCACGGTACCGGGTCGAAGTCGATGCGATCCCCCAC
>JANMXS010000269.1:0-10242 GCA_031394335.1 Burkholderiales bacterium
CGGCCGCATGATCGTGCGCCAACCGCTTGAACTGGTAGGAAGTGTCGATCAATTCGACATCATGGTTACCGTGTTCGGTGGCGGCGAGTCCGGCCAGGCTGGTGCGGTTCGTCATGGCATTACCCGCGCGCTGATTGACTATGACGCCAACCTGAAGCCGCAACTGTCCAAAGCGGGCTTGGTCACGCGTGATGCGCGCGAAGTTGAGCGTAAAAAAGTCGGCCTGCGCAAGGCGCGTCGTCGCAAGCAGTTCTCGAAGCGCTAAACAATCATCAATGGTCTATATGCAAAAAGCCGCCGATGCGGCTTTTTGCACATTTTATGTACGCATTTCGTGTTGATTTTCCGGCGTTTCCAGCTCGAACAGGACCATTGAAATGACACGATTCAGGCATCATTCTGCGAAATTTTCCAAGGCAGTACCGCCGCCGTTGATTCGGGAGCATGCTCGGCTGCTGCCATCGCCCTTGTGGTGCGGCGAACCGCCGCCAGGGGGCTGTAGATGCTTAGCCGCTTGAAGCTGCGAGGATCATGGCGGAAAATCCGCTCCAAAGTCGGTATTCGCTCTGAACGGGTGGCGATCCACTCGCATGTGCCTTGGTACATCAAATTCGGCGGCTATGGCATTGCGATGGGTGTCGCTGCTGCAGTGGCCTGGAGCGTGGTCGACAACAGTTATCGCATCACCGGCTTTAATCGCGAAGAGGCCCAGCAGCAACTTGCCGCCCTGACCGAGGAAAACCAGAAGCTGCAAAAGGCCTATGAAAACACCCGGTCCCTGCTCAATGAACAAGGTGGCCAGTTGCGGGTTGAGAAGTCTGCCCAGGCAGAGCTGGCCAAAAGCGTCGCCCAGTTACAGGAGGAAAACGCCAGCCTGAAGGAAGACCTGGGTTTTCTGCGCAACATCATGTCCTCCGGCAGCGTGCCCGAGGGGCTCGCCATTGCCAACTTCAAAGTTGAGGCGGATGCGCTGCCGAACGAATATCGTTACCGCCTGCTGCTCACGCAAGGCGGGCAGAGAAAACAGGATTTCAAGGGCAAGGTTCAAGTCATTGCGCGGGTGCAGGAAGGCGCGCAGCAAGCCACGCTCAGCTTCCCACAGGACGCCGAGTTGCGTAGCGCTGGCAAAGAGATTGAGTTTCGTTACTATCAAAAGATCGACGGCAGGTTTAAAATCCCTGAAGGCGCACAGTTAAAAAGCGTCCAGGTTCGCGTGCTCGGTCTGCCCGGTTACGATGTCCGGAGTCAACGCAGCATTAATTTTTAAGGAATTGCCATGTTTTCGGGAAAAAGCAACAAACCAAGCCCGATCGACAGCTTGATCGGTGCAGGAACGCTTATCACCGGTGACGTCCAGTTCACGGGCGGCCTGCGGGTAGATGGCCATGTCAGAGGCAATATCAAGGCGGTCGGCGACAAGCCTGGAACATTGGTGTTGTCCGAACTCGCAAAAGTCGAGGGTGAAATCGATGTCGGCAATATCGTCATCAACGGTATGGTTGCCGGCCCGGTACGCGCCAAGGAATACCTTGAACTGCTGCCGAAAGCGCGTGTCACAGGTGATGTGTGCTATAAAACGATTGAAATTCACGTGGGTGCGATCGTGATGGGCCGATTGGTGCATGAGGGCGCGTTGAAGCAGGATGATAAAATCCTGGAATTCAAGCCCGCAGCCGGCAGTTAGTCCGTCCGGCGTTGACTTTTGCAAAGTCGCCCTGATTTACAGAATTGGTATCAGAGAAAGAATTGGAGAGTAAGCATGAATGATATGTCGATGATTCCCCCGTCGTTGGTGTTTACCGACAGCGCCGCTGACAAAGTGAAGGCGCTTATTGTCGAAGAAGGCAATGACGACCTGAAGCTGCGCGTGTTTGTGACCGGCGGCGGCTGCTCCGGACTGCAATACGGATTCACGTTTGATGAAGTGACCAACGAAGACGACACCATCATGGAAAAAAATGGTGTCCAGCTGCTGATTGATCCGATGAGCTACCAGTATCTGGTTGGCGCAGAAATCGATTACAGCGAAGGCCTCGAAGGCGCCCAGTTTGTAATCAAGAATCCCAGCGCCACCAGCACCTGCGGATGCGGGTCTTCCTTTTCCGTTTGATAGCGGGACTGCGTTAAACAGACGGAGGCTGCGGCCTCCGTTTTTATTTGTGCTGCTCACACACATACTTCAACATGGAAGGATTCGCTCGAATGTCACCTTCATCACTTCGTTTTGCCTCGATGAAAATTTTGACGCTCTGCGTCCTGCTGGCGCTGTCTGCCACGGTGGCTGCGCAGACCCCTGCGGCGCCCACCGGGGCACCGGTGACAGCTGGCCCGCCGGCGGCCGCGCCGGGTACACCCAGGCCGTTCAAGGATGTGATCAAAGACGCGAAAGAAATCCCCGGGTTTTTTACGCTGTACCAGAAAGACGAAAAAGTCTGGATCGCCATCAAGCCCGAGCAATTCGACAAACCATTTTTCTTTACCTACAACATTCCGCAAAGCGTCGGCGAGCGCGGTCTTTATGCCAGCCAAATGGGTGGCGCAGAAATGGCCATGTTCCGCAAAATTGGCGGACAGGTGCAATTGATTGCCAAGAATACTGATTTCTATGCGACGCCCGGCACGCCGCAAGCGCAATTTGTTGCGGAGGGATTTTCCGATAGCTTGTTGTCGAGCGTAGCGGTCGCTTCTGTGCCGAGTGCCGACAACAAGGCGGTGCTGATCGAGGCGAACGGACTGCTGTTTGCAGATATACCCGGCTATCTTACCCGCCTCGAATTTGCTTACCGCATGCCGTTTGCGCTCGATACGCGCAACACCAGTTTTGCGCGCGTCAACAACAGCGATGCCCTGACCGGCATGCAGGTGCAAGCGCATTTCAGCGTGCCAAAATTGTCCGCACCCCCTCTGGTTCCTTCGCCGGTGCCGATGCCATCACCGCCATCGACAACACCTGATCCGCGCAGCCTGTTCGTAAGTTTTTATTACAGCTTTGCCAAGCTGCCTGACGAGCCGATGGCTTCGCGCATGGCCGACGAACGTGTTGGTCACTTTGTGACCTCGCGCGTCGATTACACCGATGATCTCGCCGTCAAGCCCAAGTCACGCCTGGTAAACCGCTGGCGACTGGAGAAGAAAGACCCGGCTGCGGCCATTTCCGAGCCGAAAGAGCCGATCACCTATTGGGTCGACAAGAACGTTCCCGAAAAATATCGCAAAGCGGTTGCTGACGGCATCGTTGAATGGAACAAGGCGTTTGAGAAAATAGGGTTCAGGAACGCGGTTGTGGCCAAACAGCAAACCAACAAAGACAGCTTCGACACCATGGATGCGCGTCACGCCTCGGTGCGCTGGTTCACCGGTGCCGATGTCGGCTTCGCCATCGGCCCGTCGCACAAGGACCCGCGTACCGGCGAGATTCTCGATGCGGATATCGGCATGTCCGATGTGTTCGCGCGCGGTGCGCGCCGCCTGGTGGTTGAAGATATTGGCAAGCCGCTGGTGTTCGACGCACAACTTGCGGGCGCCATGTCGCCAACGCTGAAACAGCAGGACCTGTTCATGAGCTGTAACTACGCCGCAGAAAAGGCGCAGGACATGCAGTTCGCCACCGATATTCTGGAAGCCCGCGGCATGGATATGGATGGGCCCGAGGCCGAACGCCTGGCGCAGGATTACGTCAAGGATGTGGTCATGCATGAAATCGGCCACACCCTCGGTCTTCGCCATAACTTCCGTTCGTCGACCATCTACAGCCTGAAGCAGATCCAGGATCCGGCTTTTACCAAGGTCAACGGCCTGGCCGGTTCGGTAATGGACTACAACCCCTTTAACCTGGCAGCAAAGGGCGAGAAGCAGGGCGAGTACGTGATGTCCACGCTGGGCCCCTATGATTACCTTGCAATTGAATACGCCTACAAACCGCTGGATCCAAAAACCGAAGCCGACGATCTGGCCAAGCTGGCGACGCAGGCAACCACCAACCCGCTGCTCGCTTACGCGACCGATGAGGACGCTGGCGGCGCAACACCCGGCATCGACCCCGAGGTCAATCGCTTCGACATGGGCGGCGATCCACTTGAGTACTACAAAAAACGCATGAAGCTTACGCGCGAATTGTGGGATCGTATCCAGACCCTGCAACTCAAGCCGGGCGAAAGCTACGAGCGCCTGACGCGTTCTTTCAGCTCGGGTTTCCGTCAACTCGCGCAGGTCGCGCCATTGGCGGCTAAGTACGTCGGCGGCGTCAAGCATTTGCGTGACCGCGCCGGTACCAATCATCCGCTGTATGAACCGACGCCGATCGCCAAGCAGCGTGAAGCGCTGGCGCTGGTAACGGATGGCATGTTCAAGGTCGACAGTTTCAAGCTCAAGCCCGAGTTTGTGTCGCGACTGTCGATCGACCAGTTCGAGCGCCGCGGTAATCCGGATATTTCGATCGCCAATAGCGTGCTCAATCTGCAAAAAGGCGTGCTTGATGTGCTGCTGGCGGACAGCGTTGCGCAGCGCCTGCTCGACTCGCAGGAAAAGGTTGTCAATCCGGCCTCCTTGATGAAGCTGTCCGACCTTTACGACACCTTGCAAAACGCCATTTGGTCGGAGCTGCGCACCGGCGGCGACATTTCGACCATGCGCCGCAATCTGCAGCGTGAGCATCTGAAGCGCGTTGCCAATGCGCTGATCAAGCCGGCCGCCAACACGCCTGCCGATGCGCGCAGCCTGCAGCGTGAAAACGCCATCGCGCTCAGTGGCCAGATGCGTGCGGCGATGGCCAAACCGATGAGCAAGGAGGCCAAGGCGCATTTGTCGGAAAGCCTGAACACGCTTGGCGAGGCACTGAAAGCACCGATGCAGCGCGCTGGCGTGTAGTCGTACGATGCATGTTGATAGGGTGCGGGCGCCGTCACTGGCCTCGCCCCCCTTTCATGGAGATCGTCGAGGCCCAAGGCGACAGATGACTTGGGGCCCGGTTTTCTCTATAATCAATGGTTCAGACGAATTCACAGTTGGAGTACAACATGGCAGAACGTAAACGCACCCGTCGAAACACGCTTGAGCGTCGTTGCTTGGGTAAATACTACAAACGTCTTTTTATGGGCTCCAACAAGTCGATTTTCAAGATGCTTGAGACGATCAAGAAGATCTAGGCTCGATAGCTTGCAAACAAAAAGCCGCTGGAGAAATCCGGCGGCTTTTTTGTTTTTCTGCGACCAACACACCGCTCATGGGTTGGATAACCGCGGCGAATATCATTTGGCATAGGAGAGAAATGGTGCGACGCAGCATCAAAAGTGATTGACATGCCCAGGCGCGAGTAATACGCTCGATTCAAACGATTGTTTGAAAACATCTTGTTTGTTCACGCTATGCCCGCATCAACTCACTGAATCAAAGGGAAATATGCCAAATTCCGCGTTGCGTAGACTGCCCCGCGTCACTGAGCCAGCGGTCGAAAAAATAAGCGATAAGGTCGCGGAAACCGGTGATACCAAGTCGCGAATTCTCGATGCGGCTGAAGAATTGTTCATGGAGCATGGTTTTGAAGCAACTTCGCTACGGCTCATTACCACGGCTGCGGGGGTGAATCTGGCGGCGGTCAACTACCACTTTGGCTCCAAGGAAGAATTATTCCAGGCGGTGTTGACCAGGCGGCTGGACCCCATGAACCAGGACCGTTTGCAGTTGCTCACCGCATACGAGGCTGATACGGCCGGGAAAAGCGGGAAGGGCGCGCTCACCTGCGAGCAGATCATTTCGGCGATGTTCATCCCCGCGCTGAAGCTGGCGCGCGACCATGAGCAGGGCGGCAAGAACTTTCTGCGACTGCTCGGACGCGCCTATGCCGATCCGGCGCCATTCATTCGCGAATTTTTGTCGAACCAATACGCTGAAATGATCACGCGCTTCCGCGCCGCATTTGGTCGCGCCCTGCCGCATTTGCCGCGCGAGGAAGTGTCCTGGCGTCTGCATTTTGTCATGGGCGCCTTGTCATATACCTTGGCTGGAACCGACGCACTCAAGATGATCGCGCAATTTCACCCCGAAGAAGTCAACAATGACGAGCTGTTGTTAAAGCGTCTCGCCCCGTTTCTCGCTGCCGGTTTGCGCGCGCCGCTTCAACAGGCGTCCGACGCGCATCAATGGTTTACGGAAGCATAATTTTTTTGCAGGTCCAACTCATGAAGGAGACGTCATCATGTTGACGATTCTGTTATCCGTATTGCTGGTGATTGCTATCGTATGGGCGCTGGCCTATCACGCCGTCAGTGCCGCGATCTGGTCGCTGGCGCTGGGTGTGGGGTTGTTCGCCCTCACCATCGGTGACGTGATGCCAGTTGCCATCACCGGTTTGGCGTGGCTCGCATTCATCGCTTTCGCGGTGATCGCCAACGTCAAATCGCTGCGCCTGAGTTTGCTCAGTGTGCCGATCTTCCGCATCTACAAAAAGGTGCTGCCGCAGATGTCGCAGACCGAGCAGGAGGCGCTGGAGGCGGGCACGGTGTGGTGGGATGGCGATCTGTTTTCCGGCAAGCCGGACTGGAACAAATGGCTCGCAGTACCCAAGGCTAAACTCACCGCTGAAGAACAGGCCTTCGTTGATGGCCCGGCCAATGAATTGTGCGCGATGGTCGACGAGTGGAAGACGACCCACGAGCTGCACGACCTTGAGCCGCATGTCTGGCAGTTCATCAAGGACAAAGGATTTCTTGGCCTGATCATCCCCAAGGAGTATGGCGGCCTCGGCTTCTCGGCCTATGCTCACAGCCAGGTGGTGATGAAAATTTCCACTCGCTCGGCAACCGCTGCGGTGTCGGTGATGGTGCCGAATTCACTGGGTCCCGGCGAGCTGCTGGTGCACTACGGCACCAAGGCGCAGAAGGACTACTACCTGCCACGTCTTGCCAAGGGCTTGGAGATTCCCTGTTTCGCACTGACCGCACCGGAAGCGGGTTCGGATGCGGCCTCGATGACGGACGTCGGCATCGTCTGCATGGAAATCTACGAAGGCAAGGAAACACTGGGCCTGCGCGTGACCTGGGAGAAGCGCTACATCACCCTGGGCCCGGTAGCGACCATTCTCGGCCTCGCCTTCAAATGCGTGGATCCCGCTAAATTGCTCGGCGGCGAAACCGACTTAGGTATCACCTGCGCCTTGATTCCCACCAGCCACAAGGGCGTCAACATCGGTCGCCGCCACATGACCCTGAATGCCGCCTTCATGAACGGCCCCAACTGGGGCAAGGACGTGTTCATCCCGATGGACTGGGTGATCGGTGGTCAGGAAATGGTCGGCCAAGGCTGGCGCATGCTGATGGAAAGTCTGGCCGCAGGCCGTTCCATTTCACTGCCGGCGCAATCGATCGCGGCCGGCAAGGTTACCAGCTTCACCTCAGGCGCCTACGCCCGCGTGCGTCAGCAATTCAAGACGCCGATCGGCAAGTTCGAAGGAATCGAGGAACCGCTGGCGCGTATCGGCGCGATGACTTACTTGATGGATGCCACGCGCACCATCACCGCCGGTGCGCTCGATCTTGGCGAGAAACCCTCGGTACTGTCGGCGATCTCGAAGTATCACGCCACCGAGCGCATGCGCCAGGTGATCAATGACGCCATGGACATTCACGGTGGCAAAGGTATCTGCATGGGCCCGAATAATTATCTGGGCCGTGCCTACCAGCAGATTCCAATTGCGATCACGGTGGAGGGCGCCAATATCCTGACGCGCTCGCTGATCATTTTCGGCCAGGGTGCGATCCGCTGCCACCCCTGGGTGTTGAAGGAAATGAAGGCCGCGCGCGAGGACTCGATCGACAAATTCGACGAAGCCTTCTGGGGTCACATCAAGTTCACGATTTCCAATGCGGCACGTGCATTGTGGATGGGCATCACCGGCGGCACCGGTTTGCCGGCGCCGGCTTGCGAAGATACCAAACGCTTTTACCAGCAGATGACGCGCTTCTCCTCTGCATTTGCACTGCTGGCCGATACGTCCATGTTCGTGATCGGTGGTTCGTTGAAGCGTAAGGAAAAACTTTCCGCGCGCCTCGGTGACGTGCTCTCGCATTTGTATCTCGCTTCCTGCGCACTCAAATTCTACGACGAGCGCGGTCAGCAGAGAGACGAACTGCCGCTGCTGCAATGGGCCATGTACGACTGTTCGTTCAAGATTCAGGTGGCAATGGACGGCATCATCGCCAACTTTCCGAATCGTGCCATCGCCTGGGTGCTGCGCCGATTGGTGTTCCCGAAAGGCTTGACGCTGATTCAGCCGAGCGACGAGATGGGCCACCAGGTCGCGAAGATTTTGATCACGCCGACAGCGGCGCGAGATCGCCTGATTGCCGGCATGTATTTGCCCGATGATGAAAAAGACATCATGGGACACCTGAACGCGGCCATGCATGCCGTAATCGCGGCCGAACCGATCGAAGCCAAGGTACGCATCGCGCAGAAGGCGGGCCGTATTACCGCACGCGGGCAGGACGCGATTTTCGAGGAAGCGATGAAGCTCTCGGTGATCAGCGAGACCGAATTGGCGCTGTGGAAGCGCGCACGCGCCCTGACCAGGGATGTGGTGCGGGTCGATGACTTCGACAAGAACTTTGGGCTCGCGGTGGTTGAACCCGCCTCTTGGCAACAAACGAGGCAGCACACGATGGCGGCGGAATAATCATGGCGAAACGTGCTTATGTGGTTGACGGCGCACGCACGCCATTCCTGAAAGCTAAAACCAAGCCGGGCCCGTTTTCCGGTGGTGATCTGGCGGTGGGTTGCGGACGACCCCTGCTGGCGCGGCAAAAATTTTCGCCGGACGCGTTCGATGAAGTCATCGTCGGCGCGGCTATGCCGAGCGCCGATGAAGCCAATATCGGCCGCGTAATTGCGCTGCGACTTGGCTGCGGCGACAAGGTGCCGGCGTGGACGGTGATGCGCAACTGCGCCTCCGGCATGCAGGCGCTCGATTCAGCGTATGTCAATATCCTCGCCGGCAAATCGCATCTTGTGCTCGCCGGCGGCACCGACGCCATGAGCCATGCGCCGCTATTGTTCGGGCCGAAGATGGTGAACTGGCTGGCGGACTGGTACGGCGCAAAATCATTCGGCCAGCGCGCCGGCGTGGCGGTGCAGTTTCGTCTCGCCTACCTGGCGCCGGTGATTGCGATTTTAAAAGGACTCACCGATCCCATCGTCAAGCTGACCATGGGGCAGACGGCTGAAATCGTCGCCAAGCGCTTCGGCATCAGCCGCGAAATGATGGACGCCTTTGCTGCAGACTCTCATCTGCGTGTGCTGGCGGGAAGAGAGGCTGGGCACTTCAGCGAAATCGAGCCGCTGATCGATGCTGCTGGCAATGTCTACAAGGATGACGACGGCGTGCGCACCGACTCCACCCCCGAACGCCTCGCCAAGCTGCGGCCGGTGTTCGACAAGGTTTACGGCAGCGTGACGGCGGGCAATTCCTCGCAGGTGACCGATGGCGCGGCGATGCTGATTCTGGCCTCCGAGGAAGCCGTTGCCAAACACAATCTGAAACCACTCGGCGCGATCGTCGATTCGCAGTGGAGCGCGCTTGATCCTGCCGAAATGGGGCTCGGCCCGGTGCATGCGATCACGCCGATGCTGCAACGCAATGGAATGGGTCTGGGCGATCTCGATTGTCTGGAAATAAACGAAGCCTTTGCGGCGCAGGCATTGGGTTGTCTGGCGGCGTGGGAGTCCGAGGCGTATTGCAAGGAAAAGCTTGGCCTGCCCGGTGCATTTGGCAAGGTGGACCGCCGCAAATTCAATGTCGACGGTGGCGCGATAGCGATCGGTCATCCGATCGGCGCCTCCGGCGCGCGCGTGGTGTTACATGCCCTGAAAACGCTGCAACGCACCGGTGGCAAACGCGCGGCTGCATCGCTGTGCATCGGCGGCGGGCAGGGCGGGGCCATGCTGCTGGAGCGCGCTTGATTTTTCGTTGCCGCCGATAATTCTGCCATTGCCGCCGATGCTGCCACCCTTCATCCTGTTCGACCTCGACGACACGCTGTTTGATCATCAGCGCGCCACGCATATCGCCTTGCAGGCGGTGCATGCCGTACACGCGGCCGATCTTGCGTTCGACGCGTTCGCGCAGGAGCATGCACGCGTGCTCGAGGTTTATCACCAGCGCTGTCTGGCCGGCGAGTTGACACTGGATGAAGCCCGGGCCGCGCGCATGGTCGAGGCCTTCGCCACCTTTGAGCGAAAGATTTCCGCAGA
>JANMXS010000270.1:0-1945 GCA_031394335.1 Burkholderiales bacterium
GCGATACAGCAAGGCCATGTTCGCAAAGTCCATGCCCTCGCGATTGAGCGTCTTGGCTTCATCGATGATGAACTGCGCTTCATCCTCATCGGTGGATGCGGCATACACGCGCAGGTTCTCGCCCTTGCCGGCATCGGTCCACAGATTTTTACCGAGGCGATCCTTGTTATGCGAAATCACCGCATTGGCGGCATCGAGAATATTGCCCTGCGAGCGATAGTTCTGCTCGAGCTTGATGACGTTGTTGCCCGCGCCACCGAGATAATCGCGCTGGAAATCGCGCATATTGGCGGCTTCTGCGCCGCGAAAAGCGAAGATCGATTGGTCGTCGTCGCCGACCGCAAACACCGCGTTGTCCGCCCCGGCCAGCAGCTGGATCCATTAGTACTGAAGACGGTTGGTATCCTGGAATTCATCGACCAGGATGAACTTGAAACGGCCGCGATAATGTTCGAGCAGGGGCGCGTTCTTGCCCAGCAGCTCGTAGCAGCGCAACAGCAGCTCGGCAAAATCGACCACACCTTCGCGATTGCACTGCTCATCGTAAGCGCGGTAGAGCTCGACCTGGCGAATGGTGAATTCATCGCTGGCCTCGACCGCGTTGGCGCGCAGGCCCTGCTCCTTGGCATTGTTGATGAACCATGACAGTTCGCGAGGCTTGAATTTTTCATCATCAACGTTTAGCGCTTTCAATAGACGTTTGATCGCCGATTGCTGATCGCCGGAATCGAGAATCTGGAAGGTCTGCGGCAAGCCGGCGTCGCGATAGTGGGCGCGCAGCAGGCGATTGCACAGGCCGTGAAAGGTGCCGATCCACATGCCGCGCGTGTTGATCGGCATCATCGACGACAGCCGCGTCAACATCTCGCGTGCCGCCTTGTTGGTAAAGGTCACCGCCAGCAAGCCGGAGGGGCTGACCTGGCCGGTTTGAATGAGGTAGGCAATGCGTGTGGTCAGCACTCGCGTCTTGCCCGAGCCTGCACCAGCCAGCACCAGCGCATTCTGTCGCGGCAGCGTCACCGCATTGAGTTGTTCCGGATTGAGGTCGTCGAGAAGGCGGGGCGAAACTTGAGCGTGCATTGAGAAGTACCGGAAGAAGCGCGAAATTTGCTTGCAATTATAAGTGTTCGCGCCAGCCCGGCTGTGGAATCCGCCCGATTTATTTGCGCAATCTCCCGCGAACGTGCGACGGCGATGGCAGGGGCAAATATACCCCGCAAGGTATAATCGGGATTGCTCAAAAAACAATCACCCAGGCCCACTTCCGCACCATGGATTCCCAGTATCAGGCAGGACAAATCGAAGCCGCCGCACAGGCGCATTGGCGGGCCACCAAGGCCTATGAAGTGACGGACCACGCCACCGACAAGAACGGCAAGCCCAAACCCAAGTTCTACGCCTGCTCAATGCTGCCTTATCCCTCGGGCAAGCTGCATATGGGCCATGTGCGCAACTACACCATCAACGACATGATGGCCCGCCAGCTGCGCATGAAAGGCTACAACGTGTTGCAGCCGATGGGCTGGGATGCGTTCGGTCTGCCGGCCGAGAATGCCGCGCTTAAAAACAATGTGGCGCCCGGCAAGTGGACCTACGAAAACATCGCCTACATGAAGCAGCAGTGCCAGGCGATGGGCTGGGCGATCGACTGGTCGCGCGAGTTCGCCACCTGCGACCCCGAGTATTACAAGTGGAACCAGTGGCTGTTCCTGAAAATGCTCGAAAAGGGCATCGCTTACAAAAAAACTCAGGTGGTGAACTGGGACCCGGTCGACCAGACCGTGCTCGCCAATGAGCAGGTGATCGACGGCCGTGGCTGGCGCTCCGGCGCGCCGGTGGAAAAGCGCGAGATCCCCGGCTACTACATGGCGATCACGAAATACGCCGAGGAATTACTCGATTGCACAGCCAACAAGCTTACCGGCTGGCCGGCTAGCGTGCGGGC
>JANMXS010000271.1:0-4902 GCA_031394335.1 Burkholderiales bacterium
ATCCCACCCTCTCCGCCAGACAATAAAACGCCCCATGTGGGCGTTTTTTGTTGGTGCCGGTATGTCTTGCGGGCGTGAGAGCCTATGCCTCGGACTGCGTACGCTTTTCTTCCAGCATTTCCCAGCGCGCCATCGCCAGAGCTTGTTCAGCCTCTACTTTTGCGAGATCTGCCTGCATTGTTTTCAACTTGTGAGCAGAGGAATCGCCCTGATAATTTGCCGGATTGGCCATCGCCTGTTGCAAGCTGGCGTGGTGGCTATCCAACGCATCGATGCGCCCCGGCAGCTCATTGAGTTCGCGCTGTTCGTTGGCAGTGAGTTTTGCCGCGCGACGTGCACGCAACTCCGGTTGCACATTCGCGACTGCGGGTTTATCGGCAGCGCGTGGCGCAGCAGATGCAACCGCAGCCATTGAGGCAAGCTGCATTTGCCAGTCGCTATAGCCGCCGGCAAATTCGCGAACCACGCCCTGTCCTTCGAACACCAGCACCTGTGTAGCCACATTGTCGAGAAAAGCACGATCGTGGCTGGCGACCAATACCGTGCCGGCATAGCCCTGCAACAACTCTTCCAGCAGATCGAGGGTCTCGATATCAAGGTCATTGGTGGGCTCATCGAGCACCAGAAAATTCGTCGGCTTTGCGAACAGCCGCGCCAGCAGCAAACGATTGCGTTCGCCGCCGGACAGCGATTTCACCTTGGCGCGTGCGCGTTGCGGCGGGAACAGGAAGTCGCCGAGATAGGAAATCACGTGCTTGCGGATGCCGCCGATATCGACAAAATCCGAGCCCGGGCTGATCACCTCGCACAGTGCCGCCTCGTCATCCAGCGCCTCGCGGAATTGATCGAAATAGGCGATCGACAGTTGCGTACCCAGCTTGACTTCACCGTGGTCCGGCGAAAGTTCGCCCAGGATGATCTTCATCAGCGTCGATTTGCCCGCGCCATTGGGGCCGATCAGGCCGATGCGGTCGCCGCGCTGCACAATCGTGCTGAAATCGCGAATCACCGTCTTGCCATCGAAGGACTTGGCGACATTGATTAATTCGGTAACGATCTTGCCGCTGCGCTCGACATCACCCACTGCAAACTTGACGTTACCCGCGCGCTCGCGCCGTGCCGCGCGCTCGGTGCGCAGCGCTTGCAAACGCGTGACGCGGCCTGCGCTGCGCGTACGCCGCGCCTCGACACCTTTGCGAATCCATATTTCTTCTTCTTTCAGCAGCTTGTCAAAGCGAGCATTGGCCAGCGCCTCCGCATTCAGGGCCTCTTCCTTGCGCCGCTCGTATTCCGCGAACGAGCCGGGATAGCTGGTGAGCTGACCGCGATCGAGTTCGATGATGCGGGTGGCAAAGGATTCCAGAAAGCGCCGGTCATGACTGATGACCAGAATCGCG
The DNA here is from genome assembly GCA_031394335.1 of Burkholderiales bacterium. Taxonomy (GTDB): domain Bacteria; phylum Pseudomonadota; class Gammaproteobacteria; order Burkholderiales; family Usitatibacteraceae; genus UKL13-2. The sequence goes on from JANMXS010000271.1 coordinate 1,398, forward strand.
CCTGCAAATGCCGCCAGCGTTTTTTCCAGCCAGTCGATGGAGACGATATCCAGATGGTTGGTGGGCTCGTCGAGCAGCAGCAACTCGGGTTCGGAGACCAATGCGCGCGCCAGCGCCACCCGCTTGAGGATGCCACCGGAAAGCCCGTCGATGCTCTTGTCCGCGTCCAGTCCCAGCCGGTCCAGCACCGAGGTCACGCGCGTGGTCACGCTCCAGCCACCGCTGGCCTCAAGCTGGTGTTGCAGGTCACCGAGGCGGTCCAGCGCATCGGCGTCGCCGGCCTCGGCATCGACCAGGGCGTGGTGGTAAGCGATCAGATCGGCCGCCGCACTACCCAGTCCGGCCGCAACGGCATCAAACACCGTCAGCGTTGGATCGAATTTCGGTTCCTGCGGCACATACGCCAGCTTGAGTTCGGCAGCGCGCGCGACATCGCCGTCATCGGGTTTTATTTCGCCGGCGATAATCCGCAGCAGGCTGGACTTGCCCGTGCCGTTGCGACCGACCAGCGCAATGCGCTCATTTGCGTCGATGGCAAAATCGACGCCATCGAGCAACTTTGCATCGCCAAATGCGAGCGATAAATCTTTTACGTGAAAAATAGGCATGGGAATTGAATAGCGAAGAAGTTGAAAACCGGTGCAACCCGGGTGCTACCCGCTGACGCGATCTTTCGATCAGGCGGGCTGCGAAATTTGCGCCGCTATCCTGAAGTGCAGGATCAGGGCGGCGACGAATCCTACTACGGTCGCGAAGCCATAGGCGGCAGACGCACCATACGTCTGCCAAAGTCCGCCAATGATCAGGCCTGCCGGGATCGATGCCACGCCAACCAGCGCGTAATACCAGCCGAACAAGGTGCCGCGCTCATCCGGCCTGGCATGATCACCGATCACCGCACGTTCAACGCCTTCGCTGACCGACATCGCAAAGCCGAAAAACAGGGTGGCGACCCACAATGTGCGCAGATCGGCAACGAAACAGAAACCCAGCATCGCCGCGCTGTACAGCATCCAGCCCGGCACCAGCAAGACAATCCGCCCGTAGCGATCCGCGAGTATACCCGCACCGTAGTTGGCAAAAATCTTGATGAAGTTGAATGCCGCCCACAGTACCAACGCGTGCGGCAGGCTTGCGCCCAGCTCGTGGGCACGCAAAATGACGAATAGCTCAGCCGTTCTGGCGAAGGTAAACAGGGTTACCGTCAGCAGGTAACCGCGCATGCGCGGGGGTACATCCTGCCAATGAAAACGCATGCGCATGGCGGTCTCGGCGACATGCTTTTTCGGTTCGCGTACCGCCACGGCGAACAGCGCAACCGCCAGGAAGCCGGGCAGCGCCGACAACAGGACGATATCGCGCAGGTCCCAGGCCAGATAGCTGACGACCAGCGCCCCGATCAAGGCGCCGCAGACGGCGCCAAAATTATCGAATGCGCTATGGATGCCGAAGGCACGCGCACGCAACGATGGCGGCGCCAGATCGACGATGAGCGCATCGCGCGGGGCACTGCGTATTCCCTTCCCCACCCGATCAAGCGCACGAATCAGCACCACATGCCACCAGGCCGTTGCCAGCGCCAGCAAGGGGCGCATCAGGTTCGACACAAAGTAGCCCGTCACCGCCAGCGGTTTACGCCTGCCGCCGCTCATATCCGAATAGCGACCGGCCCACAGGCGAAGCGCAGCGGCAACCGCGTTCGCCACGCCTTCAACCGTGCCGAGTATCAGCGGGCCGGAAATCAGCGTGGTCGCCAGAAAAATCGGAATCAGCGGCGTCACCATATCGGTGGCGATATCATTCAGCATGCTGACGACCCCCACCACATACACACTTAGCGGCAGACGCGGCGCCGGCAGAGCCTGCCCGGCAGCTGTTTGCTGTGTATGGGGAGAAACCCCGGGGGACCCATTGGCCATGCCGCAATGTTACGCGCAAAACACAATCGCACCGTCTCAAAGGCAAGGTGGATGGCCAAGCCAGGACACAATAATCGACAAACTTGCCTTGATTTAAACCACAAAATACGTAGACTTTCGTCTAGGGGTTTCCCCTAATGAAGCAGAGTCGACAAAAAAACCGACATTATCGAGACTCAGTCCCGTGAGCAGAACACCCGCCTTTGTTGTTAAATGTCACCTAGCGCGAACCTTTGCTATTGCCTGCATCGCTCACGTTTTCGCTTGCGATGGCCTGCCAACGATGGCTGTCAAGACACGACCGTCACGCACGCATCGGACAGCGAGATGAACGCAATTCACGACCCGGCAGGCTTCCTGCGTGCCGAGACGGGTGCTGCCCTGCCATGATCGCTCTGCGATTTATCCATGGTGTTCTCGCCGTTAGTGCCTCTCTAGCGCTGTCCGCCGGTGACGCCGAGGCGGGCGATACAAAAGTGCCGGCGACCACCGGAACCGAGACTGCACCGGCGTCACCCGTTGACAGCAAGCGGCTGCTTTCCGGCGTCGTCGAAGGCATCATCAGTTTCACCAAATGGCCTGCCGATATGAAGCAGGTGCGGCTGTGCATTATCGGCGAGGGACCAGGCGCCAGGGAGCTGCTGAAGGCCGATACCCTGGGTACCATGGGTTCATCCCAGCGCACTATCGATGTGCAGCGAATTGCCAACCTCGTCGACAATAATCCGGACTGCCAGGTTCTTTACTTTGCTGCGCGCTACACCAGCAAGCAGCGCACCACGCTCAACCGCTTCGTCGCACGACCTTTTCTGACGATCGGCGAAGGCGCGGAGTTCTGCTCCGACGGCGGCATGTTCTGCGTGGACATCGATGAGGCGACGGGCCGTTTCGGGGTCAACCTCGACGCCATCGCGCGTAGCGGCCTGCGCGTCAATCCCCAAGTACTGTCGCTGGGACGAGCCAAACCGAAAGCAGTGCCATGAGCGTCGATCGCCTGTCCATGCTGGCCACGCTCAGACGAGCCAATATCAGTCTCGTCACCATGGCCATCATCAGCGCCTGGCTCGCGTTGACCATCATTGCCTACGTGAACCTGCGCGTTTATGTCACGCAAAATCTGCAGCTGGTGGCCAATTCCATCGCCTACTCGGCGCAGGCAGCCACGGTGTTCCAGGATGCGATGTCGGCGCAGGAAATTCTGAACACGATTGCCACGCAGGAGAACCTGATCTCCGCCGAGTTGGTGGGCATCAACGGCACGCCGCTGGCAAGCTTCCACCGCAAGCCGGACAATTTTCTCGAATCCACGTTCGCCGCACTTGGCGATCAGCTGTTCCCGCAGCGAAGCGCCGCCGATATCCGCGTTGAAGATAAAACGGTCGGCCGCGTTACCTTGCAGGGCACCAATGTCGTGTACGTAAAATTCTTCGCCAGCACGCTTGTTGCGGTATTCATGTTGATGGCCCTGGTTTCGCTGGCTGTCGCCCAAATTTCGCGACGCGTCCAACGGGAAATCGTTTTCCCGCTCAACATTCTCGCTTCCTTGACCCATGCCGTTCGCGTCAGCCGTTCCTTCGGCCGGCGCG
>JANMXS010000272.1:0-15236 GCA_031394335.1 Burkholderiales bacterium
CGACTGGCCACGGTGCTGCTGGAAACGAAGAATTATGATGAAGCGCTGAAGCTGCTCGACACCGTGCGTGATGAGGCTTATATGTCTGCCGCAGCCGACCTCAAGGGTGATATTTTCGCGGTACAGGGTCGCCGCGACGAGGCGCGCGCGGCGTATCAGGTGGCCGTCGACAAGGCCGACGCACGCAATGCGCTCAAGCCGGTTTCACAAGCAAAGCTCGATGCCTATGGTGGTGCGATCGGTGGTGTCGCCGAGGTGAAGAAAGCCGACGACGGCAAGGATACCAAAGCGGCTGACAAGGGAGCGAGCAAGTGAACGCGGGCCTGAAGCCGGCTCAGCAGCTTGCTGCTGTTGCCAGATCCGCGGCCGCTTTGCTGGCGCTGGTCACGCTGACTGGCTGCGGCCTGTTCGGCAGCAGCAAGCCAAAACCGCCGGAACTGCCCGAGCTGAAAAATTCGGCGCTCAGTATCGAATGGTCGGCGAGTGCCGGCAAGTCGTCCGGGTTCATGTTCCAGCCCGGCTTTGCCGACAAGCTGGTCTATGCCGCCAGCTACGATAGCGGTGTATATGCGTTTGCGGAAGAAGGCGGACGCGAGGTCGCACGCATCGATACCAAGGTGCCGCTGACTGCCGGTGTGGGCGTCGCCGACAATATCGTCGTAGCCGTCAGTAATAAGGGCGAGGTATTGGCGCTTGATCCCGCCGGCCGGCCATTGTGGAAGGCGCAGATCAGCGGTGAAGTGCTGGCCGCGCCAACCATCGCCGGGGGCTATGTGCTGGTGCGTACTGCCGACGGCCGCCTGTTTGCGCTCAATCGTATCGACGGTAAACGCAAATGGGTTTATCAGCGACCGCCACCGTCACTGACCTTGCGCACCAGTGCGGGAGTAGTCGTGAACCGCGGCACAATTTACGCGGGATTCGCCGGCGGCAAGGTGGTTGCCATCGAGCTGGAAAGCGGCAAACCGACCTGGGAGGCGACGATTTCGGTAGCGCGTGGTGCGACCGAGCTTGAGCGCATTGCCGACGTCGGCGGCCTGCCGGTGGTGGATGAGTCGCGCGTGTGCGCGGCGGTGTATCAGGGCCGTATTGGCTGCGTGGAAACGCTTAACGGAAACGTGCTGTGGTCCCGCGAAATCTCCAGTTCCGACGGTGTGGCTATCGATGCCAAGTATCTTTATGTATCCGATACCGGCGGCAATGTATACGCACTCGATAAAATCAGCGGCGCCACGCTGTGGAAGCAGGAAAAACTGATCCATCGCGACCCGGGTACACCACTGGTGCTCAATGGCAAGGTGCTGGTCGGCGATGTGAATGGTCTGGTACATCTGTTGTCGCCGGAAAATGGCGAACTGATCGGCCGTGTGGCCACCGATGGCAGCCGCATAGTCGCGTTGCTGCAGAACAGCGGCCGCGCCATTGCGCAAACCGCCCGTGGCGGCGTGTTCTCTCTCAAGGTACAGTAATCAACCCCGCAATCAAGTCGCGCGGCCAATAAGTCTTCAGGGCCTTCAGGCCCAGCCGCGAGCATCAATCTGCGCCGCATATCCGTGATCGGGATGCGGCGCCGTCAGAAAAAAATGAAACCTACCATCGTCATCGTCGGTCGACCCAATGTCGGCAAATCCATGCTCTTCAATCGCCTCACGAAAACGCGTGATGCGATTGTGGCCGACATGCCGGGCCTTACCCGCGATCGCCACTATGGCCATGGCAAGGGTGCCTCGCGCCCCTACCTCTGCGTCGATACCGGCGGCTTCGAGCCAGTGGTGACCGAGGGCATCCTGCATGAAATGGCCAAGCAGACGCTGCAGGCGATCGCTGAAGCCGATGCGATCATTTTCGTGGTCGATGGACGGCAGGGCGTAGTGCCGCACGACAAAATTATCGCCGAGCGACTGCGTCGCGACGCGCAGGGCCGTGGCATTCCGATTGCGCTTGCCGTCAACAAGGTCGAAGGCATGGACGAAGCGGTTGTTACTGCCGAGTTCCATGAGTTGGGTCTGGGGGACCCGGTCGGCATTTCGGCGGCACACGGCGAAGGCACCCGCCAGCTGATCGAAGACGTACTCGTGCATTTTCCCGAGGCCGAAGAGGATCTCGGCACCGACACGCCGCGCATCGCCATCGTTGGCCGCCCCAATGTCGGCAAGTCCACCCTGGTCAACCGCCTGCTGGGCGAAGAGCGCGTCATTGCCTTTGACGAACCTGGTACTACACGCGATTCAATTTATATTCCGCTGACGTACCACGACAAGAACTACACCCTGATCGATACCGCCGGTATCCGGCGCAAGGGCAAGGTATTCGAGTCAGTCGAAAAATTTTCCGTCATCAAGACCCTGCAGGCCATTGAAGATGCACATGTTGTGGTGTTGTTGATGGACGCACGGCAGGAAATTTCCGATCAGGATGCGCATATCGCCGGCTTCATTCTGGAATCCGGACGCGCGGTGGTGGTCGGCATCAACAAATGGGACAATCTTGACGATTACACCCGCGACCAGATCAAGGCGGGCTTTGACCGAAAACTGCATTTCCTGAGTTTTGCCGATATGCATACCGTATCGGCCAAGGACGGCATGGGCATGGCGCCGCTGTTCAAATCGATCGATATTGCGTTCGCCGCCGCCATGGCCAAGCTGTCGACGCCAAAGTTGACCCGCGCGCTGATGCGGCCACCGCCGCGCACCAGCCGCCGATGAACGGCCTGCATCGCCCGAAGCTGCGCTATGCACACCAGGGGGGGCACAACCCGCCGATCGTGGTGGTGCATGGTTCAGGTCTGGACGGTCTGGCCGGCAGCTACATCCGCTACCTCGAGAACGCTTTCCGCGATGCGTTCAAGCTGAAAGGGACGCCCCTGCGCGTCGAACTCAAGAAGGGCCACAACCCGTACGCGGATCGCAAACCACAGGTGCTGACGGCCAGCCAGGAAAACCAGCGTCGCCGCGGGCGAATTCGCATGAAACGCAAATTTGCTTGAAAAAAACCGGTTCGTCACTATTTACGTAGAATAGTGCTGGGAATCTTGCTGTCTTGTTTCCGTTCGCAGCTATTGAGCGGCGGCAAATTTCCTGAACCCCGGAACCCGGACCGTATTTTGCTGTCTCTCACGCTGCCGCAATGCGTGGATAGCGGATTTCACCGGATTCGGCTATAAATGTACCTTCCCATCCGGTGCTTTTTGCAGCCCCGGACCTAACCAAAAGCTGGAGAATAAGAATATGAGCGCCAAAGGGCAACTATTACAAGACCCGTTCCTGAACATACTGCGTAAGGAACACGTCCCAGTCTCGATTTACCTTGTGAACGGCATCAAGCTGCAGGGCCAGATCGAATCGTTCGACCAGTACGTGGTGTTGCTGAAAAACACCGTCACGCAAATGGTCTACAAGCACGCGATTTCGACGGTGGTGCCGGCCCGTCCTGTCACGGTACCTTTTGATCCGCCAGCTGACGGCTGAGATTCGTCGACGAGGTCAGTTGGGGCGGGCTGAAGACCGCGGCCTTTCAGTTGCGAGTTGCGGCAAAATCAGGCTTTGGTGCGCCACGACGATGCGCTTCCATCACGTCTACAGTGATGCTGATGTTCAATGCGGCAATGGAAGGTTGCTGAGTTCACTCCGCGTCCGCCGGCAGTTGCGGCGGTTGCTCACGTCATAACCGATGAAACCCAATTTTGCCCAATCTGCTGCACCCAAAGGCGCTGCCGTTCTGGTCGGTATCGATTTCCACGATGCCTTCTTCGAAGCGCAGCTTGAAGAAGCGGTCGAGCTGATTTCGAGTGCAGGCGCGTTGGTCGCCGACACCATTACCGGCAAGCGCTACAAGCCTGACCCGGCGACCTTCGCCGGCAGTGGCAAGGTGGAAGAAATCGCCGAAGCGGTCAAGGACGCCGATGCATCGCTGGTGGTGTTCAATCACCAGCTGTCACCGATTCAAATCCGCAACGTTGAAAAAATCGTCGGCGTGCGCGTGATCGACCGCACCGATCTGATCCTGGATATTTTTGCACAGCGCGCGCGCTCGGCGGAAGGCAAGCTGCAGGTTGAACTTGCACAGATGCAGCATTTGCTGACGCGCCTGGTACGCGGCTGGACCCACCTGGAGCGCCAGCGCGGCGGTATTGGCGTTCGCGGCGGCCCCGGCGAATCCCAGCTCGAGATCGACCGGCGTCTGGTCGGCGAAAGCATCAAGAAGCTCAAGGACCGCCTGAAAAAGCTCGAACGCCAGCGCACTACCCAGCGAAATGCACGCCGCCGCGCCGGCACCTTCTCGGTATCGATCGTCGGCTATACGAACGCGGGCAAGTCCACCCTGTTTAACCGGTTGACGCGCTCCGGCGCCTATGTTGCCGACCAGCTGTTCGCGACGCTCGATACCACCACGCGCCGCCTGTTTATCGCGCCATCGGTCAATGTCGCACTTTCCGACACGGTAGGCTTTATTCGCAATCTGCCGCACAGCCTGGTCGCCGCCTTCCACGCTACCCTGACCGAAGCGGTTGAGGCGGATGTACTGCTGCACGTGGTGGATGCGTCAAATCCCCTGTGCGATGAGCAGATTGCTGAAGTCAACAAGGTGCTGGCTGAAATCGGCGCGGACGATATTCCGCAAGTGATTGTCTACAATAAAATCGATCGGCTGGAAGGTTTGCCGCCGGCCACGGCCTTGCGCAATGAGGATGGTAATATCTCCGAGTTGCGGGTCAGTGCCGCGACGGGAAGCGGGATGGACCTGCTGCGGGATACGATTCGGGAGCATGCAGAAAATACCAGTCCTGCTGTGCGTCCCGATTATGGAGACGCGGCAATAGTGCAGGATGAAGCAATTTTGATTGACCAAGCGCATTCACATGAAATTGCGCACCTCGGAGTGGACTAAGTATGTTGCGATCATTTGATCGAAGCCTGTTGTTGTGGCCGCTGGCCGCGACGGTATATCCGTTCGCGCTGTTGAAATATAAAATTGACGCACGGCGCTTCGCGCGCGGTGATGCGACGGAGATGTCGATGAACGATCCGCAATGGGGCAAGCGCGGCGGCAACAAGGATAGCGAGGGACCGCCGGACCTCAATGAAATCTTCGACAAGCTGAACAAAAAGCTCGGCGGTCTGTTTGGCAGCAATCGCAATGGCGGCAGCGACAACAATTCCGGTGGGCCCAGCAAGGCGGCCATGGGTGGCGGCTTTGCGCTCGCGGCCGGTCTGGCGGTTGCGGTGTGGCTGGCCAGCGGTTTTTACATCGTGGAAGAGGGCAAGCGCGGCATCGAGCTGCGCCTTGGCCGATACACGCAGACCACCATGCCCGGTCCGCGCTGGCGCATTCCGTATCCGATCGAGACTGTCGAAATCGTTGACGTGTCGCAGGTTCGCGCGATCGAGGTTGGCCATCGCAACAACCAGAAGACCAAGATGAAGGAAGAGGCGCTGATGCTCACTGAGGATCAGAATATCGTCGACGTGCAGTTTGCGGTTCAGTACATCCTGAAAAGCCCGGAAGAATTTCTGTTCAACAACCGCGACCCGCAGGAAGCCGTGCGCCAGGTTGCCGAGACCGCAATGCGCGAGATCGTCGGCAAGAGCAAGATGGATTTTGTGCTCTACGAGGGGCGTGCCGACATCGGCGCGCGCGCGAAGTTATTGATGCAGTCGATTCTGGATCGTTACAAGACCGGCATCCAGATCTCTACGGTGACCATGCAAAACGCCCAGCCGCCGGAGCAGGTGCAGGGCAGTTTTGACGATGCGGTGCGTGCCAAGCAGGATCGTGAACGCCTCAAGAACGAGGGCGAGGCCTATGCCAATGACATTCTGCCCAAGGCCAAGGGCGCCGCCGCGCGCTTGACCGAAGAGGCGCAGGGCTACAAGCAGCGGGTGATCGCGAATGCACAGGGCGACGCCTCGCGCTTCTCGCAAACCCTTACCGAGTATGAAAAGGCGCCCGGTGTTACGCGTGAACGCATGTATCTCGACGTGATGCAGCAGATCATGCAAAGCACCAGCAAGGTGTTGATCGATCAGAAGGGCGGGCAGAATCTGCTTTATCTGCCGCTCGACAAGATTATCCAGATGACGGCCCAACCCGGCGGGCCGGCCACCAGCGATAACTCGACGCCGCGCAACGTGACGCCTGCAACCGAGGTACCGCCGGCGACAGTACCGCCCGATACCTCGCGCGCCAGTGCGCTGCGCAACCGCTAATCGACGCCAGGATACGACCATGCAAAAGAATTTTCCCGTATTTGCCATCGGTGCCGCGCTATTGCTGCTGCTTATTGTCATGTCTGCCTACACGGTGGATCAGCGCCAGGCGGCGATCCGTTTCCGCCTCGGTGAAGTGGTAGCGATCCAGACCGAACCCGGTCTTTATTTCAAAGTGCCACTGGTTGAAAACATCCGCCTATACGACACCCGTATCCAGACACTTGATGCCAAGGATGCCGAGCGCATCCAGACCAAGGAAAAGAACAACGTTCTGGTCGATTCCTTCGTCAAATACCGCATCATCGACGTCAAACAGTTTTTTGTGTCGACCGGCGGCGACCTGACGCGTGCCGAAGTGCGCCTGTCGCAAAGCGTGAATGACGATCTGCGCGCCGAGTTCGGTCAACGTACATTGGCCGAGGTGATTTCCGGTGAACGCGACAAGATCATGTCGAACTTGCGTCTCAAGACTGACAAGGACGCGCGCAGTATCGGCATCGAGGTGCTCGACGTACGCCTGAAGCGCGTCGACCTGGTGCCCGAGATCAGCGCCGACGTTTACCGGCGCATGGATTCGGAGCGCAAGCGGGTGGCCAATGAGCTGCGTTCCACCGGTTCGGGCGAGGCAGAAAAAATTCGCGCCGACGCCGAGCGGCAACGCGATATCATCATCGCCGAAGCCTACCGCGAAGCGCAGAAGGTCAAGGGCGATGGCGATGCCCAGGCCTCGAAGATTTATGCGCAGGCGTTCAGCAAGAACCCCGAGTTCTATTCCTTTTACCGCAGCATGGATGCGTACCGGAACAGCTTCCGCAATCGCAGCGATGTGATGGTTCTGGAACCCAATTCCGATTTCTTCAAATATCTGAAGAATCCCAACAAGGGCAAGAAATAATCGCCTGACGTTGCGAAACAAGGAATGACGCGGCAGTTCCAACGTATCAGCCACATTCGCGTATAATTCTGCAACGGCGCGCTCCAAACAGGGGCGCGCCGTTTTTGCTTGTGTTTTGAATGTGTTTTTGCCTGCTTTGCATGTGTGCAGGCTACCGAAAGTTGGTCAAATTGAGTGAATTGCTGCTGGTGGGATTTGCGCTGATGCTGGTATTTGAGGGCATCCTGCCGTTTGTGGCGCCGCGGGCCTGGAAAGAGGCCTTCCAGCGTATTTTGGCCCTGCCGGACGGTCAATTGCGGGTGGCTGGACTGGCGTCTATGCTGGCTGGACTTGTCATGCTTTATTGGATTACGTAAATGAGAACCTGGGCTCTACCCGAACATATTGAGGACGTACTGCCGCAGGACGCGAAGAAACTCGAGCGCATGCGACGCGTGGCGCTCGACTTGTTTGCGGTTCACGGTTACGAGCTGGTGGTGCCACCGCTGCTCGAATACGTTGACTCGCTGCTGTCAGGCACCGGGCACGATATGGATCTCGCCACGTTCAAGCTGGTCGACCAGCTGTCGGGCCGCATGATGGGCATCCGCGCCGATACCACGCCGCAAGTGGCGCGCATCGATGCGCATGTGCTCAACCGGCAGGGCGTGTCGCGCCTCTGTTATGCCGGCAGCGTGCTGCATACCTTGCCCAACGGCTTGGGGAAAAGCCGCCAGCCGTTTCAGGCCGGCGCAGAAATTTACGGTCACGCCGGACTGGAAGCGGACATCGAAATCCAGCAGTTGATGATTGATGCGCTGGCCGCCATTGGCGTGCAGGCGCTACAGCTTGATATTGGGCATCCGGCGATTTTTCGTGCCCTGATCGACCTTGCTGCGGTCGATGCCGAACTCGCCGAACAGATTTTTATGGCGACCGAAGCCAAGGATGTGCCGACGTTGACGCAGCTTACGGCGCACCTCGATACTCGGCAGGCCGCGTTTCTGGCGTTGCCAGTGCTGTATGGCGGCAAGGAAGTGCTGCAGCGCGCCCGACAGCTGTTGCCGCGCGACTCGCGCATCGCCGATGCGCTCGCGCAACTGGTCGAGATTGAGCAGCATTTTTCAGCGCAGGGCATCGCGGTCAGCATTGATCTGGCGGAGCTGGGTGGTTTCAATTACGAGAGTGGCATTGTCTTCGCCGCTTTCGCTGCAGGTGCATCCGATGCGGTCGCGCGCGGTGGACGTTACGATGAAATCGGCAAAGCCTTCGGCCGCGCCCGTCCGGCAACGGGCTTTTCCATGGATTTGAAAGCGCTGCTGCCGCTGGTGGCGGATGCGGTCTCAACCGGGGCGATCCTGGCACCGTTGAAGCCTGATGCCGATGCGGAACACGAAATTACAAGGTTACGCGGCAATGGTGAAACTGTCATCACGCGCCTGCCGGGTCATGACGCGCATGTGCATGAGCTAGGCTGCGGCCGCGAATTGATTTTCAAGGCTGGCCGCTGGACGGTCGTGCCACTCAAGATTTAACCCTAAAGGATTTTCAGCATGGCAAAAAATGTGGTCGTTATCGGCACGCAGTGGGGTGACGAAGGCAAGGGCAAGATCGTCGATTGGCTGACTGACGATGTCGCTGGCGTGGTGCGCTTTCAGGGCGGACATAACGCCGGGCATACGCTGGTGGTCAATGGCAAGAAAACCATCCTGCGCCTGCTGCCTTCCGGCATGCTGCATCCGCACGTCACCTGCTTCATCGGCAACGGTGTGGTGCTGTCGCCAGAAGCGCTGCTGCAGGAAATCGATGAACTCACAGCTGCCGGCCTTGATGTTGTCAACCGTTTGCGCATCTCGCAGGCTTGCCCGCTGATTTTGCCGTATCACGTTGCGCTCGATCAGGCGCGCGAGATCAAGATGGGCGCCGAAAAGCTGGGTACCACCGGTCGCGGTATCGGCCCGGCTTATGAAGACAAGGTGGCACGTCGCGCGATCCGTCTCAACGACCTGCTGTTCCCCGAACGCTTCCGCGACAAGCTGGTCGATGTGCTCGATTATCACAATTTCGTGCTTACCAAATATCTGGGGGTGGCGGCAGTCAGCTTCGATTCAGTGTTCGAGCCCACGCTGAAGATGGCCGAGCGCCTCAAGCCGATGATTGCCGATGTGTCGGCAGAGTTGAACAAGCTGATGCAGGACGGCAAACAATTGCTGTTTGAAGGCGCGCAAGCCGCCTTGCTTGATGTTGATCACGGTACCTACCCGTACGTTACCTCATCGAACTGCCTGGCTGGCCAGGCCTCGGCTGGTGCCGGTGTCGGACCGCAGTCGTTGCACTATGTGCTCGGCATCACCAAAGCCTACGCGACGCGCGTCGGCTCGGGCCCGTTCCCGACCGAGCTTGAGGATGAAGTCGGTGAGCGCCTGCGCAAGCGCGGTAATGAATTCGGCTCGGTGACCGGACGCCCGCGTCGCTGCGGCTGGTTTGATGCCGCGGCCCTGAAACGTGCGGCGCAGATCAACGGCCTGACCGGCTTGTGCATTACCAAGCTCGATGTGCTCGACGGGCTGGAAACCTTGCGTATCTGCACCGGCTACCGCCTCAATGGCAAGGTGACCGATATTCTTCCCTACGGCGCCGAGAACATCGCCGATTGCGAACCGATTTACGAAGACCATCCCGGCTGGAGCGATAGCACCTTTGGCATCAAGGAATGGGATCAGTTACCGAAGGCGGCGCAAACTTATTTGCGGCGCATGGAAACGCTGGTGGGTGCGCCGATCGCGATCATTTCGACAGGGCCGGATCGCGAAGAAACGATTGTTTTGCAGCGGCCATTTGACTGAATCTATTCGGCTGAGCGCTATGCGCAGCGCATCTGAACGCGCTGGATGCGCGTATCTTTTGACTGCAATGCTCCGGTTCGAAAATGGCCGGATTAAACCAATAATGATGATCAAAAATCGGTCGCTTCATGCAAGACACTACTGTTTATCGCAAAACTGACAAAGGCACTGCCGAGATCGAAAGGCGTGTCCGCGGACTGGCGATGAAGCTGCGCCGCGCCTTGATACTCGTCGACGGCAACAAGGATATTGCCGAGATGTCGGTGCTGATGCGTCCCGGCGAAGCTGAGGAAACCTGTGAGCAACTGGTAGCGGAAGGTTTTATTGAAATCGTCCCTGCCTACGAACTCGATCCCGCCCGCACCGCCTATGTGCCCGCCGCGAATGATCCGCAAGTGCTTGCCGTCGTCAAGCAAAGGGCCATCAACGAGATCAATCATCGGATCGGCCCTGTCGCCACCTTGCTGATGAACGAGATCGACAGCTGTAGCAGCGCACCTGAGCTGCGCCTGAAATTGCGCAATATCGAGAATGTGCTGATCAATTTTCTCGGGCAGGCGTCCGGCGAAGAGCTGGCACGCGCAATCGGCAGCGAATTGACGCGGCTGGTGCCAAGAGACGCGTGATCACGCGTCCGTCAGCTGTGGCCATGAAGTACCCGGGTTGTCGACGCCGAATAGGCGCTTAACCTGGACAAGGTACGGCGCCTGACACAACGGGTGGCGAGCGGGAACAGCTAGCGTACCCACTGGACAGCATGAGTATCGCGATTTGCTGGTTTCGCATCGACTTGACAAGCCTGCAACAAAAACGGCCAGCTTTCGCTGACCGTCTTTATTTGGTGCCCGAAAGAGGACTCGGTCACGTCCCGCGACCCCGGTTCGGACGGAGCCGAACCCTTCTCGTCCCCACGTGAAGCCACTGGGCTTCACTTTCGTTCACCAAACAAAAACGGCCAGCTTTCGCTGACCGTCATTGTTTGGTGCCCGAAAGAGGACTCGGTCACGTGCCGCGACCCCGGTTCGTCGGAGCCGAACCTTTCTCGTCCCCACGTGAAGCCGCAGGGCTTCACTTTTCGTGCACGCAAACAAAAACGGCCAGCTTTCGCTGACCGTCTTTATTTGGTGCCCGAAAGAGGACTCGAACCTCCACAGTGTTGCCACCGCTAGGACCTGAACCTAGTGCGTCTACCAATTCCGCCATCCGGGCAAGATACCGACACGAGAGCAGGACTCTCGCGTAAAATGAGGCCGAAATATATCTGAAAAGACCACACTTGTCCACACGATCGAAGAATTCAAAAGCAAAAACGTCCGCCAAGCCCGCTTCAGCGCGTGCCGCCGACCCGCATCGGGCCCGCGAAGCCGAAAAATACGAAAACCCCATCGCCAGCCGTGAGTTGATCCTCGAGGTGCTGACCGAGGCCGGTATTCCGCTGGATATGGCGACGCTGGCCAGCAAATTGGAAATCGTCGATTCCGAGCAGGATGGCTTTATTCGCCGCCTGAACGCGATGGAACGCGATGGCCAGGTGATGCGCAACCGCAAGGGCGATATCTGCCTGATCGGCAAGCTCGACCTCATTACCGGCAAGGTGCAGGGGCACCCGGATGGTTTCGGGTTTCTGGTGCCGGACGATGGCTCCGACGACCTGTTCCTGGGACCGAAGCAAATGCATCGCGTGCTGCACGGCGACCGCGCGGTGGTGCGTGAAATCGGTTTGGATCGGCGCGGACGCCGCGAGGCCAGCATTGTCGAAGTGATCGAGCGCGGCAATACCAAGGTGGTGGGCCGCCTGTTTGTCGAGCACGGCGTGTATTTCGTGATCGCCGAAAACAAGCGCATCAGCCAGGACATCCTGGTCGAGCCGGGTTACGACGGCGGCGCCAAGGCCGGACAGGTGGTGATGGTTGATCTGGTGGTGCAGCCATCGAAGAACTCCGAGCCGGTGGCGCGCGTACGCGAGGTGCTGGGCAATTACGCCGACCCCGGCATGGAAATCGAGATCGCACTGCGCAAGCACGATCTGCCGCACGAGTGGCCGGATGATGTCGTTGCGCTGGAAAAGAAAGTACCGAAAAAAGTATCGGCCAAGGATATGGATGGCCGCGAGGATTTGCGCGCCTTGCCGTTTGTGACCATCGACGGCGAGACCGCCAGGGATTTTGACGACGCGGTGTATTGCGAACGCCAGGGCAAGGGTTTCCGCCTGCTGGTGGCGATTGCCGACGTCTCGCATTACGTGAAGAACGGTGATGCGCTCGATCGCGAAGCGCGCCTGCGCGGAAACTCGGTGTACTTCCCGCGCCGCGTGATTCCGATGCTGCCGGAAGTGTTGTCCAACGAAATGTGTTCGCTGAAGCCAGCGGTCGATCGCTTGGCGCTGGTTTGCGATATGTCGATTTCGGCCACCGGTGAAGTCAAGCGCTATCACTTCATGGAAGCCGTGTTCCACTCCGCCGCGCGACTCACCTATACCAAGGTCGCCAAGGCGATCTACGGCATGCCCGCGGATCACGGCCTCGATGAAAAAATAGACGCCAAAATAATCCCGCATCTGCAGATGCTTGATCAGGTATTCCAGGTGCTGCTGGCAGCACGCAACAAGCGCGGCGCGATCGATTTTGAAACCACCGAAACGATGATGATGTTCGACGACGGTGGCAAGATCGAAAAGATTGTGCCGACCGTGCGCAATAATGCCCACCGTTTGATCGAGGAGTGCATGTTGGCCGCCAATGTGTGCGCAGCCAACTATCTTGCCGAGCATGAACATGCCACGCTGTACCGCGTGCATGAGCGCCCCAGTGAAGACAAGCTCACCGCGTTGCGCGCGATGCTCAAGGATTTTGGCCTGCAACTGATGGGCGGCAAGGAGCCGACGCCGGGCAATTACGGCGAAGTGCTGGCCAAGATCAAGCTGCGCCCCGATGCGCCGCTGTTGCAAACGGTAATGCTGCGCTCGATGAAGCAGGCGGTATACAGCCCCGACAACGCCGGTCACTTCGGCCTCGCCTATGAAGCCTATACGCACTTCACCTCGCCGATTCGCCGCTACCCTGATCTGCTCACGCATCGCGCCATCAAGGCGGTGATCAATGGCCAGGTCTATGACCCGAAAGCGACCTGGGAAGAGCTCGGCGCGCAATGTTCCGCCACCGAGCGCCGTGCCGATGAAGCCACGCGCGATGTCACCGCCTGGCTGAAGTGTTATTACATGAAGGATCGCCTCGGCGAAGAATTCACCGGCACCATTACCGGCGTGACCGGCTTTGGTATTTTTGTCACCCTTGATGAAGTCTATGTCGAAGGCCTGGTGCATATTTCCGAGCTGGGCCAGGATTATTTCCACTTTGATCAAGACAAACACATGATCATGGGTGAGCGCACCCGCAAGAAGTACCAGCTCGCCGATCGCGTCAATATCAAGGTGGTACGGGTCGATATCGAAACCAGCAAGATCGATTTTGGTCTGGCCAGTGAACGGCCTAAAGTTGCCACTGCGGCACGCGCAGACACGGATGATGATGTTGATACAGTTGTTGAACGCGCCGGCATTGCACCCGCGTTCAATAAAAAACCGGGCAAAGAACCAGGTATGCGAGGCAGTAAACATGGCGCAAAGGAAGCCACGCCACACGCCGCACCTGCATTGATCAAGAAGGGGGTGCAGCCTTCACGCGCCGCCAATGTTCCTGCGTCCGCGTCCGCAGCGATACCAAGGACAGACAAGAAGGTCTCTACCGTCACCAGCGCCAACCCGCCAACCACGCCGCTGGCCGGCCTCGATAGTGATGGCAACGCGATTGCGCCACGCAAAGTGCCGCGCGCCGCAGTGCCGAAGCCAACCCCCAAATTACCGGCCAAAGGCAAGTCGACCGGCGCCTTGCTGTCGAGAAAGCACAAGAAATAATGAAGCAGCAAGTGGTGTTCGGTTTTCACGCGGTGACCTCGCGCTTGCGTGTGCGTGCCGACAGCGTGAAAGAGTTATTCGTCGATGCCAAGCGCATCGACAAGCGCATGCAGGATTTGATCGCCAATGCCAAGGAGCGCAATGTGCGCGTGATGCAGGTTGATGGCGTGCGCATCGATGGCATGACCGGCCATGCGCGCCACCAGGGCGTGGTGGCGGTGGTGGAGCCGACCAAGCTGCCGCAGTTCGTTGAGGATGTGCTCGATACCATCGACGCGCCGCCATTCCTGCTGCTGCTCGACGGCGTCACCGACCCGCATAACCTCGGCGCCTGCTTGCGCGTCGCCGATGCGGCCGGTGTGCATGCGGTGATCGCGCCGAAAGATCGCAGCGTGGGGCTGACTGCGACCGTGATGAAGGTGGCCTCAGGTGCAGCCGAGAACGTGCCCTATATTACGGTGACCAATCTGGCGCGCACCCTGCGCGAGTTGAAAGATCGCAATATCTGGATCGTCGGCGCGGATGAGGGCGGCGAGAGTTCGCTGTTCGATGCCAAGCTGGCCGGCCCGCTGGCCTGGGTGCTGGGCGCCGAGGGTGAGGGCCTGCGCCGGCTCACGCGCGAGAACTGCGACCAGATCGTCAGCATCCCGATGTTCGGTTCCGTCGAGAGCTTGAACGTATCGGTAGCCAGCGGTGTGTGCCTGTTTGAATCGCGCCGTCAGCGCGAACTTGCATCGGCAGCCGCCGCGACCTGAACCTTTGCCGGTGGCCAGGCGCTTAGCGCCGCCAGCACCAAAAGATCGAGCAGGCAATAGAACGCGCCCGCTGAAAATGGCGGGTTGAATGCGCTGAAATTCAAACCCGGCGTGACGGCGATCCACACCCAGTTGCCAAGCGCGGTGCCGTACAGCTCCATGATCAGCGCCAGCACGAACATGGTCGCGTACAACATTTTCGAGCGCCCGAATATCATGCAGATCGCAAACACGCCGAACAGCAGGGTGCCGAAGCGATCAAAATCGCGCCACCAGGCAAACCCCGCGTAAATAAAGGCGATCCAAGGGAAAATGGCCTGGAAGGCGCGCCCCGCCTTGAGTTTTGCTAATTTACCCGCAACGATCAGCCCCAGGGTCATCAGCAGCGCATGACCCGGCGGTACGAACAGCGGCACATTGTGGAACTGGTAGTCGTAGATTCCCCAGCCCAGCGACAGCACCACTTCACCGAAGCCGGCAATGGCGGTGCACAGGATCAATACGCGACGTTCTTCCGCGCGACCGAGGCGATACAGCCAAAGCCAAACCGCCACCGTCCATAGCGTCGTAGCGTGCTGGCCCCACCAGCCGAAGCGCGCCTGCGGGCCGGCCATCTGCGCCAGCGCGAGGCGCGCG
>JANMXS010000273.1:0-3288 GCA_031394335.1 Burkholderiales bacterium
GCGAACGCGAGCAGGCCTTGCAGATTGACACCCTGAACGCGCTGAAGAAAATCGATGCACAGCAGTTGCCGGAAGCCGATCGCTTGACGCGCGCGGTGCTGGAATACCGCGCCACCCTGCGCCTGGAAGAACTGCAATACGATTTCTACCTGACGCCGCTCAACCAGTTCTATTCGCTGCCGGTGACGCTGGTGGAGTTTGCCAGCACCGAGGGTGCGCAACCGTTTCGCACCGTCAAGCACTACGAACAATTCTTGCAGCGCATGGAAGGCTTCCCGGACTGGGCCGATTCGGCGATCGCCAATATGCGCGAGGGTATCGCTAAGCAGATAGTGCTGCCGAAAGTGTTGACGGCCAAAGCACTGCCGCAGTTGAAATCGCAAATCGTCACCGACCCTGCACTCAGCGGATTTTACGTGCCGGTAAAAAAATTTCCGGCCAGTTTTTCGGAGGCCGACCGCATGCGCCTGACGGCCACCTATCGAAAGATGGTGGAAGAGAAAATCACGCCCGCCTTCACGCGTCTGCATACCTTTATCGAAAAGGAATACTTGCCGCGCTGTCGCGATACCGCCGGCCTCGGCAGCACGCCGAATGGCGCCGCAAAATATGCATTTCTGGCGCGCCAATCCACCGCCACCACACTGAGCCCGGAGGAGATCCATCAAATTGGTCTGCGTGAAGTTGCGCGAATTCGCGGCGAGATGGACAAGGTGCGGCAGCAGGTTGGGTTCAAGGGTGATTTGCAGGCCTTCCTGGGCTCTATCGCCGGCAACGCGAGCCTGACGCCGTTCAAGACGGAAGCGGAAGTGCTCGATGCCTATCGTGTGATTCAGAAACGCGTTGAGCCGCTGCTGGACAAGACGTTTTTACGCAAGCCGCGTTCGGCGCTGGTGATTCGCGGCGAGCCGGAAATCACCAAGGCTACTGCTGCTGCCCATTACGGTACCGGCACGGCGGACGGCTCGCGGCCCGGCGTGTTCTATGCGCCAGTGCGCGATGCCACTACCTACACCACACCGAAGATGACCTCGCTATTTCTACATGAAGGTTTGCCGGGTCATCATTTTCAGCTGTCGTTGGCGATTGAATCGTCCTTGCCGCGCTTCCGACGTTTTACCTCGTTCACGGCCTACAGCGAGGGCTGGGGCCTGTACGCGGAAAGCCTTGGCAATGAGTTGGGCGTGTACGACGATCCCTACCAGTACCTCGGTCGCCTGTTGGGCGAAATGCATCGCGCCATCCGCCTGGTGGTGGATACCGGCATGCACGCCAAGGGCTGGACGCGCGAACAGGCGATTGCCTACTCGATTGAAAACGAAGGTGGCCGGCCGGAAGACGCGGTACAGGAAATCGAACGCTATATGGCGATTCCCGGTCAGGCGCTGGCCTACAAGATCGGCGAGCTGAAGATCATGGAATTGCGCCGCCGCGCCGAGCTGAAACTCGGGCCGCGCTTCGACCTGCGCGTGTTCCACAATGAAATTCTCAAGGATGGCGGTTTGCCATTGACGGTGCTGGAGGCGAAGATCAATCGATGGATCGAGGCGCAGTAGGCGGCATCGATGATTTGGAAGGCAATCTGCGTGCACATACGGCTCATTGAATGTGGGTTGCCAGCGAGAGTGATCTCGCTATCGGAGGCGGCGCATCGCGCCATCTGCGCCGCCATCACATCAACCGCCGTGAAACCTGAGCACAACATATTGCGGCGCAACATTTGCAAGAATTTGGCATAATCCCAAACCTACACTCTGTTCCGTCTTTTTGCTGTTCCCTTGTTCGCAACCCTTCGGAGTATTTGGCATGATCAATCTCAATACCCTTCACCGCAAAGTTGTCGCTGCCCTGGCCGCGACCACCGCCATCGCCTTGTTCGCCAGCAGCGCCGCCGAGGCCGCCGCACCGATGGTCAAAACGTCCGCCCCAGGCTATTACCGCATGATGCTGGGCGATTTTGAAGTCACCGCCTTGTCCGACGGCACGGTGAATCTCCCGGTTCGCGACCTGCTGACCAATATCAAACCGGCTGCCATCGACAAGGCGCTGGCCAAGTCATATTTG
The DNA here is from genome assembly GCA_031394335.1 of Burkholderiales bacterium. Lineage (GTDB taxonomy): Bacteria > Pseudomonadota > Gammaproteobacteria > Burkholderiales > Usitatibacteraceae > UKL13-2. The sequence goes on from JANMXS010000273.1 coordinate 2,065, forward strand.
AAGAATCCGCTAGAAACATCCGTCAACGGCTACCTCATCAACACCGGTGAAAAATTGGTGCTGATCGACACCGGCGCTGCCGGCCTGTTCGGCCCCACGCTGGGCAACCTGGTAACCAACCTGAAAGCCGCCGGTTATCAACCCGAGCAGGTCGATGAGATTTACATTACGCATATGCACGCTGATCACGTCGGCGGTTTGATGGCCGGCGACAAGCTGGTATTCCCGAATGCAGTGGTGCGCGCCGACAAAAAAGACGCTGACTTCTGGTTGAGCCAGGCCAATCTGGACAAGGCCGCCGACGGCGACAAGGGTTTTTTCCAGGGCGCAATGGCCTCGTTGAACCCCTACGTCAAGGCTGGCAAATTCAAGGCCTTTGACGGCAACACCGATTTGCTGCCCGGCATCAAAGCGATCGTCACGGCAGGTCACACCCCCGGCCACAGCGTTTACGTGGTCGAAAGCAAGGGCCAGAAACTGATGTTGTGGGGCGATTTGATGCACGTCGCGGCGGTGCAGTTCGACAACCCGTCAGTCACCATCAAGTTCGATACCGACAGCAAGACCGCCGCCGTGCAGCGCAAGAAAGCCTACGCCGAAGCCGCCAAGGGTGGTTATCTGGTCGCCGCCACCCACCTGTCGTTCCCGGGCATCGGCCATGTCACAACCAATGGCAAGGGATACACCTGGTTGCCGGTGAATTACACGCCGCTGAAATAATTTGTGCGATCGTGCAGTTGAAAAGGGGCCGCTTGCGGCCCCTTTTTTATTGCCGCCTTTCATGGCCGCTCAGGCACAAGTGTTTGACAGCGTCCCGCGCTGCGCCGAAGATACACCCTCGTTCAATATCTTGATCCGTCCCCAAAAAATGAAACCACGTCACCTGCTCGCCATCGTCACCATCGCAACAAACCTCATCGCCATCTCCACCGTCCATGCCCAGACCGTACCGTCGCCAGAACAAGTGCTGAAGAGCACGCAGGCCAGCTTCAAGGAATATTTCGAACTGCTGTCGATGCCCAATGACGCGATTGCCCCGGCGGACATCGTGAAAAACGCCACGTGGCTTGAGGCCGCGTTTTCCAAGCGCGGGTTCGTCACGCGACAACTCGCGAACGACGGCAAACCGCTGGTGTATGCGGAGTATTCAAAAAAAGTGGCGGGCGCGAAAACGATTCTGTTCTATATGCATTTCGACGGCCAGCCGGTGCTGCCTGAGCAGTG
>JANMXS010000274.1:0-5016 GCA_031394335.1 Burkholderiales bacterium
CTCTTTGGCGAGACGATCCAGTTCGCCGAGCTCCTTCCCGAATACCTAGATGCCGATCGGTGTGCGAATGCCGGTCGAGAGCCTGTCAATGCGCGCCTTAATTGGCATGGTCCAGGCGTTAGTAACGCCCGGAAGTTGCACGGCCTGGTCGAGCTCCGTGATTAGTTTGTCGATGGTCATGCCCGCGCGCCACTCATTCTCAGGCTTCAGTCCAATGATGGTTTCAGCCATTTCGAGCGGCGCCGGATCGGTCGCGCTGTTCGCGCGACCGGCCTTGCCGAACACCGAAGCAACCTCAGGAAAGCGACGCAAAATCTTGTCCTGCGTTTGTAACAGGCGCGCCGACTCCGTCACCGAAATACTCGGCAGCGTAGAGGGCATATAGAGCAGTGTCCCTTCGTTCAGCACCGGCATGAACTCGCTGCCCAGACGTGACCACGGTAAAGCGGTCGCGACCAGCAGCGCGGCAGCGCTGGCGATCGTGACGATCTTGTGGCGCAGCACCCAGGCAATCACGGGTCGGTAGGCCCAGATCAGGCCCCGCACAAGCAGGTTGCGCTGTTCGGAGGGAATGCGCCCGCGGATGAAGAGGTACATCAGCACCGGCACGAGCGTGATCGACAGGAGCGCCGCGCCGGCCATCGCAAACGTTTTGGTATAGGCGAGTGGCCGGAACATCCGGCCCTCCTGCGATTCGAGCGTGAAGACCGGCAGAAACGAGACGGTGATGATGAGAAGGCTGAAAAATAGCGCCGGTCCCACCTCGCGGCAGGCCGCAATGACCGCCTCCAGGCGCGACTCGCCGGGCTTCAGGTGCTCGATGTGCTTGTGGGCGTTCTCGATCATCACGATCGCCGCATCGACCATCGCCCCGATGGCTATCGCGATCCCCCCGAGGCTCATGATGTTCGAATTGAGCCCCAGCGAGCGCATGGCGATGAACGCAATCAGCACGCCGATCGGCAGCATGAGAATGGCCACCAGCGCACTACGGGCGTGGAGCAGAAACACGACACAGACCAGTGCGACGATCAGGCTTTCCTCGAGCAGCGTTCTGCTCAGGTTCTTGACGGCGCGGTGAATGAGCTCGGAGCGGTCGTACACGGGCACGATCGAGACGCCCTGCGGTAAGCCGTCCGAAATCTCTTTAATCCGCTCCTTGAGGTTATGGATGACATCGAGGGCATTTTGACCATAGCGCGCCATGGCAATGCCGGCCACCACCTCGCCTTCTCCGTTCAACTCCGTGATGCCACGCCGCTCGTCGGGTGCGAGCTCGACACGAGCCACACCTGCGAGCAGCACGGGTGTACCGTTCACTACTTTGACGACCAGATTCTCCAGATCTGAAATACCGCGCAGGTACCCGCGACCGCGCACCACGTACTCCGTCTCGGCCATCTCGATGGCGCGTCCGCCGACATCCTGATTGCTCGCGCGGATCACGTCCGTGACGGTCTTGAGCGGGATACCGTAGGCCTGGAGCTTGCGCGGATCGACGGTGACTTGGTACGTCTTGACAAAGCCGCCGACACTCGCGACTTCCGCCACCCCCTGCGCCTTCGTGAGCTGGTAACGGATGAACCAGTCCTGGATCGCGCGCAATTCTGCAAGCGAGCGCTTTGCGCCCAGGACTGCGTATTGATATACCCAACCCACGCCGGTCGCATCGGGTCCGAGCGCCGGCGTGACGCCGCGCGGCAGTCGACTCGCGGCGAAATTGAGGTACTCAAGAACGCGAGAGCGGGCCCAGTAGATGTCGGTGCCATCCTCGAAAATGACGTAGACGAAAGAGGCGCCAAAATTGGAGAAACCCCGCACCACCCTTGAGCGCGGCACGCTCAGCAGTGCGGTGCTGAGCGGGTAGGTAACCTGGTCTTCGACAACCTGCGGCGCCTGCCCGGGGTATTCCGTATAAACAATGACCTGTACATCCGACAGATCGGGCAGTGCATCGAGTGGCGTTTTGATGACGGTAAAGACGCCTGCGGCAACGATCAGGACAGTGGCCAGTAGCACGAGAAAGATATGCCGCGCCGACCATTCGATAATTCGACCGAGCACCTCAATGTGCTCCTGCGTGCGCGTCTGCGTCTTGTGCCGTCGACATGTCCATCGAGGAGGTTGGCGCTCCGCGTGGTCGCGTCTGCGCGGCTCCGGACGCACCGGCATTGGTGCTCACGTTGTCAGCGCCGCCGTGCGAATGCGCGCCGAATCCACCCAATGCGCTCTTGAGATTGCTCTCCGCGTCGATGAGGAAGTTGGCACTCGTGACGACGCGCTCACCTTCAGCGATACCCTCGAGCACTTCCGTGTAGTCATCACCGCGGCGCCCGAGCTTCACCTCGCGCGGTTCGTACAGGCCGGCGCCACGCTCGAGGAGTACGATGCGGCGCGTACCACTGTCGAGCACGGCAGAGTTGGCAACGGTGAGCGGCGCCGCCTGCTTCGTCGCCGCCGAAAGCTCGACGGTGCCGAACATGTCGGGTTTCAGAAGCCCCTCCGGGTTCGGTACCTCAATGCGTACTTTGGTGGCCCGTGTCTCTGCTGTCACCGTCGGGTACACGAAGGCGACACGGCCCTCGAATGCTCGGCCCGGGTACGCACTCACCTCGAAGCGCGCGGATTGACCCGCGTGCACGAGTGCCAGATCCTGCTCAAAGATGTCCGCTATCACCCACAGCGAGCTCAGATCAGCCAGCCGATAAAGCGTCTCCCCGGGCATGAAACGCACCCCCTCGACGACCATTTTCTCCAGCACGATGCCGGTAAGGGGCGACCGCAGGAGCAGGGTTTCCCCGACTGGCTCGCCCGCCTGGAGCTTGTGAAGCTCGCTCTCCGAAATGTCCCAGTTGCGGAGCCGCTGCAGACTGCCATCGACCAGTGCCTGCATGTTAGTGCGAATCTCAGGCGTGGCAGTAACCGCGTTGCGAAGTCCATTCAACGCAATAGCATACTCCTGCTGCGCTGTGATCAGATCGGGACTGTATACCTCCATGAGTGGTTGCCCAGCCCGAACTGCCGCGCCCGTAGTGTTTACCAGCAACTTCTTCACCCAGCCTTCGAACCTGGGACTGATGGCGCGAAGTCGACGCTCATCCGCCTGCACGGTGCCGACCGCGCGCACCATGCGCGCGATCGAACGGTGCGTCACCTCTTCTGAGGTGACGCCGAGTGTCTGTACGCGCTCTGGCGCAATTCGCACCAGCGAGCCTTGCGTATCCTCACCTTCGTAGACCGGCACGTAATCCATGCCGTCCGCCGCCTTCTTTGGCACCGGTGAGGTGTCTGGCAAGCCCATTGGATGACGATAATAAAGTACACGGCGACCGCTGTTACTGTCAGCGCGTGTCGTTGCGGAACCAATAACCACCGAGCCCGTCGATGCAGATTCACTGCGTTTGCCCAACCAGAATCCGACGGCTGCTGCCGCCAGAACCGCCACTGCAAGAGCTAACAGAACATTTCGCGACACATTTGTCTCCCAACTCATTCAGGTGCTTTACCAACAAGAAAGTCGATCTCTGCGAGCGCCCTAGCGTAGGTTGCGGCAGTACGAGCGCGTTCGAGTTCGTACCTGTAGACGATCATCTGGTTATCGAGGAGCGTCGAGAAATCGACCCGCCCGACGCGATAGGCCGCAAGTGATGACTCAACTGCCAGGCGCGACTGGGGCAATAGCCCCGCTTCAATCAGATCGGCCGAGAGCCGGCTCTGCAGTGCCGTTGCAAACTGTGTATCGAGCGCCGCAAGCACTTCTGCCGTTTGCGCACGATACAGCTCCCGCGTCCGATTGCGCATCGCGAGTGCTTCCGTGATTCGTGGCTCGATCCGGTTCTTGCGCCAAATTGGCAGATTAACGGCGATCGTGAGGCTCACCATGTCGTCCCAACGCGCACCGTCGAGCGTACGCTCGCGTTGCCCATAGCTCAGGCGCACATCAAAATCCGGATAGAAGTCTCGCTGCAAGAGCGCCACCTCCTGATCGTTGCGCTCGATCAAGCTCTGGAGACCACGTAGCTGAGGACGATCGCGTATGGCGGCCTGGCGCAGGGCGCTGATCTCAATATTGAGCGTACGCGGCATGGGCGGGAGCGGGGTCGGACGAATCGGTGTCGTGGGGTCACTGGCATCGTCGCGCAGACGGCGCAACTGTGCCTGTATTGCAGCCTCCTCGCGATCGTTAAGGAGCAGCTCATCGCTCATGCCGCTGAGCTGCGTCTGTGCCTTTAGTACGTCCGCCTGCGTTCCCTGTCCGACGCCGTAACGAGCTTCCGCCACGTGCAGGAACTGCTCTACAACCTCCCGATTGTTGAGGACAATGTCGCGCGAGTGCTGGACGAGAACCAGATCGAAATATGCCGCTCGTGCGTCACGCATGACTCGGTTGACTGTCTCCTCGTAGGCGAATTTGACGCTGTCCGCGTCCATGCGTGCGACCGCGGCGCGCAAATCCCGCTTACCCGGAAACGGCAGACGTTGAGTTAAGCCCAGCATTATCATTGTCATGTCCTCGCGCCGGAGGCTCATTGAATTGAGCGGCGCGTTAACGACGCCCACTTCCAGCATCGGATCCTCCAGCGCGTGCGCCGGTGCGATGCGTTGCTGCGCGCCTTCAAGCTCCTGCCTTGCCGCAGCGATCTCCGGATTTCGGACGCGTACGTCTCTCCATAGCTGCTCAAGGGGCGTGGTGCGGGCTGTCCAGCTCGCGTCAGCCTCCGCTGAAAAGGCGGAAAGCGGCGTGGACGCTACGACAAGTGCCAGGAGCAAACCTCTGAACGTTCCGCACAGGATGGTCGCCGCGTCAGATGCAGGGCGTGAGTTCTTAGCCGAATTCAAGTGACTTACCTCGATGGCTTCACACTGCGCCAGAGTCTGCCCGCCAGAGGCAGGCGCAGTCCTCTCGATAAGATCGCGAAACTGCTTATTTACGTAGAACTACGGGGTAGCTTACGCAGGCTCCACAGGGGGGCGCCGTGCAGTGGTGGCCGATTCACTCGGCTCCAGAGCTTTTGC
>JANMXS010000275.1:0-2858 GCA_031394335.1 Burkholderiales bacterium
CGCGTAAATCGCCATTTGGCGCGCCTTTCACGGCAAAAGAGGCTTGAAAGGCGCGCCACTGCTTGAGTTTGTCTTTTTGATCGCGAGCAACTCACGCCACCAGCTCCCGCACCCGCTTGCGGATAAACGCCGCCGCCTGCACTCGCTCCGCCTCATCCATATGCAAGCCACACTTGCTGCGCCGCCATAAAATATCGTCCGGTTTGTGCGCCCATTCTTCGCGGATGCAGAAATCGATTTCACGCTCGCTCAAAAGCACTGCACCACTGCCGAATTGTTGGCCCAAATCATCAATTGTGTTCACGCCGTCAAGCACGCGCATGGCGCGGCTGCCGTGGCGGGCGGCCAGCGCATGCAAATAGTTCGGCGGTAGCGCGGCGTATCGCTGCATCAACAGCTTTGAGAATTGTTCCAGCGACTCGATATCGCCGCCGGGCAGCGCCTCGCGACCGGTCCATGCGACTTTCATTTGTGGATAGAATCGCGCCAGTTCCTGCAAGGCGTGTTCAGCAAGACGGCGGTAGGTGGTGATCTTGCCGCCGAAAATCGACAGCAGCGGCGCGCGACCATCGGCGTGATCGACCTTGAGCACGTAATCGCGCGTGGTCTTCGAGGGATTGTCGGAACCGTCGTCGTACAGCGGACGTACACCGGCATAGCTCCAGACGATATCGCTTTCGCGCAGTGGCGTTTCGAGGAAGCGGTTGGCGGCGTGCAGCAGATAAGTCACTTCCTCTCTGGAGATTTCGCGCGTGCCCTCCAGCGAATTTACATCAAGATCGGTAGTGCCGATCAGGCTGTAGCGCCCTTCGTAGGGAATGATGAAGACCACGCGCTTGTCGTCGTTTTGCAGGATGTAGGCGTGGTCATGATCGTGAATGCGCGGCACTACGATATGGCTGCCCTTGACCAGTTTCACGCGGGCATCGCTGCTGATGCCGAGCGCATCGTCGAGCACCTGCTTGACCCAGGGCCCGGCAGCGTTGACTATGCCGCATGCGCTGACTTCATGGCGCTCGCGGGTATCGACGTTCTGCAATTCGAGTCGCCAGTTGCCTTGCACCCGTTTGCCGGCAACCACGCGTGTGCGAACCTTGATCTCGGCGCCATGCTCGCTTGCCGAAACCGCATTCAACACCGTGAGCCGCGCATCATCAACGCGGGCATCGGAATAAAAAAATCCGCGTCGCACCGATGATTTCAAACCGGCACTGTAAACATGGTCGGGAAACCTCACGCCACGCGAACCGGGTAGCGAGATCGCACCGCCCAGATGGTCGTACAACCACAGGCCGATGCGTACCATCCAAGCAGGCCGCATATGCGCATCGTGCGGCAAAATGAAGCCGAGCGGATGGATGATATGCGGTGCGATCTTGAGCAGCACTTCACGCTCCTGCAGCGCTTCGCGCACCAGGCGGAATTCGAATTGCTCGAGGTAACGCAGGCCGCCGTGGATAAGTTTTGAACTCCAGGAACTGGTGGCCGAGGCGAGGTCGTCCTGCTCGATGAGCAGTACTTTCAAGCCGCGCCCGGCGGCGTCGCGGGCAATGCCGCAGCCATTGATGCCGCCGCCGATGATCGCCAGATCATAGTCGGGCTGGCCGATGGGCGAGGGAGATGGAGAGGGATTAGGCAAGCCGACTCACAGCAATCGATCTGCGAAACGATCCAGCCACAGCAGCGAGAACGAGGTCTTGGTATCGGTGATCTCGCCACGGCCGACCATCTCCACCGCGCGCGCCAGCGGCATCGTGAACACTTCAAGGAATTCGCCTTCATCGAGCTGGTGGCCGCGATATTCGAGGCCGGTCGCGACCCACAGCTCGATGATTTCATTCGAGTAGCCGATGCCCGCATGCAGGGTCGCCGCATGCTGCCATTTTGCGGCCACATAGCCGGTCTCTTCGCGCAATTCGCGGATGGCGGTGTCGGCGTGCGGCTCGCCTGCATCAATTTTACCGGCGGGCAGCTCGATGAAATGCCGGCGCACCGGGTAGCGGTATTGATGCTCGAACAGCAGGGTGTCGTCATCGACGAACGCGGCGATCACCACCGCGCCGGGATGCAGCACATATTCACGCCACGATTCGCTGCCATCGGGCAGGCGCACGCGGTCGGATTGGACCTTGATCAGTTTGCCGTCGAGCAGGCGTTCACTGGCGAGCGTGTGCTCGGTGAAATCGGGGAAAGTATCGCTGGAATCAGAAGGAGTTCTGGATGGCATTGACGCAGGCCGTCAGCAAGCCACCGGGGACAAACCCGAGCACCAGCACCGCGAAGCCATTCACCACCAGCAAGGCACGCATATCGGCGGATGCAACCAGGGGCGCGGTATCAGTGGGCGCATCGAAGTACATCAGCTTGACCACGCGCAAATAGTAGAACGCGCCAATCACGCTCATCAGCACCGCGTACACCACCAGCCAGGTATAGCCGGCATTGAGCACCGCCTCGAACACGGCCAGCTTGGCCCAGAAGCCGGCAAAAATCGGAATGCCGGCCATCGAGAACATGATGAACAGCATCAGCACGGCGTACAACGGTGAACGCTGGTTGAGACCCTTGAAGTCTTCGAGATTCTCGGCCTCGAAGCCGGCACGCGACAGCAGCAGCATGATGCCGAACGCGCCAAGCGTGGTGAAGGCATAAACCACGATATAGAACATGCCCGAGGCATAACCGTTTTTGGTACCGGCCAGGATACCCAGCAGCAGGAAACCCATATGCGAAATTGTCGAATAGGCCAGCATGCGTTTCAAGCTGGTTTGCGCGATCGCCACCACGTTGCCGATGGTCAGCGACAGCACCGAGAGAATGACCAGCATGCCCTGCCAGTCAGCGGTGGCGCCGGCCAG
>JANMXS010000276.1:0-5973 GCA_031394335.1 Burkholderiales bacterium
CACCCAGGAACGGAATCGCTTTCGGGAACGGCGACAGCCAGCCGCCCATGAACAGGATGGTCGAAATGGTCGCGACCAGCAGCATATTGGCGTATTCGGCGAGGAAGAACAGCGACCAGGTCATGCCGGAATATTCCACCAGGGGTCCCGCGACGATTTCCGATTCGCCTTCGGCAACGTCGAAAGGATGGCGATTGGTCTCGGCCACACCCGCGATGAAATGCACAATGAACAGCGGGAACAGGGGAACGACGAACCATTCCAGCGCGCCGTAAGCGCCGTCCTGTCTGGCCACAATCTGCGTCAGGTTCATGCTCTGCGCCGCCATCAAGCCACCCACCAAAGCAAAGCCCATGGCGATTTCATACGAGACGACTTGCGCCGCGGAGCGCATGGCACCGAGGAATGCATACTTCGAATTGGATGCCCAGCCGGCAACGATCACGCCATAGACACCCATCGAGGTGAGCGCCAGGATCACCAGCAGGCCGGCATCGGCATTGGCCACCACCCAGGTCGGGGTGAATGGAATCAGCGCCCATACCGCCATGGCAGGCGCGACTGACAACGCGGGCGCGATCAGGAACAATACCTTGTTGGCGCCGGTCGGTACGATCTGTTCTTTGAGCAACAACTTGAGGGCATCGGCCACTGGTTGGCCGAATCCGCCCAACCATTTGATGCCGAAGAAGGTGACGCGATTGGGGCCGCGCCGAACCTGCATCCAGCCGATCACCCAGCGCTCGACCAACTGAAAATACAGCACGAAAATCAGCAGCGGTACCACCACCATGACGATCATGGTCACCGCCTTGGCAGTGGCGAACGCGGTGGGCCCCCACTCCGGCCCGAGGTACGCGGTGAAGCCGGCGTTAATGGATTGAATAATTCCGTCCATGAATTACTCCGCCGCGGCCGCGATGGAAACCTTCTCCACCGTCAAGGCGCCGAACATGGGACCAAGCTCGACGGTTTCGCGAATGGCTGCCGCGATACGCACACACCCGGCCGGCAAACGTTCATCGCACTTCGCGACGACCGTAGTCGAACCCGAACCCATATGGATTCTGACCTCGCCACCCTCAAGCAGATTTGCTTTGGTAAAAACATCTTTGGCGATGAAAGCGATGCGCGCATTTTTGGCATCGGTCGTTTTTTGCAGCGATGGCGCACGGCGTACCAACATATCGGTCGCGTAGATCGGCGCTTCGCCGATGCGCTCAATGCCGGCGCCGACGACCGGAATCTCAACCTCTGCACCGACGATGCCATTGTCCAGTCTTGTGGCGACAAAGGCATTGAGGTCCGGCGCAATTTCGGCGCGGATAGCCTCGACATTGTCCTGCTCGAAACCGTCCAATTGCAGCAGGTTGCCGAGTACGCGCAGCACTTTCCAGGCGGGACGCGCTTCGCCGAGCGGTTTGACGACGCCATTGAACGATTGCACGCGGCCTTCTGTGTTGACGAAGGTGCCGGCGGTTTCGGTGAAGGGCGCAATCGGCAAAATCACGTCTGCATATTCCGGCGCTGTAGTTTGAAATGCCGACATCGCCACCACGAACTCGGCCTGTTTCAAGGCAACGCGCGTGGTAACGGGATCATGACAATCGAGTTCCGGCTCCGCGCCGAACAATACATAGGCTTTGCGCGGCGAACGCACCATATCCTGCGCGCAGAGGCCATCTGCGCCCGGCTCAGCACCAATTACGGCTGCGCCCACGCTATTGGCCGCTTCGCCGAGGAAACCCAGCGTTGCGCCGGACAGTCGGGCAACTTCCTGGGCCAGCACATGCAACGCGGTGTAATGCGGGTGGTTCTGCGCGGTGTTGCCGAGGAAGATGGCAACTTTTTCTTTTGCGGCAAGGCTTGCCGCGATGGCGTGCGCCGTCTCGTTGACGACGGCACCGGCGGCAATTCCGGCGACGTCTGCCGACAAGGCCACGCCCTTGATTTCAGCCAGCGCCTTGACCACGGCGGCAAGGGTGTTCGCCATGGCGCTGGGGCGCACTATCGCGCAGTTGGCGACCTTCATCAACAACTCGTCGCCTGCGCAATGAATCAGATTGATGGCGAGGCCTTTCTTGGCGGCCTGGCGGAAACGATTGGCCAGCAGCGGATGATCCTTGCGCAGGGTAGAGCCGACGATCAGTACGCTTTGCAGCGCGCTAATATCGGCAATCTTCATGCCCAGCCAGCGTGCACCGGCCTGCTTGCCATCTGCGTGGGTATCTGCCTGGCGCAAGCGCGTATCGATATGCTTCGAGCCCAGGCTGCGTACCAATTTGTTCAACAAATATAATTCTTCAAGCGTCTGATGCGGCGAGGCCATCGCACCGATGGCATCGGCACCATGTTTATCCTTGACCGACTTCAGGCCGTTTGCAACTGCCTGCAACGCCTCCGGCCACTCGGCTTCCGCCCAGGCACCATTTTTCTTGACCATCGGCTTGGTCAGGCGCTCGGAGGAATTGAGCGCTTCGTAGGAGAACCGGTCCTTGTCGGAAATCCAGCATTCATTAACCGCCTCATTCTCAAGCGGCAATACGCGCATCACGCGATCCTGCTTGACCTGCACAATCAGGTTCGCACCAAAACCATCATGCGGCGATACCGACTTGCGTCGTGACAGCTCCCAAGTGCGCGCGGAATAACGGAACGGCTTGGAAGTCAGTGCACCGACCGGGCACAGGTCGATGACATTTCCGGACAACTCCGAATCGACGGTCTTACCGACGAAGGCGAGAATTTCGGAATGCTCGCCGCGGCCGATCTGGCCAAGTTCCATGACGCCGGCGACTTCCTGGCCGAAACGCACGCATCGGGTGCAATGGATGCAGCGTGTCATATCAGTCGAAATCAGCGGCCCCAGATTCTTGTTCACCACCACGCGTTTTTCTTCCTGATAGCGCGAGGCCGAACCACCGTAACCCACCGCCAGATCCTGCAGCTGGCATTCTCCGCCCTGATCGCAGATCGGGCAATCCAGCGGGTGGTTGATGAGCAGGAATTCCATCACGCCTTTTTGCGCGGTCTTGGCATATTCAGAGGCGGTTTGCACCTTCATGCCTTCAGTGGCCGGGGTTGCACAAGCGGGTAGCGGCTTCGGTGCTTTCTCGACCTGCACCAGACACATGCGGCAATTGGCGGCGATGCTCAATTTCTTGTGATAGCAAAAATGCGGCACAAAAATACCGAGCTTGCTGGCGGCTTCCATGACGGTAGCGCCGTTGTCGACTTGGACGGTTTTGCCGTCGATTTCCAGATTGATCATGGTGGTATTTTCTACTCGGCAGCCATCGCCAGGGGCTCATGCTGCACAGGCGAGGAATAACCACCCGGCGCCACAAGGCAACGTTTGTTGGCGATGTGATATTCGAATTCTTCGCGGAAATTTTTAACAAAGGCACGCACCGGCATCGCGGCGGCGTCGCCCAGTGCGCAGATAGTGCGCCCCTGGATCTGGTCGGACAGGTTCAACAGCAGATCGAGATCTTCGCTGCGGCCTTCACCGTGCTCGATGCGGTGAATGATGCGGTACAGCCAGCCGGTGCCTTCGCGGCATGGTGTGCATTGACCACATGATTCCTCGAAATAGAAGTAAGCCAGGCGCTCGGCCGCTTTCACCATGCAGGTATCTTCGTCCATGACGATGACCGCACCCGAGCCCAGCATCGAGCCCGCCTTGGCGATCGAGTCGTAATCCATATCGACAGTCATCATCAACTCGCCCTTGATGACCGGCATCGACGAGCCGCCCGGGATCACCGCCTTGAGCTTTTTGCCGCCGCGCATGCCGCCGGCCATTTCCAGCAGCTTGGCAAACGGCGTGCCCAGCTTGACTTCATAGTTGCCCGGTTTGTTCACATGCCCGGACACAGAAAATAATTTGGTGCCGCCGTTATTGGGCTTGCCCAGATTCAGGAAAGCGTCGCCGCCTTCGCGGATGATGTACGGCACTGCGCAAAATGTTTCGGTGTTGTTGATCGTGGTCGGCTTGCCGTAGAGGCCGAACGAGGCCGGGAACGGCGGCTTGAAGCGCGGCTGGCCTTTTTTGCCTTCAAGCGATTCGAGCAGTGCGGTTTCTTCGCCGCAGATGTAGGCGCCGTAGCCGTGAAAGGCGTGCAGCTGGAACGAAAATTCGCTGCCGAGAATTTTGTCACCAAGGTAGCCGGCAGCGCGCGCTTCTTCCAGCGCTTCTTCAAAGCGCTCGTATTCAGCCCAGATTTCGCCGTGAATATAGTTGTAACCGACCGGAATGCCCATCGCATAAGCACCGATGATCATGCCTTCGATCAGCATATGCGGGTTATAGCGCAGGATGTCGCGATCTTTGTAGGTGCCCGGCTCACCCTCGTCCGAATTGCACACCAGGTATTTCGCCCCCGGCAAAGTGCGCGGCATGAAACTCCACTTCAAACCGGTCGGGAAACCGGCGCCGCCGCGGCCGCGCAACGCGGATTTCTTTACTTCCGCAATCACGTCTTCCGGTTTGATACCGTCTTTCAAAATCTTCTTCAGCGCCTGATAACCAGCACGCGCCTCGTAATCTTTCAGACGCCAATTGCTGCCATCGAGACCCTTCATCAGCACCGCATCGGGGCCGTAATCAAGCATCGCCATTATTTCAACTCCTCGATGAGTTGATCGAGCTTCGGTTTTGACATGAAGCTGCACATGCGTTTGTTGTTGACCAGCAGCACCGGCGCATCACCGCAGGCGCCCATGCACTCGCCCTCAACCAGGGTGAACTTGCCGTCGGCTGTGGTTTCCTTCCAATCGACACCCAGCTTGGCCTTGAGGTATTCGGCGGCATCGACACCGCCGGACAAGGCACAGGGCAAATTCGTACAAACCGTGATCTTGCATTTGCCCATCGGCTTCAGGTTGTACATATTGTAGAAAGTCGCGACTTCGTACACTGCGATCGATGGCATGCCGAGATACCCGGCAATTTCATCTATCAATTCATTTGGCAACGAGCCGTGTTCATCCTGCGCAATGGCGAGCGCCGACATCACCGCAGATTGTTTCTGGTCCACCGGGTACTTCGCCACTTCACGATCGATTTTGGTTTTGGCAGCGCTGGATAGCATGTTCATTTTCAGTTAACAGTCACTCAACGATCAATTTCGCCGAACACAATATCCTGCGTGCCGATGATGGTGACTACGTCGGCAATCATATGGCCGCGCGACATTTCATCGAGTGCAGCCAGATGCGGGAAGCCGGGCGCGCGGATTTTCAGGCGGTAAGGCTTGTTCGCGCCATCCGACACCAGATAAATGCCAAACTCGCCTTTCGGATGCTCGACTGCTGCATAAACCTCGCCCGGCGGCACATGGAAGCCTTCGGTGAAGAGCTTGAAGTGATGGATCAGCTCTTCCATGTTCGCCTTCATGTTTTCACGCGACGGCGGCGCAACTTTATGGTCGTCGCTGATTACCGGTCCGGGGTTGGCGCGTAACCATGTCACACATTGCTGGATGATGCGGTTCGATTCGCGCATTTCCTGCACGCGCACCAGATAGCGGTCATAACAATCGCCGTTGGTGCCGATCGGAATATCGAAATCCATGCGGTCGTAAACTTCGTAGGGCTGATGTTTTCGCAAGTCCCAGGCAATGCCGGAGCCGCGCAACATCGGCCCGGTAAAGCCCAGCTGCTGGGCGCGTTCCGGCGACACCACGCCGATGCCGACCAGGCGCTGTTTCCAGATGCGGTTATCCGTCAACAGTGTTTCATATTCGTCGATATAAGTCGGGAAACGCCGGGTGAAATCGTCGATGAAATCCAGCAATGAGCCTTGACGGTTCTCATTCAGCCGCTTCATCGCCTCGGCATTCTTGCCCTGCATGGTGGTGTATTGCGGCATGCGATCCGGCAGGTCCCGGTAGACGCCGCCCGGCCGGTAGTAGGCCGCGTGCATACGCGCGCCGGACACCGCTTCATACATATCGAACAGGTCTTCGCGCT
>JANMXS010000277.1:0-5409 GCA_031394335.1 Burkholderiales bacterium
GCGCGCGCGACGTGCGCACCGGGGCGCGGCTCGGCCCACGGTGCGGCGTGCAGTCCTGCACTTGCGCCCAGCGTCATCAACTGGTGCCACGCCGGATGAAATTCGACTTCATCGCGGCGGTGACCATAGCGGTCATGGGTGAACAGCACCGGCAGATTGCGATTGGCAAGGTGGCCCAGCGTCATCACCGCCGACTCGCCCAGCGTGGCGCCGAACGCGTGCAGCGCAGCGCTGGCCCAGGCCGCGCCGTTACGCTGAACGGCTTCTTGCAGCGCGCGGTCGGTGGCGTAGAGATTGTAGTTTTCCAGCGGCGGCGGCTGGTTCTCGACTGCGTGGGTAGAAAAAGTTTGCATGACGGCACCCGTTGGATTATTCCGAATGATCCCATTTTGAACCGGCAAGCTATCGAAATGGAAGGGGCCGGCCATTCAGTTCGACACGCTTACTCATCATCAGCCCGCGCAGAACCCGTTAGTTTTTCTCGCCGGGATTCATCAGTTCGTGTCCGCCGGCCGATCAAAGCAAGGTCGATTCAGCGGCGCGCATAACGTTGCATATTGCGGGCCATCCCCCGATTGCGGGATGCCGGTAAAAATTTGCAATTTCCCACCCGACCTGGTGGGTCTGATCGCGCGCGATGCGTCTGTCACACCGTACTCATTCGCGTATTTTCAGAGGAGAAAAGGAGAAAATTTTCGCGTTCGCGCGACAAATCCCTAAGGGTTTTTCCCAATTGACCGGCTTGTGCGTGAGTCCTAATCTGCTTCCGATGTAACAGAGGGTCCATGTATGAGGAGGGTGCGATGAAAAACAAATTGTTTATCGAAGGCTGGCTCGGTTGTGAGGTCTTGCGGGCTCGCATGCTTTTGCTTGCCGTCTTGATGCTGGTACTCCCGGTTGCGGGGTTCGCCAAGATGTACGAGGAGCCGAAAAGCTTCTCATTAAAGGGCGAATCTCCGGAGCAGATTCAGTACAAGATCCTGCCGAAAATCGATACCGAGCGCCTGCTGGCCGAAGATCGAGTGCGCGACAAGGATCCGCAGCGCCCAGGTCCCATGCGCTTCGCCGTTGCCGCAGAAGTTGCCTTTACGCTAAGCAACGCCGGCACCTGGCAGACCGTGCCCGACGGGCGCCTGTGGCGTCTGCGTATCCAATCGCCGGGAGCCAAAAACCTGAACCTTGGCATCACCCGTTTCGATATGCCCGAAGGGGCGAAGCTTTGGCTCTACGATCCGGCACGCAAACATGTGGAAGGTCCGTACACTTCCCGCAATCGCAGCCGCCTTGGCAGCCTTTGGACGCCGGCGATCGAGGGCGATGAGATCACGGTCGAAGTTTTCGTGCCGGCCGGCGTTTCCGAGCCGGTCATAGAAATTGGCAAGGTCAACCGGGGATACCGGAGCCTTGATAAGGCGGGTCTCGGTGGTAGCGAAGGCGCCTGCAACAACGACGTAATCTGCGCGGTAGGCGATCCGTGGCGCAACCAGATACGCGCCGTGGGCGTCTACACCATCAGTGGAACCAGTATTTGCACGGGCACGCTGCTTAACAACACCGCGCTCGACTTCAAGCCGCTTTTTTTATCGGCAAATCATTGTGGCGTGGACAGCACTAATGACGCCACCGTCGTCGTCTATTGGAACTTTCAGTCGGCAACCTGCAGCACCGCCCACGTTGCCGGGTCCCTGGCCGACAACCAGACCGGTTCCACTTTTCGTGCCAGTAGCGCACCCAGCGATTTCCTGCTTTTTGAACTCACCGCCGCGCCTGATGCCAGCTTCAACGTCTTCTATGCAGGTTGGGATGCAAGCGGCACTACGCCGCCGTCAACCGTTGGCATCCATCAGCCCAGGGGCGATGTAAAGGCGATCAGCTTCGACAACGGCGCGCCACAGACTACGGCCTACAGTTCAACCACGCCCGATCCATCGGGAAACCATTGGCGGGTGCTGTGGAGCTCGGGCGTCACCGAAGGTGGCTCGTCCGGCTCATGTCTGTTTGCAACCGATACGCAACGTTGCGTGGGCCAACTACACGGCGGGCCTTCGGTCTGCGGCGGGGCGGACCTGCACGACTACTACGGAAAGCTGAACGTGAGTTGGACCGGCGGCGGTACGGCATCCACGCGCCTGAGTAACTGGCTCGATCCCGGGAGCACGGGCGCGATATCACTTGATGGTGATCCGCACATCACCACCGCCAACGGCATTCACTATGATTTCCAGGCCGCCGGCGAGTTTGTCTCTTTGCGCGACGCCACCGGTCTGGAAGTCCAGACGCGTCAAGCGGCCATCGCCACCACGTTTAACCCCGGCCCCGATCCCTACGACGGTCTTGCCACTTGCGTGAGTCTCAACACGGCGGTTGCGGCGCGCGTGGGTAAACACCGGGTCACCTACCAGCCGAACCTCAGCGGGGTGCCGGATCCCAGCGGTCTGCAACTGCGCGTGGACGGCGTACCGATCACATTGGGTCCAGCCGGGCGCGACCTTGGCGGCGGCGGTCGCATCGCGAAAACGGCGGCGCCGGGCGGCCTTGAGATCAATTTTCCTGACCGGAGCGTCTTGTATGTAACGCCGGGCTGGTGGGCCAGCCAGAGCAAGTGGTACCTCAATGTCAGCGTCGCCCGCATCCCCTCCATGGATGGAATGATGGGCGCTGCGCCGGGCAGCCCCCGCACCCCAGCCTCGGGTGGAATTGCGGGCGCCATTGCGACGGGGAGTTGGTTGCCGGCACTCCCGGATGGGACCTCGATGGGGCCCATGCCGGGCGCGCTACACGATCGCTACGTCGACCTCTACCAGAAGTTCGGTGAGGCATGGCGCGTGACCGACCAGACCAGCCTGTTCGACTACGCGCCGGGTAAGTCGACCGACACGTTCACCATGCGCAGCTGGCCACCGGAGAATCCGCCGTGCCTTATCCCGGAAACAAAGCCCGTACGGCCAGTCGGCGAACTGGTCGCGCAGCGAGCTTGCCGACCTGTCACTGACGAGTACTCGCGCAAGAATTGCGTGTTCGACGTGAGGGTTACGGGCAACCCCGGCTTCGCCAGGACTTATGTGCTTAGTCACGGCATCCAGGCCAACTCGACCCGAACCACGGTGAGCGATGACAAGGATCCCACCAGGGCCGAAGAACCCGTAACCTTCACCGCAACCGTGGCGCGAACCGCGTTGACCGGCAAAGGCGTTCCGACCGGGACGGTGCAGTTCATGCTCGACGGTAAAAATGTAGGCAGGCCGATCCGGCTCGATACGTTTGGCCAGGCGAGGTGGAAGACCCTGGGCCTCAAGCCCGGCAAGCATACGGTGTTGGCCGCCTATTCACCCAGCCAAGGCAGCGTTTTTCTGGCCAGCACCAGCGGTGGCCAAGGTCACATTGTCGTCACGGGTGATGGCAAATGAGTTGACGGAAGGATGGCCTGCGCCGGTCTGCGGCGCAGGCTGCGGGCCCAAGCGATGAGCCCGAAGCAAGTGAGTTCCAAGGGCGCAGGGACTGCCTGGAAGGTCAGGCTTGTATTCTTGTTTGCGCCGACCAGGGAGTCTCTGCGCCGCAGCCAAGCCGACGCTAATCCGCCACCAGCGTCGCCTCAATCTCCGCAAACGTCTTGGCCACTTCGCTGGCCTCGATCGGCGCGCCGATCTGCTTCTCGATCTGCGAACGCGAAAAAATCCCGCACACATTGGTCTTGCCTTGCACATCTTTGCTGGTCACCAGCGTGTGCTGGCGCCCGGTATCGCGCAGGCTGGCGATGATGTGCCCCACATTGGCGCGCGCAACTTCAGCTAGCGGAATGGCTTCGAGGCGATCAAACGGCGTCATCACGTCCGACACCAGGATTTCGCTGTGCTTGACGCGCCGCTCCTGGATGAAGCGCAGCGGCTTGTCACCGAGGATATCGGTGGCGGTGATCAGCCCCGCCAGGCTGTTGTCGGGGTTCAGCACCAGCAGCAGGCGCACGCCGCGCTGCACCATATAGCTATTGGCCGTCTCCATGGTGATATGCGGCTTGATGACGGCGGCGTGGATATGGCGCAGATCGGTCATGACTTCACTGGCAGGAGACTCCAGCGTGACATTTGGCGGCGCAGGCGGCCTGGAAACCGAAACGGTACCGTTCAGGCGATGTGCGGCGAGCGGGTGATAGTCACGCATACAAGCTCCTTATCGTGGTGAATACAGCAAATGGAAAGCAAGCGTCATGCCGTGGGCGAAATTCAGATTGATATCGGGCAGCCTGGTGATGTTGCTGGTCATCGCTGAAGGCGATCAATACCATTGCGTCAATAGGATAGTTTCTACCCGCAGGAGTTCCGTTTGTCGATAATGTAAGTGTAAGTGTACGTGCGTCGACACATGTGTTTTGGGTCGCCGTGTTCATCGAAAGCGGCCTTGAAGGCATAATAAATTTTATGCAGATCGCCATTTGGCGCGCATTTCGAGGCAAAAATGCTCCGCAAGGCGCGCCAATGCTGGAGTTTCAATTTCCAGAATAGCAACGTCAAATCGCCACCACCATGTTCAAAATCCGTGAAATTGACCATATCGTCCTGCGCGTCAGCGATCTGCAAGGCATGCTGGCTTTCTATTGCGATGCGCTGGGCTGCACCGTCGAACGGCGGCAGGACGAGATCGGCCTGGTGCAATTGCGTGCCGGGCGCTCGCTGGTCGATCTGGTTCCCGTCGCTGGAAAATTGGGTCGTGCCGGTGGCGCGGCGCCGGGTGTGGAAGGGCGCAATCTCGACCACGTTTGTTTTCGTATCGAGCCGTTTGATGAAGCGGTGATGCGCGCGCATCTCGCCGCCAAGGGTGTCGCGGCGGGTGAAACGGTCGCGCGCAATGGTGCTGAAGGCGAGGGGCCGTCGATTTACATCCATGATCCCGAGGGCAATATGGTTGAACTCAAGGGGCCGCCGTCGGCCCTGGACGGCATGCGCCAGAAGACATGATGAGCGATGAGCGCCGGTAAAAAATCAGCCCGAAAAATGGCGGACGAAACGCCGATCCGGGCGAGTGATAGCGCCTCCGGCTTGCCGGGGATCATTTATGCCGAGGCGCTGAAATACTGCTGCCACGCTGGCTTGCTATGCTCGCCCGCGAGGTTGAAAATCACACCACTGTCCGCACATAACATAGAAATCGGAGCAAACATTTCATGTATCAGGGCGAAAAATTCAATGGCTATACGCATCTTGGCGGCGCGCTACTGGCACTGACCGGCGCCGTGGTGCTGATTGTGCAAGGCGCATTGCACGGCGATGCGTTCAAGATCGTCAGCTTCGCCATTTACGGCGCAACCCTGACCCTGCTGTTCAGCGTGTCCACGCTTTATCACAGCACCCGCGGCAAGGTGAAGAATGTGTTCCGCAAGCTCGACCATAGCGCCATCTATCTGCTGATTGCCGG
>JANMXS010000278.1:0-6682 GCA_031394335.1 Burkholderiales bacterium
CCAAGCGGCAACAGGAAGTGAATCGCCTGCACCGGTTCGCCGCGCAGAATGCGTGTCAACACCATCAGCTGGCCCAGCATCGGCACGAACAATTGCCAGGCAGCGTCCTTGAATTGGCCGAACATCGACACCATCGGCACCAGGGAGAGGCCGCTGACCAGATAGCTCACATAGGTCTGCGCTTCCTTGAAGGTGCGTCCATAGGTGGCGATCAGCATTTGCAACGCGCCGATGGCGGGGGCGAACGGGAACAGCATGGCCGCGAACAACAGGTACTGCATGGGGCTGAGGGAAATAAAGCCGGCCAGTTTGGGCATCGGTGCAAACGCCAGCGTCAGCCCAAAGCCAAGCAGGATCAACGAGACAATGACGATGCCATAGACCGCCACCGCACCCCATTTGCCGATGATCACGGCGGCACGCGACACCGGGTTCATCAGCAGCGGCTCCAATGAACCGCGCTCGCGTTCGCCGGCAGTCATGTCGATCGCCACCGCGATACAACCGGTAACACCGACGATCAGCGCCATCCACGGGATGATGAACAGCAGCATGGCGGCGCGCTGCGCGGTCGTACCCATGTTCACCTCCTGCACCTCGACGGCGCGCAGCACCTGGGGCGAGACTCCGCGAGCGATCAGGCGTTGATTGCCAACCTCACTATTGAAAGCGCGCAGCAGGCGCTTCAACACGCCACCGGCGCCGCCGGTATCCTGGCGCGTATCGTCGTAAACCAATTCGACCTCGGCCTTGCCGGTGAGAAATTTATCCTGGAAGTCTTTGGGTATCACTAGCACCGCGTCGTGCTTGCCCTGCTTGATCAGCTCACGAAAATCCGACTTGGGGTCTTTGATGGTGACATCCTGGCGCGCAAAAAAGTTGGCGAGCTGCGGCGAGTTTTCGGTGCCTTGCACATAGACTTCTTTTTTCTCGGCCTTTTCTTCCACGCTGGAAATGAAATAGGTCAAACCGATCAGGATCAGCGGCCCCATCACGATCGACAGGGTGAACACCATCAAGGCGGTGCGGCGGTCGCGCAGATGATCAATCAATTCCTTGCGCAATACGGTAACGACAGTTGACCAATTCATGGTGAGGCCTCCGCGCTTTGCTGCTCATCGATTTCGGCCAGCGCGACAAACGCGTCCTCCAGATTTTTTTTGTCGCTCATCGCCAGCAGTTCATCGGCACTTCCCTGCGCGGTCACGCGACCACGCGCGATGATGATGATTTCATCGCACAGTGCTGCCACCTCTTGCATGATGTGGCTGGAAAACATTACCGTGCGCCCTTCTGCCTTGAGACGTTTGATCAGTTCGCGCAAGGCGCGCGTGGTCATTACATCAAGGCCGTTGGTAGGTTCGTCGAGAACCACATGCGAAGGCTCATGCACCAGGGCGCGCACGATCGCCACCTTCATGCGCTCGCCTTGCGAGAACCCTTCGGTGCGCCGGTCGAGAATGTCCTTCATGTCCAGCCATTCAGCAAATCGGGCGATGGTCCGCTCTGACTGCGCGGCATCGATGCCGCGCAAATCAGCGTAGTAACGGATGTTCTCGTGCGCCGTCATGCGCGTGTAGAGGCCGCGTGCATCGGTAAGCAGGCCGGAAATATTGCGCACACCTTCCGGGTCACGGGCGGCATCAATGCCGTTCACCCGCACGCTGCCGCCGCCGATGCTGACCAGGGTGCCGATCATGCGAATCGTGGTGGTCTTGCCGGCGCCGTTGGGGCCGAGCAAGCCGGTGGTGGCGCCCGCCTTGGCGGTGAACGACACGCCGTCGACGGCAGTGACCGCACCAAATTGTTTTTTGAGGTCGCGAACTTCAATCATTTTGCGGCTCCCGTGGTGATGGCCTCGGCCAACGCCGGTTTTGCCGCATCTTTTTTCTTGTCCCGCAAAGGCTCGTAGAACATGGGCCGCGGCAGGCGTTGCAGACAAGCGCCGTCGAGGTCGGCCACACTAGCCGTCTCGATGAATTTTTTGACCAGCTTCGGTGCGCAGCCGCGCACGCTGACGCCGTGCCCCACATTGGGCGCAACCAGATGCAAGGCATTGCTCAAACTACGTTTTACCTCATCGCCGTGCAGCGGTGGCGTGACCGGATCGAGCCCGCCGCTCAGGATCAGCACCGGCTTGTCGGACTTGACCGGCTGATCGAAATCCGCCGCCATCCTGCCCTTGGGCCAGCCTTCACAAGCCTTGGCAAATTCATCGATAAATACGCGACCGAACGGCACGCGCTGCGCTTCACGCTCAATATCGGCCTTCGCGATGCGCGGTATATCTTCGGCGCAAGCAACAGACAGGCGCATGCCGAAGGCGATTTTATCTTCGGCAAAATCGCCGAACAGCGCGCCCTGCGCAAGCAGCGGCGCAAAGTTGCCGCCCTCTGCCGCAGCCAGATTGGCCGGCAATAGCGCCGTCATCTCCGGTACATAGAGCGTCGAGAACACCGACACCAGCAGCATGTCGCGCGTCACCTCGATTTCCCTGGGCATGCCGGTAACAGAATCGGCGACCGATGTCTTGCGCGGTTGCTTTGCCAAGGTGTCGAGCAGGCGATCAACACGCGCTTTCAGTCCCGGGAACGTTTTTTCGCAGCGCGCTTCTTTCTCGCAGGCCGCCAGCATTTTTTCGTACACTGCGCCGGCGTCGCGGCTGAACGTGATCGGCAGCGCCATCGACGGTGGGGCCACGCCATCGATGGTAACGGTACGTACCTGCTGCGGGTAGCGGCGCAGATATTCCATGGCTGAACGCGTGCCATAGGAGCCACCCCAGAGATTGATCTGTCGATAGCCCAGGGCCGCTCGCACCTCATCGTAGTCGGCCATCGCGATGGTGGTGGTGTACTGAGTGAGATCGGCTTTTTGCGCAAGCCGGTCGCGGCACTCGGCGATCAGCTTTACGGTCAGCGCATCGCGCTTGACCGGGTCCGACATGCCGGGCTGATCGGCGTCGGGCATCTTGCAGTTGAGAAAATTCGATTTGCCGGTGCCACGTTGATCGATCAGCACAATATCGCGTTTGGCGTTCAGCCCACCCAGGATCGCCAGCGCCTGCGGCGCCAGATCGGCGGCGGCCTGGCCCGGCCCGCCTGCAAACAGAAAGATCGGATCCGGTTCCTTGACCCGTGCGCCGGCCGGCAGCACCACGATGTTGAGGGCAATTTTGCGGCCCTGTCTGGTTTCGCGGTTTTCGATGACCTCGAAGGTCGCACACTTCACTTCGGTGTCCACCCCGGCAACGCGACACGCTTTCAGCGCCAATGTGGCACCGGCGGGTGCGGTAGCCACCTCACCACAGGCTGCGATCGACAGCAGCGCGCAAACGGCTACGGCTTTGATTGAATTTGACATGGCGTTTCTGGTCGTCTTTCGTCTGCGTTATTGTTTGGATCAGCCCGCACCTTAACGGAGCCAATCCCCTCGTGTCAAAAACGTTGCGACGAATGCCCGCCCTTTGGCGACAAATTCAGCCGCGATGTCGATCGCTCCCGCCACACTATAATCGCTCATATGAATATCCCAACATTTCCCAAGCATGACCCGGCTGCGCCTGAATTCTGGAACCTGCGCTTTGATGCCGCCTTCACGCCATGGGACCAGGGCGGGGTACCACAATCGCTGCAAACCTGGATCGAGCAATACGCCGGCGCCGCAGCGCCCGATGTACTGATCCCCGGCTGCGGCTCGGCATACGAGGTGCAGTTTCTGGCGAACCAGGGCTGGAATGTCGTCGCGATCGATTTTTCGCCGGCCGCCGTGGCGCAAGCGCGGCGCGTGCTGGGCCCACTGGCACATCATGTACGCGAAGCGGATTTTTTCTCGGGCGATCCCGGCCAGTCGCACTTCGATGTGATTTACGAACGCGCTTTTTTGTGCGCGTTACCGCGTCGCCTTTGGCCGCAGTGGGCAACGCGCGTCGCCGAACTGATCCGACCGGGTGGCAATTTGGCCGGTTTCTTTTTCGCGGACAACACCGACAAGGGGCCGCCATTTGGTTTACACGATGGCGAGCTTGAAGCAATGCTGCAGCCGTATTTCACCCGGCAGCAAAAAACGCTGCCGTCCGACTCGATACCGGTGTTCGCCGGCAAGGAAAGCTGGCAGGTGTGGGAGCGCAACACCTATCGCGACTGAGCGAATGTCAGACGTGTCAGGAGCGATCGTTCAGTATCCGGCTGCCGCCGGCGTGCGGGCACGGTGACTCGATTCACCGTAGGCATCGGTAATGATCACGGCAATGCGTAGCGGTGTGCGGTCTTCCGCCATGATTGGCGTAACGTAAAATCGCACCGGGATACGCTGCCCGGTGCGCGTGATCGCGAACATGTCGATGGTGGTCGGCTTGTCGTCGCGAAACAGTTTGTCGATGAACGCGCGAATATTGGCCTGTCGCTCGGGCGGGAACAGCAGTTCGCCCAGGTTGCGTCCGCGCGCCTCATCGGCTCCATAGCCGAGCACGTGCGAGGCAGCGCCATTCCAGTTCACCACCGCGAAGTTGGCGTCGCACTCGATAACCGGCAGCAGGGTACGGTCAACGTGACTGGCCAGAATTGACGCACTGCTGCTCGCCTGTAACTGGGCGCGCTTGACCATCTCGGTACGATATTTCAACTCGTCGTTCTGATGGCCGAGCTGGCTGTTGGATTCGCCCAGGCTGGCCAGTAGCGCCTTGTAACGCAGTTCCACAATGAGACGTTTGGTGACCGTATGGTGATGGCGCAGGCCGAAAAAAATGACGGTAAAGGTAAAGAATAACGCCATGATGCCGGGCAGCCACTGGATGCCGCCATGAATGAAGAAGATATAGATGACCGATGGCACCGCCGCCGGAACAGACAGTGCCGGATGCGCCCATTTCACCGGCGCGAACGGTGTCACCGAGCCGCCGACAAAACCGACGATCACCATGATCGTGAATAGCTCACGATAAATATCGGTCGATGAAAACAGCACGGTGCCCAACAGGCCCCACTGTACGCCAGCCAGGAAATTGCCGACCACGATGAGTCGCGCCCAAATACCGGCATCACCCACCGGCTTCGTTTGCTGACGGTACGTCCAGACGGTAGCGCCACGAATGAGCAGCACAAATATCGAATAGGCGAACCAGTAAAGTCCGCGACCGAAATCGCCGGTCTGCGCCAGTACCGCGAGGGCGATGATCGAGCCCACAAAAGAGAACGCCACCGCCGTCGGGGCAGCATCGTATAACTCCTCAACCTGTCGGGCGAGCAGAAGTCCGGGGTCAACCCCAAACATTGATTTCTGAGAATCAGTTTTCATTAAATACGCCCATTCCGAACTCGATGATATCCATCACGGCCAGAATTGATATTGATTTTGTATTTTCCCCACACTGCCTTTTTATGTCTTTTGGGCAGCCTGCAGACCAGTCCGAAGCGAAAATCATGCGCGCCTCCCAGCACGCTGTTTCCATTTTCGGCATAACAAATTCATTATGAGTAAGCCCATCGCGCTTTACAATCAGGGAAACCCCTAGGGCGCACTGCGATCAAGGCACTAAAGATACCGCATTCGCGGGATGGCGCCGAACAGCCACGACGAGTTGCACCCGGGGTTGTACGCAGCATACATCCAGGTGCTGCGTCCACCCCGGCAGATGCCGGGGACAGCCATCTTGCCTGCATTGCCGCCGGTGGGCATCGCCCGATAGGCCGGTATCTCGCTATCCGCCACCTTGATGTTGACCTCCCTGCGGTGAGTTCCTTGTTGTCAGCGGTGATGGTCTGTGCGCTGACCGGCACCACGACCGTGGCGAAACCGCCGGCCAGTGCGGTCATGACACACTCCCGGTGGAAATATCCAGCTTTGGGTACAAATGGAGCAATATCAGGATGCCTGATGTTTCATCCGTATGACAGCTTGGGCGACAGGTGCTGGGCGTTGGGACCATGAGGGAAATGGTCGTTCGCAGGTATGATGAATCGATGAAATTTGCGCTGCATATTCTACTGACATCTTGCCTGGCAGTGATGGCATCGGGTTGTTCCACGCCGGGCACGCCGCCCGCAGCGCCGGTCGAACGCCAGCCACTGAAGGTAACGGTCGAACGGCCGCTGAACAGGGCAAACGAGCAGAGGCCGGATGCCGTGACCAGGCGTCCGCCAGAGGCACTGTCGCTGAAGCCCGAAGCGCAGGCCAGCGAACTGATGATGTATGCCCTGTCGATGATCGGTGTGAAATATAAATACGGTGGCAGCAGCATGGAAAGCGGTTTCGACTGTTCCGGTTTCGTGCGCCATGTGTACAGCACAGTCACCGCCATCGACCTGCCACGAAACGCCCTGGACATGAGCAAGGTGGGCCGCGAAGTGCGGCTGGCGAACCTGGCGCCAGGCGATCTGGTGTTCTACAACACCCTGGGGCGCCGTTTTTCGCATGTCGGTATTTATATCGGCGGCGGCCGTTTCGTGCACGCGCCCTCGGAACGGAAATCCGTTGAAACCGTCGACATGAACGCGGCTTACTGGAAGCGCCGCTTCAACGGTGCGCGGCGCCTGCTTGTCGACAGCCCGTCGTCTGCGATTGAAAGCAGCGAGCGGTAAATGAATCCGCCCATCCCGTAAAAATGCCGCGCCCTTGCGGGTCGCGGCATTTTTAACGTACGGAAGCGGCGAAAGAATTACTCGCCGTACATTTTCTGCTTGAG
>JANMXS010000279.1:0-4924 GCA_031394335.1 Burkholderiales bacterium
GACCCAGCTCGTCGGACAGCTTCGAGGCGAAATCGCGCGACAGGGTGTCGGTAGCACCTCCCGGTGGAAAGCCAAGCACAATCTTGATCGGTTTGCTGGGCCAGGTGTCCGCGTGCGCCGCATTGCCGGCAGCGCAAGAGAGAAACAGGACAGCAAAAAATACACGCATTGAATGGGACATGGACGAGGGGCTTTCGACAAAGTTGGAAAACTAGCTAATGATAGACTGCCGATCGGCTAGGCAAATAGCGTGCCGCAATATCAAGTGTTCTTACGTTCTGCAATCTTTGACCGCCGTCTTTCCATTCATCTGCAGGTTCAACAACTTCGCATGTCACCAACCCGTTCCGATACTGGCTCCCGATGGACGAGCTATGCCATTCTCGCGCTCTCCGTGGTGATTGTTTCAAGCTCCTCCATCCTGATTCGTTTTGCGCAAGCCGATGCGGTCCCCTCGATGGCCATTGCAGCGTGGCGCATGACGCTGGCGGCGATCGTGCTCGGTGGCGTAATCACCTTCAATGCGCAAGCGCGGCAGCAGGTTGCGGCATGCAGCCGCAGCGACTACGGGCTGGCGCTGGCTGCGGGGGGCTTTCTGGCGCTGCACTTTGCCACCTGGATTACCTCGCTCAGCTATACCTCGGTGGCCAGCAGCACCGCACTGGTAACGACCAATCCGGTATGGATCGCACTCGCCTCATGGCTGCTGTTCAAGGAAAAACTCGGCGCGTGGCTGGTTGTGGGGATCGCCGCGGCCATCGGTGGCAGCATGCTGATCTTCCTCTCCGATCTCGGCGCCGGGGCAGGGCAGCCCGGCAGCCGGCCGCTGCTGGGCAACAGCCTTGCACTGATGGGTTCGCTGGCGGTATGCGGCTATTTGCTGATTGGCCGCCGCCTGCGCAAGACCATGTCTCTGCTGCCCTATGTGTTCCTGGTTTATTCGGCGGCGGCCCTGGCCCTGTTGGTCACGTCATTGGCTAGCGGTATCGCCTTGCTGGGATTTTCAAACCTCGCCTGGGCCTGCCTGATCGGGCTGGCGCTGGGCCCGCAGTTGCTTGGGCATAGCGGCATTAATTGGTCGTTGAAGCATATTCCGGCGACTTTTATTGCCATCGCCATTCTGGGCGAGCCGGTCAGCGCAGCGCTGATGGCCTGGGGAATATTGGGGGAGGGATTTGCGCGTTTGCAGCTGGCAGGCTTTGCGCTGCTGCTGGCAGGAATCTATATCGCCTCGAGAGACCGCAGCGGCAGCTAAAGGCTGGCAACGATGCCTGTTGCCGGCATTCCCGGATAGCGCGATGGCGCCCCGGCCAGCGCATCGGCGACGCGCGCCCATGCCGTGTCGACACTGATCTCCGCCATCGCGATATGCTGATCCGCGCCTGGTCCTGCCGCAGGATGGTCAACCACGTACAGGGCTGGGTGCTGCAGGGGTTTGTAAAGCGCGCTCGGCAGCGAGGGGTGATACAGGGCAACCATCGGCTTGCCCAGCGCGCCAAACAGATGGGTGGGGCCGGTATCGACGCCAATATAAAGATCGATTTCTTTCATGATCGCCACCGTCTCGCGCAGGCTGACCTGGCCGGCATAAACCGTGGCGTGCGAGGGAAGAGCGCGTTGGAATTCATTGGTGCGCTCGCGATCATCCGGACCGCCGAACAACACAAAATGTGCACGGGGATGCGCGATGGTGATGCGCTTCGCCAACTCGATGAATTGCGCGATTGGCCAATCGCGATAAGCCTTGGTCGGGAAGCTGGCGACTTGCAGGCCGATCAGCGGACGCTTGTCGCTATCGATATCAACTGCGAGCCGAGCACGCGCCACTTCGATTTCGGCTGGGGTCACCACATAATCCAGCCGGTATCCGGCCGCAGGAATGCCCATGCCTTCAATCAGCGCCAGTTGCATAGCCACGCCGTGGCGGCTGTAAAGCCGGGGCTCATCAACTGCCCGAAAAAATTTCTGGTTCAGCGTCTGATCTTGTTGCTGATAGGCGATGACCTGACGGGCGACACGCAGCGCATAGTTATGCAAGGCAACATCGTTACCCCAGACGAAGGCCCAGTCGTATACCGGGCCGACAACTTTGTTCGCCCAGCCGCGCAGCAGGGCGCTGCGCTTGTCGATAGCACCGACCTGCGCCAGATAGGGCAGATGCTCGATCACTTCCACGCGCTTGGCATGTCCCAGGCAGGTGAGCGCTGCATTGGGAAAGAATGCGGCTAGCGCGCGCAAGGCTGCGGTGTTGAGCAGGGTATCGCCGATGCGGGTGACATTGATCGCCAGAATCTTTCGCGCCGCTTGGCGCTGCTCGCTGGTAATCATCGGTCCGCTGCCCGGTGCCGCGCTCATCGAACGCAGCGTGCGAAGACCGTCTGCATGCGGTCGAGCATCACGTCGATGCCGAAATTATTCTGCGCATAACGCAATGAGGCCGCGCCCATGCGCGCGCGCAATGCTTCGTCTGTCATCAGTCTGCCCAGTGCCGCCGCCAGCAAGGCTGGGTCGCGTGGCTTGACCCTATAGCCGGTCTCGCCGTCCTGCACAGCTTCATTGATTGCACCCACCGTGGTCGACACCACTGGCAGGCCGCAGGCCATGCCCTGCATGATGCCCTGTGGCACGCCTTCGGCACCGTAGGAAGGCAGGGTCAGCAGATCCAGCGCCGACAGCCACTCCGGGACATTGTCCTGATTGCCGACCATGCGTACGACCGATTGAAGGCCGAGCTCGGCGATGCGAGTGGTGAGGCGCTCGCGTTCAGGGCCATCACCAATGATCATCAGGCGCCAATCGGGAAACTGCTCGCGCAGCAGCACCATGGCATCGAGCAGATCGCGATGGCCTTTCCAGTCGCGCAGGGTGGCGAGCACACCCAGTGTCGGCTGATTGTCGATGCCGAGCTTGGCGCGCATGGCCGTTTTATCGAGTGGTCGGTAGTAGCGCAGATCGATGCCGGTGCGCACCGAAGTCATGTTTTCAAGCGCGTAGCCATTGTCGCGATGCAACTGCTGGCGCAGTGCCTCACCAGTGGTGACGATATGCGCGGTCGCTTTGGTGTAAAGCCAGCGTGTGGAAAAATGCTGGTTGATCGGCGTCGATACATGGCGACTGCGAACGATGGCCGGCATTTCGCCCAGAGTCGCGCAGGCCACGGCTGCCAGCCAGCTATCGGTCGAACTGTGGGTGTTGATCACATCGTATTCGCGGCCATGTTTTGCCAGCCAGCTGCGCAGGGCAAACAAGGGGCCGAGGCGTTTTTTAGCGATGCCTACTGCCGTGACCGGCACGCCCATTTTTTGCGCCGCAGGAAATATTTCCGCATCGGGCGGCGTCAACAACATCACCTGATGGCCGCGTTCCAGGAAACCCTTGGCCTCGGTGAGAATGCGAATTTCCTGGCCACCCCAGCCAAGCGAAGATTCGGTGTGCAGGATGGATAACGGTCGGTTGGAAGTGTTGGTAGTCATCGCAATGCAAAGTCCGGTTCATGGCGCTGGAACCACAGTTCAAGTACCGTCAAGGCCCACAAACGCCCGGCATGGTTGCTGCGGCCCGCGCGATGGTCGGCCAGCAGTTTCGCCAGCGCGCCGCTACGGAACAAGCCACGCTTGTCGAGGCCGTCGGCGCTCAGTGAATGTTCCAGATGCTTTTTCAGCCCACCTTCCAGCCAGGGCGACAGCGGCATCACAAATCCCTGCTTGCCGCGATGGACGATTGCATTCGGCAGGTATTTTTCAGCGAGTTTCTTCAGCAGGTATTTGGTGGTCTTGCCGTTTTGTTTGAGCGCAGGATTGAGCTTGGCGACAAACTCGACAAACTTGTGATCAAGATAGGGCACCCGTGCTTCCAGCGAATAGGCCATGGTGGCGCGATCAACCTTGGTCAGCAGATCGTCCGGCAGCCACAGGCGCATATCGACGTACATGATTTTCTCGATATAGTCGGTCGCGTTGCATTGCTCGAACTGGCGCGCGGCGTAATCGGCAATATGCGTTTTTTGCGCGGCCAGCAGGGCGTCGGAAAACAGGCCGCGATGGGTGGCGCGATCGAATACGTTGGGAATGGTTGCGTAGCGCTCGGCCAGCGGCAGACTCAACGCCTTGATGACGCGATCCTTTTGCCATGACGCCGGCATCAATGGAAACGCCGCGCGCAACGGCGAGTAGGGCGCACCGAGAATCGCGGTGATGCGTTCTTCACTGACGCGCTTGCGGTAATTGCTGTAGCCGGAAAACAGTTCGTCCGCGCCTTCACCGGTCAGCGCCACGGTCACATGCCGGCGCGTCAGCTTGGACAACAGCATGGTCGGCAGGGCTGCTTGATCGCCGAACGGTTCATCGAATACATCCACCCAGCTATCGAGCGCCGACAGTACATCGTCCGGCGTCACCATCAAGGCGTGATGATGACTGCCAATGTGTTGCGCAACGCGCGCGGCCTGCTCGTGTTCGCTCTGGGTAGAGTCGCTGACGTTCTGGTTATCCTGAAAGCCGAGGTTGAAGGTCTCGATCGGCTTGCCGGTGATGTCGGTCATCAACGCGGCCACCAGACTTGAGTCGATGCCGCCGCTGACGAATGCGCCGAGCGGCACATCGGCGACCAGCATCGATTCCACCGAGCGGCGCAGTTCGGCGTCGAGCCGGGAGAGCGATTCGGCTTCGTCCCAGGCCGGTTTGTCGGCGTAGCTCGGGTTCCAGTATTGCCAAACGTGCAGCTCGCCCTTGTCCAGTTTCAGTGCATGTCCGGCCGGCAGTTTGCGGATGCCTTTATAAATCGTCAGCGGCGTGGGGATGTACTGGCATTCGAGAAACAGGCCGAGCGCATCGAGATCAATTTCTCGCGGGACACCAGGATGTTCAAGCAGCGCCTTCAGTTCCGAGCCGAAGGCGAACAGCGTGCCGTCCCAGAAATAGTAAAG
>JANMXS010000280.1:0-6060 GCA_031394335.1 Burkholderiales bacterium
ATCGTCGGCTTGCGCGCGGTCGCAGGGGATGCCGGCACAAAGCTGGATGCCCGCGTCGCCACCTTCCTGGTGCGGAAAAGTTATGTGGCCGCCGTGGCGGCCACGCCGGGGCGCTTCGCGATCAGCGACAAGGGCCGCGAATGTCTTGCCGACATTGATTCCAGCGCTAAAAATAAATCCTGACAGGCTTAGTGCGCCTCTTCCCAATTCATCCCCACCCCCGGCTCGGCCACCAGCGGCACATCCAGCTTGGCCACACTGGTCATCAGCGCCGGAATTTCCCGCTTAACGCGCTCCAGCTCTGAGTCCGGCACTTCCAGCACCAGTTCGTCGTGCACCTGCATGATGAGTTTGGTGGCGAGCTGTTCTTTCTCCAGCCAGCCTTGCACCGCGATCATGGCGAGCTTGATCAGGTCGGCGGCGGTGCCCTGCATGGGCGCGTTGATGGCGGCGCGTTCAGCGCCCTGGCGGCGCGCCTGGTTGCCGGAACGGATATCGGGCAGCCACAAACGGCGGCCGAATACGGTTTCCACATAGCCACGGTCATGGGCTTCGGCGCGGGTGCGTTCCATGTATTGCTTCACGCCGGGATAGCGGGCGAAGTAGCGGTCGATATACGCGGCGGCGGCGCTGCGCTCGATACCCAAATTGCCGGCGAGGCCGAACGCGCTCATGCCGTAGATCAAACCGAAGTTGATGACCTTGGCATAGCGGCGTTGCTCGCTCGATACCTGCTCGCGATCGACGCCGAATACTTCCGCTGCAGTCGCGCGATGCACATCCTCACCTTCAGCAAAGGCCTTCAACAAACCGGCATCGCCAGATAGGTGCGCCATGATGCGCAACTCAATTTGCGAATAGTCGGCCGAGACAATTTTGCTGCCCGGCGGCGCAATAAAGGCTTCGCGGATGCGACGCCCTTCGGCGGTGCGCACCGGAATGTTTTGCAAATTGGGATCATTCGATGACAAACGTCCGGTCACCGCCACCGCCTGCGCGTAGTTGGTATGCACGCGACCGGTACGCGCATTGACCATTTTCGGCAGCTTGTCGGTATAGGTGCTTTTGAGTTTCGACACGCTGCGATATTCAAGAATGATTTTGGGTAGCGGGTAATCGAGCGCCAATTTTTCCAGCGTTTCTTCATCGGTCGAAGGCGCGCCGCCGGGCGTCTTTTTCAGGGGCTTGATGCCCTTCTTGTCGAACAGGATTTCGGCCAGTTGTTTGGGTGAACCGAGATTGAAGGGCTGCCCCGCTTCTTCATGTGCGCGGGCTTCGAGTGCGAGCATTTTTTTACCCAGCTCGCCGCTTTGCCTGTCGAGCAGGGCGCCGTCGATCAGCACGCCATTGCGCTCGATGGTGAGCAGCACATGGGTGGTCGGCATTTCGATGTCGGCGTAAACGCGATTGAGCTGCGCGTCTTCTGCAATCTGCGGATAGAGTGCGTTGTGGAGTTGCAGGGTGACGTCGGAATCTTCGGCGGAATAGGTGGTGGCGGTTTCGATCGACACCTGATCGAAACCGATTTGCGAGGCGCCCTTGCCGGCGACCTCTTCGTAGGCGATGGTCTTGGCGGCCAGGTGACGGGTAGCCAGCGATTCCATATCGTGGCGCTGATGGCTCTCCAGTACATAGCTTTGCAGCAGGGTGTCGTGCACATAGCCCTGTACCTGAATGCCGTGGTTGGCAAAAACATGAAGATCGTATTTGATGTTCTGACCGAGCTTTCGTTTGCGCGGGTCTTCCAGCCAGGGACGCATTTTGCCGATGGCGAAATCGAAATCCAGCTGATCGGGCGCGCCGGGGTAAATGTGGCGCAGCGGCATATAGGCGGCGTGGCCGGCCTCGCAGGAAAACGACAGGCCGACGATCTGTGCGGTCAGCGGGTCGAGACTGGTGGTTTCGGTATCGATGGCAGAGAGTTCAGCGGCGTCAAGTTTGAGCAGCCACTGGTCGAGCTGCGCTTCGGTCAGCACGCATTCGTAATTGCGGGTGTTGATGAATTCGGTTTGCTTCGTTGCCACTTCGCCGGAGGACCAGCGGCTGGCGGTGGCATCTTTGTCGGCCTGCTTGAACACGGCATCGCCTTCACTCGCGCTGGCAGATGCAACATCGCGGCCCTTGCCCAAGGCTGCGCGCATGCCCTTGAAACCGAATTGCTCGTACAACTGATCGAGCTTGCCGGTATCGGGCGCCTGGTAGGCAAGCGCATCGAAATCAAATGGCAGCGGCACATCGCATTTCACCGTCACCAGCGCGCGACCGGTGGGCAGCCACTCGAGCGCCTTGCGCAAATTGTCGCCGACCACGCCCTTGATATTGTCGGCGTTGGCGATCACGCCGTCGAGAGAACCGTACTCGGCGATCCATTTCGCCGCCGTTTTGGGGCCGACTTTTTCCACGCCGGGAACGTTATCGACGGTATCGCCCATCAAGGCCAGATAATCGACGATGCGCTCCGGCGGCACGCCGAATTTCTCCTTCACGCCAGTCACATCGAGACGCTCGTTGGACATGGTGTTGACCAGGGTGACGTTGTCGTTGACCAGTTGCGCCAGGTCCTTGTCGCCGGTGGAGACCATGGTTTTCACCCCGCGTGCGCTGGCATGCACCGCCAGCGTGCCGATCACATCGTCGGCCTCCATGCCGTCAACCACCACGCAGGGCCAGCCCAGCGCCTCGATGGTTTCACGCATCGGCGCCAGTTGCAACACCAGGTCTTCGGGCATCGCCGAGCGCGTCGCCTTGTATTCCTTGTAGATTTCATCGCGAAACGTCGGCCCTTTGGGGTCAAACACGCAGGCGCTATAATCGTGAGGGTGCTCATCGCGAAGTCGCTTGAGCATGCTGGCCACACCAAAAATGGCGCCGGTGGGAAGTCCCGCCGGGCTGCGCAGATCGGGCATGGCATGGAACGCCCGGTAGAAATAGCTGGAAATATCGACGAGCAGCAAGTGTTTGGGCTGCGTGGCAGCGTGGTCGCTATCGGCATTGCTGGCGTTGGACAAAAGGCTCATTGGAGAACTTTATTTTGGAACCAAAAAACAGAAATTCAGCGGCGAAGATTCCGAAGCGCGCTGACCCGGAATTGATGTTTCAGTCGCTGACGGCGGCACGCGAATCGTGGTGGATGTTCAACATTATCGCCGAAATGGTTTCGGCGACCGACAAGCTGGAAAACATCGGGCCCTCGGTCGCGATCTTCGGCAGCGCGCGGCTGAAAGAAAACAACCCCTACTATTCGCTCACCGAGACGATTGCGCGCAAATTGTCCGACGCCGGCTTCGGCGTGCTCTCCGGTGGCGGGCCCGGCATCATGGAAGCCGCCAACAAAGGCGCGATCGCCGGCAAAAGTCCCAGTGTGGGACTCAATATCCTGCTGCCGTTCGAGCAGGGTGGTAACGGCTTTCAGGATGTGTCGATGTCGTTCCAGCATTTTTTTGCGCGCAAGACCATGTTTGTAAAGCATGCTGCCGCCTATGTGGTGATGCCGGGCGGCTTCGGCACGCTCGATGAACTATCGGAAGCGCTGACGCTCATACAAACCGGCAAGATTCGCCGCATTCCGATCGTGCTGGTCGGCAGCCAATTCTGGGCGGGCCTGGTCGAGTGGCTCAAAACCACCATGCTCACCGAAGGCGTGATCAGCGCCAACGATCTGGATCTGTTCAAGATCACCGACGATCCGCAAACCGCTGTCGATATTATTTTTGAGCATTACGCGACGCGCAGCATCATGCCTTCGCCGGACGAGAAGGCCCTGGAAATGTCGTTGTAAGGAGCCATATATGAAAAAAATTACCTGTCTGCTGATGCTTATGTTGTCGTTTGCCGCCACCCTGCCCGCCTTTGCCCAATCGAAGGAGCACCCCAAGCCCAAGGACCTGCAGTCGGTGGAGGCGCCCCCACCCCCGCCGAAAGTAACAGAAGACCTGTCGCTGGAAGGCAAGGTCACCATCGTCAAGAGGGGTACCGACACCGTCGAGGAATACCGCCTCAACGGCCGGCTGTACAAGATGCGCGTGGTGCCTGCCAATGGACCGGCGTATTTCCTGGTCGACCCGAAGGGCGACGGCAATTTCGCGCGCGTGGACGGCCCTGCACCGACAATAGCGGTGCCGACCTGGGTGCTGCTCGAATGGAAGTAAGCAAGCTTGGCCCCAATGGCACTACCTTAAGCAGGCTGGATCCGGCGGTAGCCTGGAAGGCGCGCAGCGGATTCCGGGAAATTGGCGTTAGCAATGTGCGGCGACCCCGGAATACGCTGCGCGCCTTCCGGGCTACCGGACTCGTCCGGCTACGGTTTTGCGCTTAAGGTGGCGCCATTGAAGCCTGGCTCGATACATTTCCCGCGCTTGCGTCTCACCGGTGGCGAGCAGACCGTGAGCGGCATGTGAGTGTTTTTACGCCGGTAACTGTTGAAGAAGCGCGTGCATTCGTCGCCCCGTACAAGGTTGGCGACATCATCGATTTCCAGAATATCGCGGCCGGTGTCGAGAACTCGAATTTCTTCGTCACCACCACGCGCGGCCGTTATGTGCTGACGATTTTTGAAAAGATCCCGCGCCAGGATCTCGATTTCTATATGGGCCTGATGACGCACCTGCACCAGGCGGACGTTGCCTGCGCGGCGCCGTTGCGTCCCGAAGATGGCAAGGTGATTCGCGAACTGAAGGGCAAGCCGGCAGCTCTGGTCACCCGGCTCGCGGGCAACGACCTCGCCCACCCCGCGCCAGCCGATTGCCGCGCGGTAGGCATCGCCCTCGCGCGCATGCACGCAGCGGCGCAGGATTTTTCTCTCGCCATGCCCAACTGGCGCGGCCTCGGCTGGTGGCGCCGCTATGCCGCCGATCTGGCTACACATTTGAGCAATGCCGAAAACAGCCTGCTCA
The DNA here is from genome assembly GCA_031394335.1 of Burkholderiales bacterium. Taxonomy (GTDB): domain Bacteria; phylum Pseudomonadota; class Gammaproteobacteria; order Burkholderiales; family Usitatibacteraceae; genus UKL13-2. Next base: position 4,893 of record JANMXS010000280.1, read on the forward strand.
ATGATGAGCTCGCCCATCAGGCGGGCTTTGACGAGCTCGATCTGCCGCGCGGCGTGATCCACGGCGATCTGTTTCGCGACAATATCCTGTGGGACGACCATGGCGATGCGCATACGCCGCAAATGATCGATTTCTATTTCGCCTGCAACGAACAACTACTGTTCGATGTGGCGGTCACCGTGAACGATTGGTGCCTGGATTTCGCCGCCTACCCGGCCGCCGCGCTCAGTGCTGCCAATGCGCGCGCATTGTTGTCGGGTTATGCCAGTACGCGACGGTTTACGCCGGCTGAACGCATGGCCTGGCCGCAGATGCTGCGCGCAGCCGCGCTACGTACCTGGCTGGGGCGCCTGGGTTATCATCACTTCCCGCGCGATTCCGAACTGACCCATCCCAAGGACCATGCGTTCGCGCAGCGCCTGCTGCAGGGGCATCGCTCACACCAACAAGAGAACCTTGCCCTGTTGCCGGATTGACCGGTGACAGCGGCGGCGATTTCCAATCTGGCCGTATTCAACTTTTTTCCCAACATTTCATGCAAGTCCTCGACGTTCCTGCAAAACAAGGCGGCACCTGGATCAAGGATGCGTTCGCGCTGTTTCGCGCCCAACCCATGGCGTGGATCGCACTCAGCGCCGCCTGGGTGGTGCTGTTGTTCGGCTCGCTGTTCCTGCCGGTGGTCGGCGGCGTGATTGCGATCCTGCAGCCGGCATTTTTCGCCGGCTTCGCGCTCGCCTGCCACGACCAGCAATCCGGCGGACGCGTGACCGTCAGCCACCTGTTCGTGGCGCTGCGCGTCAATCCGCGGCCACTGGTGATGATCGGTGCGGTAACCTCGATCGCTTATCTTCTGCTGTTCGCGCTGGTCTATCAGCTGGGCGCCCCATGGCCCACGCTGCCGGCGCCAGGAACCGGCAGCGAGTTGGAGACGCTGCGGACGCTGCTGAATGGCCGCGAGTGGCTGCTGGTACTTTATTTCGTGGTGGATTCGCTGCTGCGTGCGCTGCTCTGGTTCGTCGCACCGCTGCTGGCCTTCAACAAGATGTCCGCCTGGCATGCGGTGCGCTGGAGCGTGTACGCGAGCCTCAGCAATCTGGTGCCTCTCACCGTGTTCGGCCTGCTGATGCTGCTGCTGTTTCTGGCCGCACTGCTGACCGGCGGCCTCGGC
>JANMXS010000281.1:0-9212 GCA_031394335.1 Burkholderiales bacterium
CGTCGAATTCTGGTATGCCCGCGAATTGCAGACCCTTCTTGGCTATGACACCTGGCGCCGGTTTGAAGACGTCATCGAACGCGCCAAAACTGCCTGTAAAAACGCCGGCCAGCGTGCCGAGGACCATTTTGCCGACGTCGGCAAAATGGTCGGCCTTGGATCCGGAAGCTCTCGTGAAATCAGTGATTTAGCCCTCACGCGCTACGCCTGCTACCTGATCGCCCAAAACGGTGACCCCCGCAAGGACGAGATCGCCTTTGCGATGACTTACTTCGCGGTGCAAACACGCAAGCAGGAGATCATAGAGCAGCGATTGGAGGATTTCGAGCGGCTGGAAGCGCGCGAAAAATTAAGCAGTTCGCAGAAGGCGTTGGCGGGCGTTCTGTACGAGCGCGGCGTGGATAGTCCCGGCTTTGCGCGCATCCTGAGCAAGGGCGATGCGGCGCTGTTCGGTGGCAATACGACACAGGACATGAAAAACAAACTCGCCGTGCCCGACGGACGCCCGCTGGCGGATTTTCTGCCGACGATCACCATCAAGGCCAAGGACTTTGCCAATGAAGTTACCAACATGCAGGTGAAGCAGCAGGATCTGAATGCCGAGTCGGACATCACACGCGAGCATGTAAAGAACAACGAGGACGTACGCAAGATTCTCACTGATCGCAATATCCGCCCGGAAGCCTTGCCACCGGCCGAGGACGTGAAGAAAGTCGAGCGGCGCATGAAATCGGAAGAGAAGAAATTGCCCAAACAGGCACCCCGCCTCAGCGGCAGCGAAGGCAAGAAAGGCGAGTGAAGTTGTAATGAGCCACCTCGGCGTTGAATCCACGACCGTTCAGTTCCCGCTGGTTGAGCACGCGGCAGCGGTCGGCTGGGTGCGACTGTCGGACGCGGACGCGTTGACGAAGCGTCGCGGCGAGGGCGGGCACTTTCTTTACGATGAGCTAGCGGCAGCGCTGCTGCGACTGAACCCCGGCGTGGTCACACCCGCCGATGTGAACGGCATCATCCAGCGCATGGAGAGTGCGCCTAACACGATCGAGGGCAATCGCGAATTGCTGCAATGGCTGCGCGGACAAAAGACCCATTATGTCGATGCCGAGAAGCGCCACCGCAATGTGCGCGTGATTGACTACGACAACGTGCCGGGCAGCAATATATTCCAGGTGAGTTGGGAATGGGCCTACCGCAATGGCGAGCGCAAAGGCAACCGCGCCGACGTGGTGTTCGTGATCAACGGTGTGCCGGTCGCCATCGTCGAGAACAAGAACCCGAAATCGAAAGACGCGATGGAAAAGGCGCTGACGCAACTGCGCCGCTATGAACTGGAAACGCCTGAATTGCTGACCAGCTCGCAGGTGTTCAACATCACGCACCTGATCGAGTATTTCTACGGCGTGACGTGGAATTACCAACGCAAATTTATTTTCAACTGGAAAGAAGAACATCCCGGTAATTACGAAGATCGCGTGAAGCAGTTTTTCGATCACAAACGCTTCTTGAAAATGCTGCGCGACTGGATTCTTTTTTTCACGCAGGATGACGAACTGCAAAAAACCATCCTGCGGCAGCACCAGACACGCGCGGCGTTGAAGGTGACGGATCGCTGTGCGCTGCCGACCAAGAAAAGCGGGCTGGTATGGCACACGCAGGGTTCGGGCAAGACCTTCACGATGATCACGGCGGCGCGCTTGATACTTGACGATCAGGCGCGCTTTCCCGGTGCGACGGTAATGATGGTGGTGGATCGTAACGAGCTGGAAGGGCAACTCTCCGGCTGGATCGAGGCGCTGCTTGGGGAAATGCAGGGAAGCGGGATCGCGGTTGAGGCCGCCAATTCGAAGCGGCGCTTGCAGGAACTGCTGGACCAGAATTTCAGCGGACTCATCGTCACGATGATCCACAAATTCGACAAATTGAAGAAAGACAGTTGCACGCGCGAGAATTTCTATGTGCTGATCGACGAGGCGCATCGCTCGACCGGCGGCGACCTCGGCAACTACCTGATGGGGGCGTTGCCGAATGCGACGCTGATCGGCTTCACCGGGACGCCGATCGATCTGACGGCGTATGGCAAGGGCACGTTCAAGGTATTCGGCGCGGAAGACGAGTCGGGCTATCTCGACAAATACTCGATCGCCGACTCGATCGCGGACGGCACGACGGTAAAACTTAGACATATGCTGGCGCCCGCGAAAATACTGTTGCCCGCCGAGCAACTCGAAAAGGAATTTTTTGCGCTCACCGAAGCGGAGGGCGTCAGCGACATTGACGATCTGAATCGCATCCTGGAGAAAGCGGTTACCTTGCGCGCGTTCCTGAAGGCGCCGGAGCGGGTCGATGCGGTGGCCGAATTCGTCGCAAAGCACTTCCGCGAGAATGTGGAACCGCTGGGTTACAAGGCGTTCCTGGTTGGCGTGGACCGCGAGGCATGCGCGCTGTACAAGGACGCGCTGGACAAACGCCTGCCGCCGGAGCTTTCAGTAGCTATTTATACGCAAGGCGCGGCGGATGCGATTGATCGGCCGCTCGTTGCGAAACACCAGGTTGATGGGCCCACCGAGAAACGTGTGCGCAAGCAATTCCGCAAGCCCGACCAGCAGCCGAAAATTTTAATCGTGACCGACAAGCTGCTGACAGGTTATGACGCGCCGGTGCTCTATGCAATGTACCTCGACAAGCCGATGCGAGACCACGTTTTGTTGCAGGCCATTTCCCGCGTCAATCGCCCTTATGAGGACGGCCGCGGCCAGCAAAAACCGAGCGGGCTGATTGTCGATTTCATCGGCATGCTGCGCGATGTCAAAAAGGCGCTGGCGTTTGACTCGCAGGATGTGTCGGGTGTGATCGAGGATCTGGATTTGCTGCTCGCGCAATTCCGTGTCCTCATCAGCGATGCGGAGAAGCGCTATTTGCCGCCGCGCAAGGGTAACAAAGACAAACAACTCGAAACCCTGCTCTACGAGGATTTTGTTGCCGAAGACACGCGGCAGGAATTTGTCGAACGCTATCGGGAAATCGAATCGCTGTACGAAATACTCTCGCCCTCGCCGGAGCTGCGCGACCACATCAATACCTTTCAACGCTTGGCCGAAATCTACGCAATGATTCGCAACGCCTACGGCAGCCCGACGCGTTTTTACGGCGAACTCGCGCATAAGACCGAGCATATGGTGCGCGAGGCCGTGGCCAGCTATGGCCCGATCGCCGCCGGGAAACAAGTTGAGTTCGATTTACAGACGCTGAAGGCATTGCAGGCCGGCGGTGACAACGACAACCAGACCATCATCAACTTTGTTCGGGCCGTTGAAGCCGAGGCCGAGGACCATGCCGCAGAGCTGCCGGTACTGGTTGACATTGCCGAGCGCGCCCAGATGGTTCTCACGGCGCTGGAGCAACGCACGCTTAATACTGAACAAGCCATGGCGCAGATCGAGGTTTTGGTAAAGGAGCGTGAAAGCGCCGATGCCGAACGCGAAAAGCTCGGGTTGGACGCTTTGACGTTTTCTGTTTATTGGCAGCTAAAAAAAGAATCCCTTAAGGATCCGCTGGGTATTGCTTCGGAAATCGTCGGCGCGATCGATCGGTTTCCGAACCATGTCGACAATGATGATGAAAGAAGGCAGCTCAAAGCCGCCATCTATGCTGCATTGCTCCGGGAAGTGAACGGGCAGACTATGGTGAGACTGGGCGATGCGGTGCTGCGGATCGTTGGGGCGGGCAAATGAGTGCTGCGGCGAAGGAAAGGCTGCGCGCTCGCGTCATTCTCTGGGCCGGTGCGCTAAAAGTGAGGCCGCGCCAAATCCGCATTCAGGCCATGACGCGGAAGTGGGGCTCTTGCTCTTCGTCCGGCTGTGTCACCTTCAGTTTCGACCTGATGCGGCGGCCGATCGCGTTTCAGGACTATGTGATCGCGCATGAACTCCTGCATCTGCGGCTTCATAACCATGGCAAGCTGTTTCGCACTACGCTTCGCGCCCATTTGCGCGATAACCCATGGGCAGCTATTTGGAAGCATGAGGGGCTGGAGCGCAGGCAATGAGGCACAACGATTGCTGCGGACATAGTCTCATGCAGAATCAAGGCCATTCGGGTCTTTGCATCATAATGATTCACCGATTTGCTACTGAATTCGAGGGAGTTCAATTTGACTGAACCGGCAAGCCCCGCCTGGGGCCGCATCGTCCCCGAACTGTTTCGGATCGGCTATGGATTCCCGACCGAGGCGGTGCTTGAGGCGCGCGCGCACTGGACCGATGTCCGCAAGCACTTTCTGGCCGAATTGGGCAGGGCGGTGGTGCGTCCCGATCTCGTGGCGGCTGAAGGCAATGCGCTGCCGCTGTACGGCATCTATCTCGCGGCGGAGCAGCGCGACACCGATTTCGAACCCTTGATGCTCGGTGTGATGAGACTGCCCGAAGCGGATATCGACGAGATAATCGGCAACACCATCACTGAAGGCATGGCGCGCTGCCTGGCCTCGGTTTACGCGGGCGATGAAAACCGCATCAAGAAACTGGCCGAGGATGAATCGTGCCTTATCTGGTCGCGCCTCGCAGCGGTCGAGTCGATGGTCATCCGCGTGATCGAAGGCGATGCGGACCGTCATGCAGTGATCGAATACGTGTTTAGCCTGGCCATTCGTCGCGCAGCAGCGCTGCATGCCATTGTCGAAAAGCGCAAGCGGCCGTTGCATTCGCCCGATGACGACATCCTGCTCAATTCGCTCGTCGCTATGCTGGGTGAACTTGGCGCAGCAGTTTGCCTGCCCGCGATTCGTGACTGGTTCGCACAGGGCCTGCTGGATCCGCAAGTTGAGTCGCTCGAAGGCATTGAGGCGACGATGCACCTTCCGGATGAAGGCAGACTTGCGCGCATGCACAAGCCACACTATGTGAGCGACGTGATTGCGGAAATGTCATGGTGGGCCAGTTTCACGGAGTTGCCGGTCGCGGACAAAAACGCCGGCGACCTGAATCGCTACGGCGGGCCGCTGGTCGAACCCTTGGTCTATGCATCGCCGAAAATCGGGCGCAACGATCCCTGCCCCTGCGGCAGCGGCAAAAAATACAAAAAATGTTGTGGCGTTGACGTTTAACCGAATATGCTGGTCTCCATGTTGCCCGCTCTATCATTGATCGAAACCCGCGTGCTCGGTGTGCTGATCGAAAAGCAGCACACCGTTGCGGACGCCTATCCGCTGACGCTGAATGCGCTGGTGGCGGGTTGCAACCAGAAGACCAGCCGCAATCCGGTGATCGAGGCAGCCGACGATGAAGTACAAGCCGCCATCGATCATTTGAAAACGCTGTCGCTGGTAATGGAGTCCAGCGGCGGCCGGGTGATGCGCTATGCGCATAATGCCGAGCGCGTGCTGCAATTGCCCGGCCAGGCGGTGGCGCTGATTGCAACACTGTTACTGCGCGGACCGCAGACGGTGGGCGAGCTGCGCATCAATTCGGATCGCCTGCACAAGTTTGCCGACACCTCGGCGGTGGAAGGCTTTCTTGCCGAGTTGACCGGTCGTAGCGCCGGTGCGCTGGTAGTGGAATTGCCGCGGCAAGCGGGCGCGCGCGAAAATCGCTGGGCGCATTTGTTGTCGGGTGAGCCGGCGGCGGAGTTAATTGCGGTCTCGGCGATGGGTGACGACGATGCCATCACCGCCGGCGAAATTGCAGCACTCAAACATAATGTGGCGACGTTGCAGCAGGAAGTGGCCGCATTGAAAGCGACCGTCGCGACGTTGTGCAAAGAGCTCGGTATCAATAACGCCTGAACCAATAGCGTCTGAAGCCGCGCGCATTGGCGACCGCTGCAAAAGCCAAAGTGTCCAGCTGGCGTGCCGTTCGGGGCAATTTTGCTCGCGAAGGCGCGCCAAATGGCGTTCCACATATTTTTTCTTGTCCTGTGCGGTTGCGCAACGCGCCGCAAGTGCGCATCATGTCGCCATGGAAAAAACCAATACCGGCCCGCTCGCGGGACTAAAAGTAATTGAAATGGGCACCCTGATCGCGGGCCCGTTTTGCGGTCGGCTGCTGGCGGAATTCGGCGCCGAGGTGATCAAGATCGAAACCCCCGCCAACGAGGATGGCGACGGTGGCGATCCGCTGCGCAAATGGCGCAAGCTGCACGACACCGGCGACGAAAAAACTTCGCTGTGGTGGTACGCGCAGGCGCGCAACAAAAAATCGGTGACGGTGAATCTGCGTGAAAAAGACGGCCAGGAGATTGTGCGCAAACTGGCCGCCACGGCAGACATTCTGGTCGAGAATTTTCGCCCCGGTACACTGGAAAAATGGAACCTCGGCTATGACGCTCTGGCCGCCGTCAATCCAAAGCTGATCATGGTGCGTCTCTCCGGCTTCGGCCAGACCGGGCCGTATAAAGACCGCGTTGGCTTCGGCGCTATCGGCGAATCGATGGGCGGCATGCGCTATATCACCGGCTATGCCGATCGCGCGCCGGTGCGGGTCGGCATTTCCATCGGTGATTCGCTGGCCGCGATGTACGGCGCGATGGGCGCGTTGATGGCCTTGCATAGCCGTCATCAAAGCGGTCGCGGTCAAATGGTCGATGTCGCACTGTACGAGGCGGTGTTCTCGATGATGGAATCGATGCTGCCCGAATTCGGCATGACCGGCTTTGTGCGCGAACGTACCGGCGCCTCACTCCCCGGCATCGTGCCGTCCAACACCTACAGATGCGGCGACGGCCAGTACATCGTGATCGGCGCCAATGGCGATTCGATTTTCAAGCGCATGATGAAAGCCATCGGTCGCGACGATCTCGGCAATGACCCGGCGCTGGCCGATAACGCCGGCCGCACCGCGCGCACCGAGGAACTCGATACCGCGATCGCCGCCTGGACCGGCGCCAACACGCTGGATCAAGCGCTGGCCGTTCTGGAAAAAGCCGATGTGCCTGCCGGCCGCATTTATTCGATCGCCGATATCGTCAACGATATGCAATATCAGGCGCGCGGCATGATCGAACGCCACAAGCTGGGCGATAATGAGGAATTGCTGTTGCCGGGGATTGTCCCCAAGCTGTCCGCCACGCCCGGCTCCACGCGCTGGATCGGCCCCAAACTGGGCGCGCATACGGCGGAAGTGTTGCGCGGCGTCGGCTATGACGATGCGGCGCAGGCGGCGCTCAAAGCCAGAGGAATCATTTGATGAGCACACGTATTTACATCAACGACGTCGGCGTGCGCGACGGTTTTCAGATCGAGAAGAATTTCATCCCGACCGAAACCAAGATTGCGCTGATCGACCAGATGTCCGAAACCGGCTTGGCCAAGATCGAAGCCACCTCGTTCGTGCATCCCAAGTTCGTGCCGAATATGGCGGATGCGGAGACGGTATTGGCCAATATCCGGCGCGTGCCGGGAGTGGAATACACCGCGATCACGCCGAACATCAAGGGCATGGAGCGCGCCGTGGCCTGCCATACCTCGGTGGGCAAGATCGACGAGATGAACCTGTTCATGTCGGCCTCCGAAACCCACAATATGGCCAACGTCAAACGCAGCACCGAACAATCGCTGGCCGATTTTGCGGTGATGATGCCGATGGCCAAGGCGGTCGGCATCCGCATGAATGGCTGCGTGTCCACTGCGTTTGGCTGCCCCTTCGAAGGCGAGGTGCCCGAAGCGCGCGTGCTCGATTTTGCGCGACGTTATCTGGAGATCGGGTTCGACAGCATCACCTTCGCCGACACCACCGGCATGGCCAATCCGCGTCAGGTCGAGCGCATGATGAATGAGGTGGTCAAGCGTTTTCCGGGAATTGAGATCACCCTGCACTTTCACAACACGCGTGGCATGGGTTTGGCCAATGTGATTGCCGGCATCAATGCGGGCATCGTGCATTTCGATGCGTCCATTGCCGGTCTCGGTGGTTGTCCTTTTGCGCCGGGCGCCACCGGCAATATCTGTACCGAAGATCTGGTGAACATGTTGCAGGACATGGGCTACAACACCAACGTCAACCTCGACCGGCTGCTCGCCGCCGCGGTGAAAATTCCTGCTATCGTCGGCCATGAGGTGCCGGGGCAGGTGATGAAAGCCGGCAAGACCCTGCACTTGCATCCGGCGCCGGAAAAACTTTATACCGTTTGAGTGCAGCAACCACTATCGATCCAGGAGAAACATTTTGAACAAGAAAGCTATTGCAACCACCGTCGCCACGCTTTGCGCGCTGGCCGCATTCAACGTCCACGCCGGCGATCTCAACAATCTCGGCAGCTTGAGCCAGGACCAGTACGCCAAGCTCAGCAAAGACCTGGGCGCCGCCGCCGCTTATCGCGGTGTGACGCCCGGTAATTCGCTGGGCATCACCGGCTTTGATATCGGCATCGAACTCACGCAATCGAAAATCGAGAACAGCGCCATCCTCAAGCAGGCAGGCGGTGGCGATTCGTCCAACCTGTTCGTTCCCAAATTGCATGTGCACAAGGGCTTGCCGGCCGGTTTCGATATCGGCGCCTTCGTCAGCCGCGTATCCGGCGTCGATGCCTCGCTGATCGGTGCTGAAGTGCGCTACCAGATTATCGAAGACGGCCTCACCACGCCTTCGGTGGCGTTGCGCGTGTCGGGCAGCAAGCTGACCGGGGTATCGCAGACCAGCCTGTCAACGGTTGCGATTGATGCCATGGTCTCCAAGAAGCTGGCGTTCATCACCCCGTATGCCGGTGTAGGCAGCGTGCGCATCGCCGACAAGCCCAAGGTCGGCGGCCTGACGGAAGCGACCAGCACCCAATCGCGGGTGTTCGTTGGCGTGAATGCAAATTTCCTGCTGACAAATTTTGCGATCGAGGCGGAAAAACTTGGTGGCGTCAATTCGATTTCGGCCAAGGTCGGCTTCCGCTTCTAGTTGTTGATTTTCGCCGCACCCAAGTTGGCGCAAGACCAACCTCTTTCATACCCATAAACTCGAGGAGAAAGCATGTTTTCGAAATCCATCAAGGCCGTTGCGGCGCTGATCGCATCATTCGCGGTCATTGCAGCATCGACGGCTACGCAGGCGCAGGCCCCCGAAAAGAAAAAAATCACCATCGCCGTCGGCGGCAAAAGTCTTTTTTATTATTTGCCGTTGACCATCGCCGAACGTCAGGGCTACTTCAAGGACGAAGGGCTGGAAGTCGAAATCCCCGATTTCGCCGGCGGCGCCAAGGCGCTTCAGGCCTTGGTCGGCGGCAGTGCCGATTAT
>JANMXS010000282.1:0-6772 GCA_031394335.1 Burkholderiales bacterium
AGGTGAAGAATGTGTTCCGCAAGCTCGACCATAGCGCCATCTATCTGCTGATTGCCGGCACCTATACCCCGTTCACACTGGTGACACTGCGCGGACCCTGGGGCTGGTCGCTGTTCGGCGTGGTGTGGGGCCTGGCCATCCTGGGTATCGTGCAGGAGCTCACGGTGGCGCGCGGCCAGCGCTATCCCTCACTGGTGATCTATGTGGTGATGGGCTGGATCGCGGTGATCGGCGTGGCGCCGATGATCCACGCGCTCAGCTGGACCGGTTTTTTATGGGTGGTCGCGGGCGGCGTGGTCTATACCGTCGGCACGGTGTTCTACTTTTTTGACGATAAATTCAAACACTGGCACGGCATCTGGCACCTGTTCGTGCTGGCCGGGGCCGCTATTCACTATGGTGCGATTCTGCAGTTTGTGGCTTGAACTCTGCTGTGAGGCGAAAACCGGTTGCAACCGTACCGGCAAGGTGTCCGTACATAAACTTGTAAACTTTTTCGCGAACTGGCGACCAAAGCATCAAGTAAACGGACTATTCCTGGAGATCGCATGAAACGCAGAACTTTTCTTACCGGCCTGGTGGGCGTAGCCGGCGCAACAAGCTTGACGACGCTGATACGCGCGCAGGACTATGGACCCAAAGACCCTAAACCGGAGGCAGTGAAAATGGCAACCCAACAGGCTGGCGGCGCCAAGCCGACCATTGAAAAACTGACACTTACCGATGCCGAGTGGAAGAAGAAGCTGACGGCCGCCCAGTACGATGTGTTGCGCAAAGAGGGTACCGAGCGCTCGCATAGCAGCCCTTTGAACGATGAGAAGCGCAAGGGCGTGTTCCATTGCTCGGGTTGCGATTTGCCGGTTTACACCTCGGAAATGAAGTTCGACAGCGGTACCGGCTGGCCCAGTTTTTTCACTACGCTGCCCGGCGTGTTTGAAACCAGCCGCGATTTCAAACTGTTTTCGGTGCGTACCGAATACCACTGCGCAAAATGCGGCGGGCACCATGGCCATGTGTTTGAGGACGGCCCCAGGCCCACCGGCCAGCGCTGGTGCAACAACGGCGTTTCGCTGGTTTTCAAGCCGACCGCCTAGGCCGCACTTGCGCGCTGCACAAATCCCCTGCTAGTATCTGGCTATGAACATTCGTGCGTTTTATTTTTGGTACACCTTTTTCCCGGGCCGTGGCGGCTGGAAGGGTAGTGCTCAAGCGTAACGCGACAGCAGATTTCCAGAAAACCGCCGGCAGCAAAACCGGCGGTTTTTTTATGCCTGGTGAAGATTGCAGGCAAATCATCGAACGGAGTGCCAGAATGACAAGAGAAGTGACCCAGCAAGCGAACACCACAGCAAGTCCCAAAGCCAAACTGCAACTCGTCACCCAGGAAGATGCCATGGTTTACAACACCGACGATCTGCGCGTCCGCGAAATTATCGAGCTGGCGCCACCCGCAAATCTGATGCACGAATTTCCCGTCACGGACCGCGCCTCGGCAACGGTATTCCGTGCGCGCCAGGAAATCCACCGCATCATGCATCGCGGCGATGATCGCCTGCTGGTGATTGTCGGCCCCTGTTCGATCCACGATTACGATGCCGCCATCGATTACGCCAAGCGCCTGCAGGCCCTGCGACTGACGCTGGAACCCGACCTGACCATCGTCATGCGCGTGTACTTCGAAAAACCGCGCACCACCGTCGGCTGGAAGGGCTTCATCAATGATCCCAATCTGGACGAAAGCCACGATATCAACAAGGGCCTGCGCCTCGCGCGCAAGCTGTTGCTGGCGATCAACGAAATGGGCCTCGCCGCCGCCACCGAATATCTGGATCTGATTTCGCCGCAGTATTTCGCCGACCTGATCGCCTGGGGCGCGATCGGCGCCCGCACCACCGAAAGCCAGTCGCATCGCCAGCTCGCGTCGGGACTCTCCTGTCCGGTGGGCTTCAAGAACGGCACCGACGGCAATATCAAGATCGCGGTCGATGCGATGAAGGCCGCAGCGGCCCCGCATCATTTCCTGTCGGTGACCAAGGCCGGCCATTCGGCGATCGTTTCGACCAGCGGCAATGAGGACTGCCATGTGATCCTGCGCGGCGGCAAAACGCCGAACTACGACGCTGTCAGCGTTGAGGGCGCCTGCAAGGAGCTCGCCGCCGCCGGCCTGGCGCAGCGCGTGATGGTTGATTTCTCGCATGCCAACTCGTCCAAGCAGTACCAGAAGCAGATGGATGTGGCCGTCGATGTCGGCGCACAGGTTGCTGCCGGTGATCCGCGCATCATCGGCGTGATGGTCGAAAGCCATATCAATCCCGGTCGCCAGGACATCATTCCCGGCAAGCCGCTGGCCTATGGCGTGTCGGTGACCGATGCCTGCATCAACTGGGCAGATACGGTAACGATGTTGAACGGCCTGGCCGAAGCGGTACGTGCGCGTCGCATCGCTGCACGCAGCCTGCCGGAGTAGGCATGGCGATCGAACTGCGCATTCTCGGCCGCCACCAGGCCGACGAACACGATACGGGATTCACTTATAACGGCGTCACCTTCAGCCAGGACACGCTGCATACCTTTGCCGGCCTGAACGCGGTCGATACGCGCGAATTTGTCGAGCAGACCTTCGCCTGCCTGCGCGAACATGGCCAGGTGTGCGCGCGCATGGGCGCCTACAAGCCGCGCACCAGTCCCTATTCCTTTCAGGGCATGGGCGGCGAATGCCTGCCCTGGGTGTTCGAACTGGCCGGCAAGTACGGCATCAAGGTCATTTCCATGGAAGTGACGCGCGAATCGCATCTCGATGAAATCAACGAGGCGCTGCGCATCAGCGGCAAGCCCACCGGCGTGATGCTGCAAATCGGCACGCGCAATACACAGAATTTCGAATTGCTGAAAGCGGTGGGGCGCCAGCACGAGTTCCCGATATTGCTCAAGCGCGGCTTCGGCATCACCCTCGATGAATCGCTGATGGCGGCGGAGTACTGCGCCAGCGAAGGCAATACCAAGATCATGTTTGGCCTGCGCGGCATGAAAACCAATTTTGGCGATCCGCATCGCAATCTGGTCGACTTCGGCCATGTGCCGGTGGTGCATCGCATGACGCGCATGCCGGTCTGCGTCGATCCCTCGCATTCGGTGGGCATGCGCGGCGCCTCGCCCGAGGGCATCCTCGATATTTTCCACGTCGCCGCACAGGGCGTGATTGCCGGCGCCAATATGCTGCTGGTGGATATGCACCCGCAGCCGAAAAAATCGCTGGTTGATGCCCAGCAGGCGATCACCCTTGAGGAATTGCCGTACTTTCTGGAAGACGTGGCGATTGCGCGCGAGGCTTATGAAAAACGGGCCGCGCTCGCCAAACGGGTCAGGCACTGAACTTGGCAGCCGGGCGCTTGTGGTGATTGCGCAGGCGATGACCAAGGCTGCGGCCACGGTGGCATCACTTTTGGCTGCCATGGCATGGTTGCCCGCATTTGCCTCGCCGATTTCGATTGCGGACGATACCGGCAAGGTGGTGACCTTGACCAGGCCGGCTGAACGCATCGTGACCCTGGCGCCTTCGCTGACCGAACTCGCGTTTGCGGCCGGGGCCGGCGGTAAATTGGTGGCGGTATCTGCCTACAGTGATTTTCCCGCCGCCGCCCAAGCCTTGCCGCAGGTTGCGGATGCTGCCGGCGTATCGCTGGAGGGCCTGCTGGCGATCAAGCCGGATCTGGTCATTGCCTGGGAGTCCGGAAACCGCGCAGCCGATATTGAACGTGTGGCGGCGCTCGGCATCCCGGTTTTTGTACTCGAAGTCGCGCGCCTGGCTGATGTCTCGAAGGCAATTCGCGCGATCGGCAAGCTGGCCGACACAGCCAGCGTTGCAGATAAAGCGGCCAGTCAGATCGATGGCGCTTTCGATAAGCTGCGCCGCACCAACAGCGACAAGGCGAAGGTCAGGGTGTTCTTCGAGATCTCGCGCCTGCCGCTGATGACCATCAATCGCCAGCACGCGATCGATGAGGTGATTTCAATGTGCGGTGGAGAAAATATATTTCGCGATCAGCTGCCGCTGGTGTTTACGCCATCGCTGGAAGAACTGTTCCGCCTGCAGCCGCAGGCGATCCTGTTTCCCGCCAATGAGGTGACACCGCCATCGCCGCAATATCGCGGCCTCAAGGCATGGGATCAACAACACATCTATCGGGTAGGTGCCGATGTCTTGCTGCGCACCGGGCCGCGCTTGGTGGCGGGCGCGCAGCAAGTATGTGCGGCACTTGACCAGGCACGTCGTCCAACTGCGCCAGTTGAGGACAAGCGAAGCCACCAATAAAGTGGCCCCGTGGCTAACGACCGTCTAAATTGGTCCTGCCGACTTCACCGGCAGGCGTGCGATCGCCCCTTTACATACGATCTGGCCGGTGGGGTTGCCCGATGGGCTGCCGCCCTTGGGTTCCAGCGTGACCGCGAATACCGCGCCATCGGCCAGCTTGGTATCGAGACCGGCCAGGGTAATCGTGGTTTCGCCGCTGTCGTTCATCACGCCCAGCGAACGCGGTGCGCCGTTGGCGGGAATCACCCACAGTTCATGGCTCTTGTCCGGGGACGACTGCCAGTCGCGTACCAGTCGCGCCTTCAGCAGGCCCGCCCTGGGCTGCTCGATGACCATGCGCGCACCGTCAGCTTCCTCCAGCACCGCCAGCATCTTCGGCGCTTCGACCGGTGTGATATTGGCCTTGAGCGACAGCATCGCCACCAGCATTACCGAAGCCGCAACACTGAGGCCGCGCCACAGGGCCAGGCTGTTCAGCCAGCCTGATTTCGCGGCGCCCTGGCGTGGGCCATCGAGGCGTGCTTCGATCCTTGTCCACACGCGGTCGGGCGGCGTAACCGGCTTGACGCGCTCTGCCAGGGGCGTGAGCCGGGCTTCCCAGCGTGTGACTTCCGTACGCAAGCTGTAATCGCTGCGTAACAATTCCTCGAAGCGGCGACGTGCCCCGCCATGCAGCGTACCGAGCACGTATTCGCCGGCGAGCCGGGTGCGCAATTCCGGATGGGTCAGTTTCATATTGAAACCTCCAGACACCCTTTTAGTTTCATTAGTCCGCGCCTTATATGGGTCTTAACGGTACCGAGAGGTTTGCCGAGATGGTCGGCCACTTCGGAGTGGGAGAGGCCATGAAAGAAGGCCAGTGAGATGGTTTGTCGCTGGTCGGACTCGAGGCCCTGCATGCAGTTTTCAACCTGCGCGGCTTCGCGGCCCTGCACCAGTTGATCCTGCGGGCTCAATGCCTCGTCTTCGAGATTCTGGGTGAAGTAGTCATCTTCATCCTGCATTTCCAGATGCGGTCGGCGCACGATGTCGAGGCTGCGATTGCGTACGATCGCAGTCATCCAGGTCATCGGTGCCGCTCTCGCGGTGGCATAGCTGCCGGCGTTGTTCCAAATATTCACAAAACTATCCTGCAAGGCTTCTTCGGCAATTTGCCGCTCCCTGACTATACGAAGCGAAACCGCAAACAGTTTCGATTTGGTTGCTTCATATAATTCGGCGAATGCACGCCGGTCACGTAAGCCGCAGCGGGATAGCAGTGCGGCAAGCTTTTCGTTCAAATCGGTATCGGCCATTTTTTATGCGAAGTTCTATTGAACAATTGAGCTAACAACCATTATGCCGCAGGTCCCTGCGGTTCACGGCTCCAGCATACATCCTTAACTCCGGCGTGGCGATTGAGGATCCGCGCCAGAACGAACAAAAGATCGGAAAGCCGGTTGAGGTACTGCAACGCCAGTGCCGCAACCGGCTCGGTCGCGGCCAGCGACACCAGCGAGCGTTCGGCACGGCGTGCCACGGTACGCGCCACGTGCGCGAGCGCTGCCGCCCGTGAGCCGCCGGGCAGGATGAATTCCTTCAAAGACGGCAAGTCCGCGTTCCAGTGTGTCAGCGCATCATCCAGGAACAGCACATGGCTATCGTTGATGATGCTGTGTCCGGGAATGCAAACTTCACCGCCGAGGTCGAAAAGCTGGTTCTGGATGCGCGTCAGCAGGGCATTGACTGCCACCGGCAATGGTTCGGTCAGAAGCACGCCAATCTGGCTGTTGAGTTCGTCCAAATCGCCTAAGGCGATTACGCGCAGCGCCGATTTTTGGATGCGGGAACCGTCACCGAGACCGGTGGAGCCATCGTCCCCGATGCGGGTGGTGATCTTTGTCAGCCTGTTGCCCATTTCCTGGCTCCCATTTCAGTTGCGGCGATTATACCGACCAGAGTTGGTATCATTCGCGGTTAGCAAACAATTTAAGCGCCAGGGATGAGTACACCAAAATTCAATTTTCTCGATTTCGAACAGCCGATCGCAGAGCTGGAAACAAAAATCGAGGAACTTCGCTTTGTGCAGGATGACTCGGCGGTCGATATCTCCGCCGAGATCGACAAGCTCGCCAAAAAAAGCCAGGGACTGACCAAGGACATTTTCGCCAAGCTGAGTCCCTGGCAGGTCAGCCAGGTGGCACGGCACCCGCAGCGGCCGTACACGCTCGATTACATCAATGCGGTAATGACCGATTTTGAAGAGCTGCACGGCGACCGCTCCTATGCAGACGATGCGGCCATTGTCGGCGGCATGGCGCGTTTCAATGGCCAGAGCGTAATGGTAATCGGCCACCAGAAGGGCCGCGATACCAAGGAACGGCAATTCCGCAATTTCGGCATGCCGCGTCCGGAGGGCTATCGCAAGGCATTGCGCCTGATGTTGCTCGCTGAAAAATTTGGCGTGCCGCTGCTCACGTT
>JANMXS010000283.1:0-26092 GCA_031394335.1 Burkholderiales bacterium
CTTGCATGCATGGCACGCCTCGCTTATTCGCCTCGATAACGAAAAGCGTGGCACCCAGTGCCATGCATGCCTTGTTTTTGCCCGCAGATTATTCCTTAATCCGTTGAAAAACAAGACGCTTTTGCGGGGAAACCTCAGCGTCCTACGTTTTTTATATAGCGCCGGCAACCACTGCTTTGTCCTGCGAATTATGTGCGCGATTCATCCTGCATTGCCGTCGACTAGCTATACTTGCGCGAGATTTATGTTTAAGTTATCATAAGTTTGTATTTAACAATAAGTTAACTAACTTTTATATAAATGGACCCAAGAACGAATCCCTATGCACCAGGCGCTGGCACCTTGCCGCCCGAGCTGGCTGGGCGCGACGAGATCATTGAGCGGGCAGCAATTGCCCTGGATCGGTTCCGCGAGGGACTTCCAGCTCGCAGTTTGCTTTTAGTCGGCCTTCGCGGCGTCGGCAAAACGGTGCTGCTGACCCGGATATCACAAGAGTCAGAGGCGCGCGGATTTGTGGTGGTGAATATTGAAGCCCCGGAAAAGCGATCCTTGCCGGCATTATTGATTCCGCCAATGCGTGCGGCGCTACTTAAGCTGGACCGGATTGCGGCTTCGGGAGATTTGGCTAAAAGATCGCTACGCGCACTCGGCGGTTTCGTCGGCGCGATGAAAATTAAATATCAGGATATCGAGTTCGGCGTCGATTTGGGGGACGAGCCGGGCATTGCAGACAGCGGTGACCTTGAACATGATCTTAGCGATCTTTTGATGGAAGTTGGCCGTGCCGCAAAGGAAAAGCGCACTGCACTCATATTTTTTATCGATGAATTGCAGTATGTCGAAGAGGAGCAATTTGCGTCCTTGATTACTGCGTTGCATAAGTGTGCACAACACCAGCTACCGATTGCGTTGATCGGCGCAGGGCTGCCGCAGCTCGTCGGACAGGCGGGCCGCGCCAAGTCATATGCTGAGCGCTTGTTCGAGTATCCGGAAATTGGCCCTCTCAAAGAAAACGAGGCACGAAAAGCTTTGGTTGCGCCTGCAAAGCAGCGCGACGTTGAATTTGAAGAGGGCGCCTTGGCAGAAATACTGGTTCGGACGAAGGCCTATCCGTACTTTCTGCAGGAATGGGGAAAGCATAGCTGGCAGTGTGCTCAAGGATCGCGTATCACCAGGCAGGATGCCGTCTTGGCCGCCGATCTCGCTATTGCTGAACTCGATGCAAGTTTCTTCCGAGTCAGATTTGATCGGCTTACGCCTTCGGAGAAAAGATATTTGCGTGCAATGGCCGAATTGGGGCCGGGACCCCACCGGTCGGGAGACATCGCCCATCTCTTGAATAAGGGCGTGACCAATGTCGCGCCAACCCGGTCGTCATTGATCAAAAAGGGGATGATATACAGCCCGTCCCATGGAGATAACAGTTTCACCGTCCCGTTATTTGACGGCTACATGAAACGTGTAATGCCTGACTTGCAATAACGGCGATTTTATTCGTCGATTGGCGGGGAAAAATAATTCACTCTTATGAGTTGATTCCACTTGGAAGGGCAGGCGGCAACGAAGGTCAAACGTTGACGCCAAACGAAATTAATGCTGCGCCTTTTTCCGAAGAATCTCACCCAATTGCATTGGGCGCATTTAGCGCGCCAAATAATCGGTAGCGGTACCAACAAACACCGCCGCGCCAAACCAGTTGTTATGCAAAAATGCCTTGAAGCATTTTTCGCGTTCGCGGTGGCGAATCAGGGTGTAGTGATAGAGCGCAATGGCCGCTGCCGCCGTTAGCCCAACCCAGTACGGCCAGCCCATGCTGAGTTGCTTGCCGATGGCCAGCAGCATACCCAGCGTCATCAGGTAGCAGAGCATTACCGCAGCGACATCGTATTTGCCGAACAGCAAGGCCGTCGTGTTGATACCGATGCGGATGTCGTCGTCGCGATCAACCATGGCGTATTCAGTGTCGTAGGCGATGGTCCAGAAAATATTCGCGAGCAATAGCCACCAGGCCAGCGCCGGCACGCTACCGGTGAGTGCGGCAAACGCCATCGGGATGCCGAAGCCGAAAGCGATGCCGAGGTAAGCCTGCGGCATTGCGAAGAAACGCTTGGTGAATGGGTAACTGGCGGCCAGGAACAGCGCGGCGAAGGAGAGCTGGATGGTGAGCGCGTTGAGAAATATCAGCACCATCACAAAAGCGATGAGCGCCAACGCCGCTGCAACAGCGAGGACTTCGCGCGTGGAAATTTTTCCGGCGGTCAACGGGCGCTGCGCGGTGCGCTTGACGAGACCATCAAAATCACGGTCGGCGTAGTCATTGATCGCACAGCCGGCGGAGCGCATCAGCACGGTACCAGCGATGAAAACGATCACGACCAGCACATCGGGCTGGCCCCTGCCCGCAATCCACAGTGCCCATAGCGTGGGCCATAGCAACAGCAGGATGCCAATGGGGCGATCAAGGCGCACCAGCTGGGCATACAGTCGAAGTTTTGCGCCAATGTTCATGCCCATCCCTGCGCCGCAAGGATGAAGGCGCGTAGCTTGTCTGCGTCCAGTTTGTCATTGGTGCGCACGCCGCTGCAGATATCGAGACCAAAGGGCTCAACGCCGGTGAGCGCGTCGCGCACATTGTCGGGCTTCAATCCGCCGGCCAGAAACAGTGGCAACGGTATTGCATCGCGGATCTCGCGACTGATGCGCCAATCATGCGTGCGCCCGGTGCCGCCCAGCTCTTTCACCGGCAGCTTCTGGTTGCCGGAGTCGAGCAGAATTGCATCGACATAAGGCGCGATAGCGCGCGCCTCGTCCACCGATTCGCGACCGATGACGTGGATTACCTGCACGAGGCTGATGCCGGGCAGGGCCTTGCGCAGTTTGATCAGTTCGGCAAGCGGCACATGGTCCACCAGTTGCAGCGCGTTGGTGCGGCAGCGATGTTGTTGATCGATGATCGCATCCGCATCCTGCCGGCTGGTCAGCAGGAAGGTGCCGATGGCGGGTGGCACGCGCGCGGCAATCTCGGCGATCAATTCCTCGTCGATAATGCCCGGGCCACTGGGCATGGCAGAGACCAGGCCGAGTGCGGAGGCGCCGGCACGCACCGCCAGGGCAGCTTCGTCGATACTGCTGATACAGCAAATTTTGACGCGTGGCTTCATCTCGTTACCGTTGTGGAATGGCGCGCAAAAACACTTCGGTCACCAACAGGGGCCGACCGTGCTTCAGAAAAATACTGCGCCGCGCCCACAGATGTTTGGTGTCAATAAGTACCACGCTGGCGGCACGCTGAAACAGCGGATGTCGCGCATCGATCTTGCGATATTCCATCGGCAGGCGCACCACGGTGGAATCGTGAAACAGCATTTCGGCCAGCGGACGCGTGCCCAGCCTGCCGAGTCCACGCCATACGCCGATCAGGTCGCGACGTGCTGCCAGACTGTGCGCGAACACCATTGGTGTCTCGCCGTCGCGCAGCAGCACTTCGCGCACCATCGCCACTTCGCCCGGTTTCAAACCCAGGTGGCGACGCTCGTCGCGATTGGGTAACTGATCCTGTTGCAGCAGGCGCACCAGATTGAAATTTTCAACATGCTGCACAATGCGCGCGGTCAGCGAACCGCGATCCGTCAGCCAGGAGTGGAGCGGGTGCGGATGCGGCGGTGGCGCGCTATGCCAGGCATCGAGGCGGGTCAGTCGCAGCGTTCTCATTGCGTGTTCATTGCTTCATCATGCTTTCAGATAATGCTGTCGCGAACCCAGCCAGCGCGCAAGATGTTTTTCTGCCGAGGGCAAATCATGCTTCAGCAGCCAGGTTGACGCGTCGCGCGCCGCTTCCAGCAAATCCACATCGCGTTCGATGTCTGCAAAACGCAGCAGCGGCGCGCCGGATTGCCGTGCACCCAGATGCTCGCCGGGCCCGCGAATCAGCAGGTCCTGGCGGGCCACTTCAAAGCCGTCGGTGGTTTCAAAAATCACCTTGAGCCGTGCACGTGCAATTTCGCCGACCGGGTTCTGGTATAGCAGGATGCAAGTACTTTGCTTGGCGCCGCGGCCGACGCGACCGCGCAGCTGGTGCATTTGTGCGAGGCCCATGCGCTCGGCGTGTTCGATCACCATCAGCGAGGCATTCGATACATCGACACCGACTTCGATCACGGTGGTGGCGACCAGCAACTGGATTTCATTGGCCACAAATTTTTCCATCACTTCATTTTTTTCAGCCGGTTTCATGCGCCCGTGCACCAGGCCCACGCGCAGATCGGGAAAGGTGCTTTGCATCAGCTCGAATGTGTCGACCGCGGTCTGCAACTGCAGAGTTTCCGATTCTTCGATCAGCGGGCACACCCAATAGGCTTGCGCGCCTGCCTCGCAGGCGAGGCGGATGCGCTCGAGGATTTCATCGCGTCGCGAATCGGCAATCAAACGGGTCTGGATCGGCGTGCGTCCCGGCGGCAATTCATCGATCACCGAGACATCGAGATCGGCGAAATAGCTCATCGACAGGGTGCGCGGAATTGGCGTCGCGCTCATCATCAGCTGGTGTGCCTCCTGCTCGCGCTCGCTGGCGCCGGCTTTTTTCCCCTGGCCGGCTCCGCTGTTTGCCTTCTCGCGAAGAGCCAGGCGCTGGCCAACGCCGAAGCGATGCTGTTCGTCGATAATTGCCAGGCCCAGATTGGCGAAACTGACGCCATCCTGGAACAGCGCATGGGTGCCGATGGCAAGTTGTGTCTTGCCTTCGGCAATTGCAGCAATCGCTTCGCGTTTCTCCTTGGCCTTCAAGCTGCCGGTCAGCCAGGTAACGGTCACGCCCAGCGGCGCCAGCAATTGCGAGAGCTTGCGAAAGTGCTGCTCGGCGAGAATTTCAGTGGGTGCCATCAATGCTGCCTGATAGCCGTTTTCGATGGCTTGCGCCGCCGCCAGTGCCGCAACCACCGTCTTGCCGCTGCCCACATCGCCCTGCAGCAGGCGTTGCATGGGATGCGGTGCCGCCAACTCTGCTGCGATCTCATTCCATGAACGCAGCTGTGCAGCGGTCAGGGCAAATGGCAGCGAGGCTTTGAGCGCCTTGGTCAGTTTATTTTTGCTGAGCAGTTGTGGCGCCGATTTGGCATCGCGTGCGGCACGGGCTTTTTTCATCGCCAGCTGCTGCGCCAGCAATTCATCGAACTTGATGCGCCGCCACGCCGGATGGGTGCGCTCGACCAGGCTGGCCTGCACAGCATCGGCGGGCGGGCGATGCAGGGTCAGCACGCTGGTGGAGAAATCATGCAGCCTGAGTTTGCCGCGCAGCGACTCGGGTAAGGCATCATCAAAAGCGTGCTTCGCTTGCAGCGCAGCCAGCGCCTTGTCGATGGCGCGTCGCAGCAGGTATTGCGACACCCCGGCCGTGGTCGGGTATACCGGCGTCAACGCTTCCGGGACCGCCTCGCCGGCGGCTACGATGCGATAGCGAGGATGCACCATCTCCGCACCGAAGAAACCCTGCCGCACTTCGCCGAACAGGCGCAGGCGCTTGCCCACCGCCATCTGTTTCACCTGGCTGCCGTAAAAATTCAGGAAGCGCAGATACAGCAAATCGTCGCCATCCTTGGCCTGCACCACCAGCTGGCGGCGCGGGCGATAGGCGATATCGGTGTGGATGATTTCGGCTTCAACCTGGCAGGGCAGCCCCGACAGCGCATCGCGCACGCGGGTGATGCGCGTCTCATCTTCGTAGCGCATCGGCAGATGTAGGGCGAAATCCCAGTCTTCGCGCAGGCCGATCCTGGCCAGTTTTTGCGCGACCGTGGTCGCGGCCGCCGGCTGCGGTTTGGCGCGCGCAGTCGATTTCGGTGGCTTCGACGATTTCGTGGCGGCTGCGGATTTCGGGGATTTGGCGATGGCGGGCAAACGGATTGACGAAAATTATTTCCGTCAATTGTACTGCCGCAGCCGGGCGCTGGTGGGCGTCTACTTGCCCGAGGAACCCGGCACCATGATCGCTTCCATTTCCACCTGTGCTCCGCGCGGCAATGACGCCACGCCGATCGCGGCGCGTGCCGGATAGGGGGTGGTGAAGTAGGTCGCCATGATCTCGTTCACTTTGGCGAAGTGGACCAGGTCGGTCATGAAGATCGACAGTTTGACGATATCGTTCATCGAGCCGCCAGCGGCAGCACACACCGCCGCGAGGTTGTCGAACACGCGCCGGATCTGGTTTTCGATACCTTCCGCCAGTTGCATGGTGGCGGGGTCGAGCGGGATTTGTCCGGACAGGTACACGGTATCGCCGACTCGTACCGCCTGGGAGTAGGTGCCGATCGCGGCGGGCGCGCTGGGGGTGGAGATGATTTTTTTCATTTGTCTGCGTTCTTCAAGTCTTGTTTGTGCTCGTGCTTGGCCTCTTTGACCAGGCCGGATTTTACCCTTGTCAGGCGCACAACTTCCGGCAGGTTGCGCAATTGTCTCATCACATTGGCGAGATGCATGCGGTTTTTCACGTCGAGGGTGAATTGCAGGGTCGAGTATTTGGCATCGCCGGTGGCGTTCACATCGCCCATCTGGATATGCGCGATGTTCGAATCGGCGCTGGCAATTTCAGCGGCGAGTTTGGCCAGCACGCCACGGTCTTCGATGACGATCAGGCGCACATCAACCTTGAACAAACGATCGATCGATGGATCCCACTGCACGTCGACCCATTTTTCGGGATCGGCGCGCAACCCGCGAATCACCGGGCAATCGTGAGTATGGATCACCAGTCCCTGCCCGCCTTTCATCTGCGCAATGATCGGATCGCCCGGAATCGGTCGACAACAGGGCGCGAATTGCACGGCCATGTCTTCGGCGCCGCGAATCACGATGGCTTCCTTGGGGCGATGTTCCGCCATGTCCACATCCGCTACCGCGAACAGCTTGCGCGCCACGACAATCGCCAGACGCTTGCCGAGACCGATCTCGGCCAGTACGTCCTCCTTGGTCTTGGCCGAGTCGCCCTTCAGCAGGCGCTGCCAGTGCAGCTTGCCGATATCGTTGGGGTCGAAGTTGAGCAAATGTACCGCCTGAATCAGCAGCAATTCACCAAGCTCGACCGATTCGGCAAGTTGCGTGGTCTTCAAATAATGGCGGATATGCGAACGCGCGCGGCCGGTGGCGGCGTAGTTCAGCCACGCCGGATTGGGGCGACCGCTTTCGTCGCTGACGATTTCCACGCGGTCGCCGTTCTTGAGGCGCACGCTGAGCGGTACGCTCTCGTCGTTGACCTTGGCGGCCACGGCGCGATTGCCGATATCCGAGTGAATCGAATACGCGAAATCGATCGGTGTCGCCCCCTTCGGCAGCGAATAAATCTTGCCCTTCGGCGAGAAAACGTAGACCGCATCGGGAAACAGATCAACCTTGATATGCTCCAGAAACTCCAGCGCATCGCCGGTGCCGGACTGGATTTCCAGCAGCGATTGCAGCCACTGATGGGTCTTTTGCTGGATGTCGGATTGTGATGAGTCTTTTTCATCGGGCGTCTTGTACAACCAGTGCGAGGCCACGCCCGCTTCGGCGATCTTGTGCATATCGCCGGTGCGAATCTGCAGCTCGATCGGCGTGCCATAGGGACCGAACAGCGTGGTGTGCAGCGACTGGTAGCCGTTGGCCTTGGGGATCGCGATGTAGTCCTTGAACTTGCCGGGGAACGGCTTGTAAAGCGTGTGCAAAGCGCCCATCGCCACGTAGCAGGACGGCATGTCCTTGACGACGATGCGAAAGCCGTAAATATCGAGCACCTCGGAAAACGAGATCGATTTTTCCTGCATCTTTTTATAGATCGAGGAAAGGTGCTTCTCGCGCCCGGTGACGGTGGCGTCGACATTGAATTCCTTGAGTCGACCCTTGATGCCATCGAGAATCTTGCCGACCACTTCGCGGCGATTGCCGCGCGCGGCCTTGACGGCTTTTTCCAGCACACGGAAGCGCGTCGGGTGCATGTATTTGAAACCCAGGTCCTCGAGCTCGTAATAGACCGCATTGAGACCCAGCCGATTGGCGATCGGTGAATAGATTTCCAGGGTTTCCTTGGCGACACGTTCCTGCTTGGCCGGCGGTACCGCGTCCAACGTGCGCATATTGTGCAAGCGGTCGGCGAGCTTGATGAGGATGACGCGTACATCGCGCGCCATCGCCAGCAGCATTTTGCGGAAGTTTTCGGCCTGCGCTTCTTCCAGCGTGGCGAACTGGAGTTTGTCGAGTTTGGAGACGCCATCGACCAGCTCGGCCACCGGTTTGCCGAATTGTTTGGCAATCTCGGCCTTGGTGGTGGGCGTGTCTTCAACCACGTCATGCAGGAGTGCGGCGATCAGCGCCTGTGCGTCCAGATGCCATTGCGCCAGCAGGGTGGCGACCGCCAGCGGGTGGGTGATATAGGGTTCGCCCGATTGCCGCGTTTGCCCCTCATGCGCGGCTCGCGCCATCTCGAAAGCCATATCGACTTTGGCGATATCGGCCGGCTTGAGATAGGACGCAATCAGGCTATTCAGGGATTCAGCGCTGATTTGTTCGGCGATCCCGGACGGCTGCGGCGGTGCGGGATCAGACGACGGCGCGGAGCGCTTGGGTCCGGCAGGATTCGCTTTCGCGCCGTGTGCGGCACCAGAAGCGGGGGTCGGAGCGGGATGGGCGGTCGACATGGCAGCGCATCCCTCCGGCCCGTCGTTTACATCTCGACAGGCTGGGGTACAACCGGTTTCAGAATATCCACACCGATATGGCCGGCGGCGATTTCGCGCAATGCGACCACGGTCGGCTTATCTTTGCCGGCATCGACATAGGGGGCGGAACCCAGCGCCAGTTGACGCGCGCGGGTGGTGGCCACCAGCGTCAGCTGGAAGCGGTTGGGGATTAGTTTGATGCAGTCATCGACAGTAATGCGGGCCATTTTTCTACTCCAAGCGTCTCACTTGCCGGGCCGGCAAAAGAGAGACAAAAATCAACAGAAACAAATGCCTGCGGCCCCCGGCGGGGTGCAGCAATATTGCTCAGGTGGTCAGGAAATCCAGTCGGCGTGACGGGCAATCTGGCGCGATGCTTTCAGCCGAAGTGCGCGCACAACTGCCTGAAGATCTGCCAAAGCGGTGCTAAAGTCCTGATTGATAATAACATAATCGGCGCGATGGATATGCAGTAAATCCTCGCGGGCGGCCGCCAGACGGCGTTCGATGACTTCGGCAGAATCCTTGCCGCGCTTGATCAGCCGTTCGCGCAGCACCTCGATCGAAGGGGGCAGGATGTAGATGTAGGTCATGTCAGGGAATAATTTGCGAACCTGCCGTGCGCCTTGCCAGTCGATTTCAAGCAGCACATCGGCACCAGTTGCGCGCGTCGTCTCTATCCAGCGCCTGGAGGTTCCGTACAGGTTTCCATAGACCTCGGCATGCTCCAGGAACTCGTCCGCTGCGATCAACGCCTCAAATTTTTCGCGGGTCACAAAACGGTACTCGCGACCCTCCACCTCGCCCGGTCGTGGCGGGCGCGTGGTGTACGAGATCGACAGTTTGATTTCGGTATCTTTTTCGAGCAGCGCGGCGACCAGGCTGGACTTGCCGGCCCCGGAAGGGGCGACGATGCAATACAGGCAGCCACCGGAAGATTGCACAACGTTGCTCATTTGGCGAAGGGCTTTCAAAAAACTTTCGACGCGCTTACGTGCTGCGCGACCGGGCAAGCATGAATGTCTTACTCGATGTTCTGGATCTGTTCGCGCATTTGTTCGATCAGCACCTTCAGCTCGACGGAGATTTTGGTCACATCGGTCGATACCGATTTCGAGCCCAGCGTGTTCGATTCGCGATTCAGTTCCTGCATCAGGAAATCGAGGCGCTTGCCGACCACCCCGCCGCCCTTGAGCACGCGCCGTACCTCGGCCACATGCGTGGTCAGCCGGTTCAACTCTTCGGCGACATCGATGCGCGAGGCGAACAGCACCACTTCCTGCTTGATGCGCTCATCGGTGCCGGCGGCCTCGAATGCCTCGGCCAATTTCTGCGCGAGTTTTTCCTGGTACGCCGTCACCAGCAGCGGGATCAGCGGCGTGACCTGTTTGACCAACTCGTCGATGCGATCCAGCCGCTCGATCAGCATCGCCGCCAGCTTGGCGCCTTCGCGGCCACGCGTGGCATTGAGTTCTTCGATCGCCTGCTTCAAGAGGCCGATCAGCTTTTCCCTGGCCTCATCGGTGCCCAGGGCCTCGGCAGCCATCACCCCGGGCGCGTGCATCACTTCCCATACCGACAGCGGCGTGGCATCGAAGCGCGCCAGGATCGATTTCTGCAATTCTTCCAGCGCAGTGAGCGCGGCTTCATTCGGGGTGAAGGTATCGCGCGAAGCCACCGGCGTGAAGGTGATGCGGCAATCGACTTTACCGCGCGTCAGTTTCGCGGCGACCAGTTCGCGCATCGCCGCTTCCAGCGCGCGCAGGTCTTCGGGCATGCGCGTCTGGAATTCCAGGTAGCGGTGGTTGACCGATTTCAGTTCGAGCGCGAAACGGCCGCCTGGCACCTCGCCGCTGACGGCGGCAAAACCGGTCATGCTGAGTATGGAAGAAGCAAGTGACGAAGAGGAGGTGGCCATGAATGGTAAGTTGCGGACAAAAATTCAATAAAACCGGACCGCACTGAAATGGGTTCGACACAAAAAGGGCGCAGAATGTTGGCTTTGGGCTATCCCCGAATTGGGCTAGCCCTGAATTGGCAACATTTCTTTACAAGTGGGAAGCAACACGTAAGAATTATAGCTTACGCCTTACGCAACCCTTGCCCCGTACCGATCCAACCGCGTTTCATGCCTGCTGCCCAACGCTGCGGATCGGGGACACCCAGTGGGAACCATGGCAACACAATCGAATCAACCGCTGCCGGACGGCTACCAGCTACAAAACTACACGATCGACAAAGTGCTCTCATCGGGCGGGTTTTCGATCGTCTACCTGGCGCAGGATGAGTCGGGTACGCCAGTCGCCATCAAGGAGTACATGCCGGCCGCGTTGGTAGTGCGCCGCGATGGCGTGCATATCGAGATCAATTCAGAAGAAAACCAGGCGGTATTCCGCCACGGCCTCAAGTGTTTTTTTGAAGAAGGGCGCGCGCTGGCGACGATTTCCCATCCCAACATCGTGCGCGTGGAAAGTTTTTTTCGCGCCAATGAAACCGTCTATATGGCCATGCAATATGTGCGCGGCCGCACCCTGCAGTTTCATATCCAGCGCCATCGTCTCGAGTTCAGCGAGAGTTTTATCCGCCGCATGTTCACGCATCTGCTCAACGGCCTGCGCGAAGTACATGCCAAAAAGTTGCTGCATCTCGATATCAAGCCGGCCAATATTTATATCACCATGGAGGGCAAGCCGGTGCTGCTCGATTTCGGTGCCGCACGCCAGGCGCTGACCTCCGACGCGCCCAAATTGCGGCCAATGTATACCGCCGGCTATGCCGCGCCCGAGCAGTATCGCAATTTCGACCAGCTTGGTCCCTGGTCCGACATCTATGCGATCGGCGCCTCGATTTACTGTTGCATCGCCGGCATTTATCCGCAGCCCGCCAATGAACGCGAGAAGGAAGACCGCATCGAGCCCCTGCGCGCGCTGGCGCGGCAAAGCTATTCGGACGATCTTGTCGATATCGTCTATTGGTGCCTCAAGCTCGATCATCTATCGCGTCCGCAGTCTGCCTTTGAATTGCAGAGAGCGCTGATGAAGGATCCGTCCGAGCCGCAGGCAGTGGGAGCCAACGACGCCGAAAACACCTTCACCGGGCGTATCAAGGCCACGCTCAGCAGGAAGATCTTTTAATCACCATGCGCTTTACTATTTTCCAGGACAGTCATATCGGCGGCCGCAAGATGAACCAGGACCGCCTGGCGTACTCGTACTCGAAAGATGTACTGCTGATGGTGATTGCCGATGGCATGGGCGGCCATGCGCGCGGCGAGATCGCGGCGGAAATTGCCGTCAACTCGATTACCAATCGCTTTCAGCAGGAGGCCGCGCGCGGCTATCTGCGTCGTCCCAAGGAATTTCTGGAGTCGGCGATCAATGCGGCGCATCGCGCCATCGTGTCGTTCGCGGATCAACACGAAATGCTCGAGTGTCCGCGAACCACCGTGGTGGTGTGCATCGTGCAGGACGACAAGGCTTGCTGGGCACACTCCGGCGACTCGCGGCTCTACGTCTTTCGCAGCGGCGAGTTGGGCGCCACCACCGTCGACCACTCGCGGGTACAGCAGTTGATGGATGCCGGCATGATCACCCCGGAGCAGGCGGCCGTGCACCCTGACCGCAACAAGATTTACAACTGCCTCGGCGGTGTGTTGCCGCCCATGATCACACATTCCGAACCGTGGACCATGCAAGAAGGCGATTGCATTCTGCTTTCGACCGACGGCTTCTGGGCGCAGGTCAACACCGCTTTCATCGCGCTAAAGCTGCAGCGCGAGGACATCCTCTCGCTGGTGCCGAAGTTGATGGCAGAAGCCGAACGCAAAGCCGGCTCGGAATCAGACAATCTCTCGGTCATCGGGCTCACCTGGGAGAAGCAGGACGCCGAGGTGGATGCGCCCACCGTAACCGTCACCGAACCGATGCAGGGCTTTACCACCTCGGCGATGAACACCACGCAACCGATCGGCGTGCTCAAGGAAACCGTGACCGAGGAAGATATCGAGCGCGCCATCCAGGAAATCCAGGACGCGATCAAAAAAGTCGCCAAGTAATCAATCCCCGAATCGAAAGTCACCATGTCCCGCTCGTTCAACCGCAATGCCCAGCAGCTTCGCCCCATCACCATCACCCGCCACTACACCAAACATGCCGAAGGCTCGGTGCTGATCGCGGTCGGCGATACCAAGGTGCTGTGCACCGCCAGCGTCGAGGAACGCGTGCCGCCGCATAAAAAAGGCTCGGGCGAAGGCTGGGTCACCGCCGAATACGGCATGCTGCCGCGCGCCACCAATACCCGCAGCGACCGCGAAGCCGCCCGTGGCAAGCAAAGCGGCCGCACCCAGGAAATCCAGCGCCTGATCGGCCGCTCGCTGCGCGCCGTGGTCGACCTGAGAAAACTCGGTGAGCGCCAGATCACGCTCGATTGCGATGTGCTTCAGGCCGATGGTGGTACCCGCTGCGCCTCGATTACTGGCGCGTTCGTCGCCTTGCATGACGCGGTCAATGGCCTGCTGGAAAAAGGTGCGATTTCCGTATCGCCAATCAATGATTTTGTTGCGGCGATATCGGTTGGCATCGGCGCCGTCGATGGCAAGCACACCGCCCTGCTCGACCTCGATTACCTCGAAGACGCGTCCTGCGAAACCGATATGAATGTGGTGATGACCGGCAGCGGTGCCTTCATCGAAATTCAAGGGACGGCAGAAGGGACGCCGTTTTCGCGCGCGGACATGGATGCGCTGGTGGGACTGGCGGATAAAGGAATTCGGGAGTTGGTGGCGGCGCAGAAGAAGGCGCTTGAACTGTAGCCCACTCCATTCCTTGAAAAATATCCAGCTAGACAGGCGAAAACTTCATGAATAATTCTGAACTTTATTCAAATGAGTTTGTTGTGCGCTGGGATGGCGCGCTCAATAGTCTTCTTATTAGTCATCCTGATACAAAATGTTTCCCGCAGCCACATGTACAAATTCGAGCGGAAACGATTGATGAGATGGATTTTGAAACTGCTTCCCAATTTATCGGCTCGCGCCTCGCGCTGCTTATCCCTGCACTTCGAGAGCGTTATGTCGACCCCGCAACAGGTTTGCTTCTTGGCCGCGGCGAATCCTAATTAATATATTTACCGACAAACCCGCGATCAATCGAATCCTTCCATTTCCACACCCACTCGCCTTCCCAGGTGAATGATCCCCAGGATGCGATCGCGTAACGATCTCCGGTGCTGAGCAGATATAGCGAGCGCGCTTGCGGTGTGTAGGTCTTGAGCGGTTGTTGCGCCAGGAAGCGTCGCAGATTGTTCGCGAGCGGCGGCCCGCCGCGCACCGCGTAGACGCCCGACTTGGGGCGCGAAAAATTGATCATGGTCGCGCAGTCGCCGGCGGCGAATACCTGCGGGTGCGAAGTGGATTGCAAATTATCGTTGACGAGGATGAAGTCGCGTTCATCACACGCCAGCCCGGCGGCGCGCGGCCATGCGGCGGCGGCGGCGCCGGTGGCGGTGATGATCACGTCGGCGTCCAATTTGTTCCCGGATGCCAAATGCACGGCCCCGGCCCCGATGCGTGTGGCGGCTTGGCCCGCAATCAATTCAAGGCCGCGCTTGGCGAGGATGCGCACCAGACGTTTGCCGACGTTGCCGGGCAGGGTATTGGCCGCCGACACCAGGCTGATCTCCACCATTCCATTTTCTTTCGCGAACGCATGCTGCAGGCCCAGCGCCAGTTCGATGCCGCCGGCGCCGGCGCCGATGAAGGCGAAGCGGGTTGCTTTGCCGGTTGCGCCGTCGTAGTGGGCGGCCGCCTTGATGCGCGCGACGTGTTCGATGAAGGCCTCGATTGGCCGTACTGAGATCGCGTGCTCGTTAGCGCCGGGGATGGCGGAGAGATCGGCTACCGAGCCGGTATCTATGGAGAGTACGTCGAAGGGCAGCACAGTGCCCTTCGAGCAGGTGACCGTGTTGTTGATTAAATCAAGCGCGATAGCGCGGTCCTCGCAGAAAACGATGCCCGCGCGCCTGGCCAGCGGCGCCAGCGGGATCACACATTGGTCGATGGTGTAATGCCCGGCCACCCAGCCGGGCAACATGCCGGAATACACCTGGTGCGGCCAGGGCGTCAATAGCGTGACGTCGACGTTTTCAAGCGGCACATCACCCAGTGATTTGAGCACATGCAAATGCGCATGACCGCCACCGAGTAACAGCAGGCGCTTCCTCATTTGGTGCCGAAGCGGAAATCGCCGAACCAGGTGCTGACCTGTTCGGCGGTCTGGTCGGTGTCATTGCCAATGGCAACGCCGGTAACGCGCGGCGGTTCGTAGCCAAAGGCGACGCGAAAATCGGCGGCTACATCGCGCGTCTCGTCCATCCATTTGCCGACATGCTCGGTGCCGCTTTGCAGCACGAATTTCTGCACCGTTTTGATATAGGGGCTGGCATGCGCATAGCCGATGCGGTGCTTGTTGTCCCAAACGTAAACCAGTGCGGCGGTGGGCACATCGGCGCCGGCGATTAGGCGCGCGAGGCGGATCTTGGTGCGCTCGGCGAATGAGAGCGAATCCAGCGGCACATCGAAAAAAACATACACGCGTGCGGCGAAATCGTCGCCGGATTTCTCTTCCATATCGGCCTTGTCGATCACGCGACTGACTTTCCAACGCCAGTTCAGCAGCGGCGTTTTTATGGGGTCGATATTGAACGGCAGCGCGACGCTGCCGGCCGAGTCGTTTGAATCGACCTTCAGTACCGTGATGCCTTGATCATCGATGAGGGAAATTTTGTTGTGCTTGACCTTCTGGATGGCGATGAAGCGCAGCACAGGCGGCAATGGCTGGCCGGCTTTCAGCGACGAGAATGGGGGAACATTTACCTCAGCCCGCAGCGGCGACGCAGCAAGCAGGCAGGCAAGCAGACAAACAATTGCCGGCAACGCGCGCCTCATTTTGACCTTTTCATTTTAATTTTTATATCGACCAGAAAAATTCCAGCGGCGGACGCAGCGCCTTGAGGCGCGGCAGATCGGCAGGTCGATCGACATCCCACAGCGTTTCGAGTTCATTCCAGCTCAGGCCGCAGGCAGCCAGATTGCGGCGCTGCTGCGCAAGCACCGCGTCCGTTCCCCAAGCCATATTGTCGAACATCGCGGCGTGGGTTCGTCTTGCGCCAATCAGGGCATAGCCGCCGTCTTCGGCCGGGGTCAGTACGATATCGTGCGTGGCGAGTGCCGCGGCGGCGGCATCGAGGTGCCTGGCGGTGAGCGCCGGGCAGTCGGCGCCGATGATGATGGCCTGCGAAAATTCCGCCAGTGCGCGATCAAGCGCGCGCAGCATGCGCTCGCCCAGGTCGCCTTCGCCCTGCAGCGTGAGATCGATGTCGAAATCCTCCGCGCAGGACTGGAAAAAAGAATGGGTGTCATCCGGCGCACAGCATAGTTCGATCGCGTCGGCATCGCTGTCCTGCGCGGTTGCCAGCGCGCGCTCGGTCAGCGCGGCATGCAGCATGGCGGCGTGTTCGGCATCCAGCGCCGGGATCAGGCGCGTCTTGACTTCGCCCGGCACCGGCGCCTTGGCGAAGACGATGACGACAACACCAGGGGCGCCGCTATCAGCCATAGTAGGCACGATGTATTTCCGCCGCGCTGGCGCCGCGCGAATATTGCCAGCGCAGACGCCACATCAGCCAGATGGTGCGCCATATGCCGTGCTTCTCCCAGCGGCGGCCCGAGGTGGTGAGGCGCGCGCCGACAAACACCGGCAAGGTCACGCGGCCCATGCGCGCCGAAAACTCGATGTCTTCCATCAGTGGCTGATCGGGAAAACCGCCGAGCCGCGCAAACGCGACGCGATGGATGAAAATTCCCTGGTCGCCGGTGGCGATGCCGGTGAGGCGCGAGCGCTGGTTCATGAACCAGGCGATGACCGGAAACATCAAGTGCTTGCCGGCGATGCAGACATCGAAGCGCCCCCATTGCGCATGCGCTACTGACAGCGCCGCGTCGATCAGTTCATCGGCGCGTGCCGGCAGCAATGAATCGGCGTGCAAAAACAGCAGCGTATCGCCGCTGGCGGCGTTGGCGCCCGCGTTCATCTGCGTGGCGCGACCGGGTGCGCTGTGCATGACGCGATCGGCCAGGGGTGCGGCCAGCTCGCGCGTGCCGTCGCTGCTGCCGCTATCGACGACGATGATTTCGACATCACGCGCGCGCAGCGCCTGCAGCGGACGCAGGGTGGCTTCGATGTTGGCGGCTTCGTTCAGTGTGGGAATGATGATCGACAAATGCATGGCGCAATTGTAACCGCAAGACGGCAGTACACCGGGCGTGAAAATACAAAGTCCAGCATTGGCGCGGTGTTTGGAGCATTTTTGGCTGGAACGCCGCGCCAAATGGCGTTCTGCGTTTTTTAGCGATTCGTTTAATGATGTGACGAAGGCTAAAACTGAGGCGTCATTCCGGCGGAGGCCGGAATCCAGTCCTTCGAATTTTCAAAACTTGGACGGGACTGGATCCCAGCCTCCGCTGGGACGACGCGTTTTTTGGACTTAACCGAGTTTCAAGGGGCTTTTGCGCTATTACCAAAATAAGCCGAGTCGACAGACATCTCCGGTTTTGAGTGGCATCGATCTGGTGAATAAAGCGAAAATCAATTCGCCCCGTTCAAACTCCAGTCGTACTCCAGATGGCCAATGGCGGCTTTGCCTTCGGCGATCTTCTGCTGGTCGGCGGGCGCATCGGCGAGCACTTTGGCATAGCGCGCAAACCAGGCTTCGCGGCTGGTGATGGCCGGCGTCTTGCCGTCGAAGCCCTTGTAGCCCGAGGTCCAGTCATCCTTGAACCAGTTGAAGATCATCGACACTTCGAGCTTGCCGTCGGCGTAGCGGTTGCGCGAACGGTCCGACAAAAAGCGCACGGTCTGCTCTTCCAGTTGGCGGTCGAGTTTGTCGGCGGTGAAGGCTTCTTCGCGCAGCATCGGGCAGCCGATCGAGGCGCAGTTCACTGCGAAATGCACGCGCGGCTCGTCATAAGCGCCAGGTTTGCGCAGGGTTTCGTGTTCGATCTTGTCGAGGTAAAAATCCTGGCCGAACAGCTTGAAAAATTTGCGCTTCCAGCGATTGTCGAACACGCCGCCGATGTCCTTGATCGATTTCACCGGGTAGTTCTGCAAAATCAGCTCAACGGTGTAGCCGTTGTAGGCATTGATCAGAAACGCCATTTGCTGCGGCTTGCTCCAGCCTTTGAATTCGCTCTCCGGCACGGCGGATAGTGAATCGAGATAGCTCTTCAGCGATGCGCGATCCTTGCCGAAGGCGACGTAGTTGACCTTGGAGGCTTTGCCGCCGTTGATCAGCACCACATGTTTTTTGACGAGATCGTCCCAGGCCTTGTGGCTGTGATCGAAGGCCGCCGCGCCCATGCTGAACAGCAAAGCAGCGAGGGCGACACTGAAAGTTTTAATAAACGATTTCATGAGCATTCCTTAATGTGTATCTTTGCCATAGTAGGCGCGCTTGTCGCCAAGCAGGGCGCCGATCTTGCCGATGACTGCGCCGAGACCGCCGGCGCCGCGAGTCCAGTTCTGGAAGGCTTCGACAAACGCCATCTGGCCGCGAGTGACGGTTGAACGTTTCCACACCCCGGCCGCGTACTTGTTGGCCTCGGCCAGCGTCGGGTAAATATGGATGGTGCCGAGGATCTTGTTGAGGCCGAAGCCGTGCTTCATCGCCGCGATATATTCGGCCAGCACATCGCCGGCGTGTTCGCCGACGATGGTGGCGCCCAGAATCTTGTCGCTGCCGATCGGCGTAATCACCTTCACGAAGCCATGTGCCTCGCTGTCGGCGATGGCGCGGTCGAGATCATCCAGGCCATAGACGAATACCTGGTGCGCGATGCCCTTTTCCTTCGCCTCCTGCTCGTTGATGCCGACCCGCGCTACCTCTGGTTCGGTGAAGGTGGCCCAGGGAATGACCGAGTAATCGACCTTGAATTTCTTGAACTTGCCGAACAGCGCGTTCACTGCCGTGTACCAGGCCATATGCGCCGCCGTGTGCGTGAACTGGTACGGCCCGGCGACGTCGCCGCAGGCAAAGATATTCGGGTAGATCGTTTCCAGATAGTCATTCACTTCCACGGTTTTCTTTGCGGAGATGCCGAGTTCTTCGAGACCGTAGCCGGTGGTGTTGGCGATGCGACCGACCGCGCACAAAATTTCATCAAATGCGATGCGGATGTCGCGGCCTTCGTTTTCCACCACCAGATACTTCTCGCCATTCTCTACAACTACTTGCTTGGCCTTGTGGTTGACCAGCACCTTGACGCCCTCGGACTCAAATTTCTTTTTCACCATCTCGGAAATCTCGACATCCTCGCGAATCATGATGCGCGGCGCCATCTCCACCTGCGTTACCTCGCTGCCGAAGCGCGCAAAACATTGTGTGAGTTCGCAGCCGATCGGCCCGCCGCCCAGTACTACCAGACGCTTGGGTAGCTTGCGGATGCCCCAAAGATTGTCGGAGTGCAGCGGACCCGCCTCGGCGAGGCCAGGAATCGGCGGGATGAACGGACGCGCGCCGGCGGCAATCACGATGTTCTTGGTGGTCAGGGTTTGTTTGCCATTGGCGGTGGTGATTTCCACCGTCCACGGCGAGGTGATTTTGGCCGTGCCGGTCATGCAATCCACGCCAAGCCCGGCAAAGCGCTCGATCGAATCATGCGGCTCGACTTCACGAACAATGCGCTGCACGCGCTCCATCACCTCGGCGAAGTCGAACTCGGCCTCGGCTTTGCGAATACCGAACTCATTGGCGCGCTTCATATGCGAGAGCAGCTTGGCGGAGCGGATCAATGCCTTCGAGGGCACGCAGCCGGTATTCAGGCAATCGCCGCCCATTTTGTGTTTTTCCACGAGCGTTACTTTGGCCTTCACCGCCGCGGCGATGTAGGCGGTGACAAGACCTGCCGAACCGCCGCCGATCACCACCACATTGCGATCAAAGTACGTGGGCTTGGGCCATTTCGCATAGACCTTGCGTGCCTTCAGACCGTCAATGATTTTCTTGGCGATGATCGGGAAGATGCCGAGCAGCACAAAGGCGCCGATCAGGCCTGGCGAGAGGATGCCTTTCAATGAAGTAATTTTGGCCAGCTCGGTGCCGGCGTTGACGAATACCAGGGTGCCGAGAAACATGCCCAGCTGGCTCACCCAGTAGAAGGTCCATGTCTTGATCGGGGTGAGGCCCATCGCCAGATTAATGACGAAGAATGGAAAGGCCGGCACCAGGCGCAAGGTGAACAGATAGAAGCCGCCTTCCTTGGCGACGCCATCGTTGAGCGCCTTCAGCTTATCGCCAAACTTGGCCTGTACCCAGTCCTTGAGCAACAGACGCGAGATCAGAAAGGCAAGTGTGGCGCCGATGCTGGAAGCAAACGAAACCAGTACCGTTCCCCCGACCAAACCAAAAATTGCGCCGGCGACCAGGGTCATCACCGCCGCACCGGG
The DNA here is from genome assembly GCA_031394335.1 of Burkholderiales bacterium. Taxonomy (GTDB): domain Bacteria; phylum Pseudomonadota; class Gammaproteobacteria; order Burkholderiales; family Usitatibacteraceae; genus UKL13-2. The sequence goes on from JANMXS010000283.1 coordinate 20,180, forward strand.
GAACGAGGCTGCGGTAATGATCACGTAAATCACGAAGAACACCGCCGCCGTCTGCAGCGGATGGGCTTCATAAAACGCCGCGATGCCGGCCTGCTGGGACTTGAAATAATCGAGGCTGAAGAAGCGGCCCAGATCGAAGATGAAGAACGCCGCCACCAGGGCGATGACGAGGAGCAGAACGATTATTTTGCTTTTTTTCATGGAGTATTCCTGGGTTCTTCCGGTGTTTACATGAGATTGATGGTGCGGTGGTCGGCAAAGTTCCGCTTTCCTTACGACCGTGACCTGCGTTTGGCGCTTGCCCGTGCCGTGCTGGCCGGTTCCCTGCTGCGCTCACTGCTTTGCTCGCTTCCACTGGTCAGAAACTCGGCGCGCAGATCGACCGTGGAGCGTACACCGAGGTCGGCGAAATGCTGCTCCAGCCATTCAGCCGCCGCCGCCCGCCCGCGCTCGCGAAGCTCGAGCAGAAAATTCCAGTCGCTGGAAAATTTGCTGGCAATCGACAGATCGGCCAGCACCTTGTCGGCGCGCAGGGAATGAATCAACACGTATTTCATCTGGTCGCGGAATTCGGGCTTGAGCCAGCCCTCATCGAGCAGTTTTTGCACAAAGGCTATCGAACGGAATTCCTTGATCAGCGAGGAGTTGAAGCTGATTTCGTTGACCCGGTTGTAGATTTCCGCCGGTGTGGTCGGCGTGCCCTCGCGTTCGATCGGGTTGATGTGCACGATCAGCACATCGCGCGCTTCGGTGTCGTAGAACAGCGGAAACAGGGCCGGATTGCCCATATAGCCGCCGTCCCAATAGGGTTCGCCATCGATTTCCACCGCCTGGAACAATTGCGGCAAACAGGCCGAGGCCATCACCGATTGCGCGGTGACTTCGCGGGTGTTGAACACGCGGATCTTGCCGGTGCGAACATTGGTGGCGGATAAAAACAGTTTGGTCTGGCGGCAGGTATTGAGCGCCTTGAAGTCGATTTGCTCGTTGAGAATATCGAGCAGGGGATTGAAATTAAGCGGGTTCAACTGGTAAGGCGAGAACGCGTTGGTAATCATCTTGAACGCCTCGAAAGCGAAGGCGTTGTCGTCCGAGCGGGATTGGGAAAATCGCTCCCAGGGCGTGGCATGCAGGGGCGAATAGCGATCGGCGGAAGACGACACCGTTTTCCAGAAACGCTCCAGCGCCGCGCGTGCGCCGTCGCGTCCACCGCTGAAATTGCCCCAGGCATAGACCACCGCATTCATCGAGCCCGCGCTGGTGCCGGAGATGCCCTCGATCTCGATGCGCCCGTCGGCCAGCAATTGATCGATCACGCCCCAGGTGAAGGCGCCATGCGAGCCGCCACCCTGCAGGGCGAGATTGATGCGCTTGATGCCCCTGGAACGCGAGGTGCGCGAAATTGGCGTCGACGTGGAGATCTTCTGGTTGCGCGTGGCCACTTGAAACTCCTTCATGGTTAATGCCCAGCCTGCTGCAGGCTACGGACCTTGGTGCATTCGACCGCCCCGCAAGGCGCGCAAATCGGCGCAAACGATTATGCGCCAGCTAGACGCAAGCCAATGCCCCGGATTTGATGAGTCCCAGCGCCTGCGGTGGCGAGAATGCCGGGCCATTGCCGATGCGGCTGAAATAGGATTGATGCGCAGGCGAACCGGGAGGCCAGCTGGCGATAAAGTCGTCGCGGAATACGCGCACATCGTAATGCACCGGCAGCGCATCGACGAACAATCCGGCCTCGGCGATGCCGTACTGGGCGAGCCCCTCTGCTGCGGCATGCCGCGAAATGCGCGTGATCAGGCCGTAATCGGTATAGGCAAAATTCGGCATGCCGGCCGCGCCGTTGTTGGCGATGAAGCCGCGACCTGATGAGGTGTTCAGGCGACGCAAAGCGGGTAGACAGGTGTGGCTGGAGGCGAATCCGGCCAGCTTCGCGTCGACACAGATATCCATCAGCCAGCGCTGGTTGGCAGCATCGTCCATCTCGTGGTGCGCGAAGCGCCAACCGGCCAGCGATTCCGCATCGCCATGCACGATGCCGATACGCACGCCGCCCACGCTGGCGACGGCATGCATCGGCAGGGCCGTCAAACGATCGCGCAGCGCAGTGTGACGCGTCGCAGTGCGCCTGAGGCTGCGCATGATCTCATTGGAGCGTTCCACTTCGGCATCGCTGACCTCGTCCGGATACGCGCAGCCGCAGCCGGCCTCATTGGCCGTTGCCGACAGTTCGGTTTCCACATTGCCGCGCAGGGCGATGTGACGCAGCACTTCTTCGTTGATGCCGACAAAGTTTTCGTCGGCAATATCAAACCAGTTGAAATCGCCGTTGAAGACCAACGTCGGCGCCACCGGTTCGCGCGCGGCGAGTCCGAGAATAGTCGTTAGTGCCGCGCGATTGCCGTACAAGCCGCCGACGATGTACACGGTCTCCGCCTCGAAATCGGCGTCGCGGTTAAAGACGGCGGGCGAGTAGCGATAGTTGAGGGGGCAGCTCCTGCCGGGTTTCATGGCGGCTGTTTATTCGGCGGCAGCCAGCGCCGCCTGAGTGTTGCCGTCCGCGTCCAGCGCGCCCCCACAGCTCGAACCCTGTCCGGCAGTGCAGCCATAGCAGTGGTCCTTGACCACGATCGCATTGCCGCTGAGATCGACATCCATCAGTTCGCGGATGTGTGTGCGCAGATTGTTCTTGTGCTGCAGGGGCAGGCCCAGCATCTGGTTGAAATCGCAGTCGTAGACATAGCCCTGCCAATCGATCGACAGCAGCGAACGGCACATGACGTTTTCCAGATTTTGCGACTGAAATGAAGACACCAGCAAATCCATATACGGCTCGAACTGGCCCTTGCTGATCAGGGTCGAGCCGAAGCGCTGGATCGGCATATTGGTGATCGTGTAGAGATGGTTGAAGACGATGCCAAAGTTCTGTTGCAACAGGCGGTGATAGTCAGCCTCGAGCGCTTCCTGCGGTGGCGGCAGTGTTGCACCTTGCGGGTTGTAGACCAGGTTCAGCATCAGGCCGCTGCCGGGCTGGCCATAGCCCAGTGAGTTCAATTTTTTCAGTGCCGAGATCGATTTGTCGAACACGCCTTCGCCACGCTGTTTGTCGACGTTGACTTGCGAGTAGCAGGGCAGCGATGCGCTGACTTCAACCCTCTGCGCGGCCAGAAATTCGGCGAGGTCCTCGTAACCGGGTTCCTCGATGATGGTCAGGTTGCAGCGGTCGATGACGCGAACGCCCATCGCGCGCGCGGCGCGAACCAGATCGCGGAAGTGATCGTTCAGCTCGGGGGCGCCGCCGGTCAGGTCCAGCACTTTCACGTTCGCGGCACGCATCAGCGCGATCACCTCGTCGATGGTCTCGCGCAGCATCATTTCCTTGCGGTCGGGGCTGGCATTGACGTGGCAATGAAAGCACGCCTGGTTGCATTTGTAGCCCAGGTTGACTTGCAGGGTATCGAGCGTCTTGCGGCGGATATGCGGAAAGCCGCGCGATTTCATCAGGTGCAAGGTGGCGTGCATGTCATCCTCGTGGATCAATTAATCGATGATAGTGGATTCAAATCTCTACGTCGACCGTGGTCGAATGGATGATGGGTCGCGTAGCTGTCGGCAACCTTACGCACCATATGCGCCTTGCGTGTAGTAGACGCGGCCTACTGCGCCTTGGCTGCAGCCACCACGGGTTCGCCGAGAGCAGCTCGAATCGCCCTCTCATATGCTCCGGCCTCAGGCAGATTTGTGGGCGAACTAAAGGCGATCTGCACTTGCTGGACCGTCGTTGTTTTCGGTTCCATTGAACTTAAAGCCATAGGAACACCGGCCCGAACGGACGTGCCAAGTCGTAACGGAATGAATGTCAACGAGTTGTTCTTGATCGGATAGTCTGCCAATTCGCTGCCAAGGCGATCCATGATTTTGTTGTAAACCGCTTCCGGACAGGCAAAGAATAGTCCACTCTGGCAAAGAGATTCTCGTTCGAGAAGATGGCCCTTGTAGATTAGTTGCGGCAAGATCCGTTTGTTTACGTTTTCCCAGTTGGGCCCGGCAGATTTGCCCAAATATTCAACGCCCTTCAAGATTGCATCTCGTTCGTCTCGATAGCTCCCAATTGTGTCCATTGTCTGGACCTCGAGGGCAGCAAATTCTACGAGTTTCTTTTTTGCGTCTAGACGAGCAAGAATCCAGTCGACGAAAAACCCGCTTATCTTGCGCCCTTCTACAGGTCTGCCCGGCACCTTAAGCTCGCCGCCCCAGCCTTTGCCGAAAACAGCAACTAGTGTGCTATTTATCTGCGCCGAATGTTCACCTACCTTCCGGCCATCGATTAAATCAATAGCATCCACTTTGAAGGCGATTTTGGCAACATTGGACAGTAGGGAATAGTTCTCGGCATACAGCCTTATCGGGCAAATTATTACAGGCTTGCCATCCTTGTCGGCAAGAGTGCATACACCCGATCGAATGCGATTGCTTGCGCTACCAATTTCCTTCGAGCATCGCCCCCCTATACTTGGACACATTTGCCCTTTTCGCGAGCTCGCCGCTTCAGCCGAGTTATCGTCTGGACGATACCCAAACAACTCAACAATTTTTTTAGCCATTTGCCACAACTGAAGTGGCGTCACTTTGAACAGTGCTTTCAAGATGTGCTCTGACAGCCTGGGCAATTGCCTGCGACATTAGGACTGGGACCGCATTTCCTACTTGAATATATTGAGAAACGCGCGACCCCAGAAAACGATAGCTGTCTGGAAAAGACTGAAGTCGCGCCGCTTCTCTAACCGAGAGTGTGCGATCTTGATCTGGCAGAAAAACAGTTCCCCAATGGGGGTCGCATTTTGTCAGGACAGTTCCGGATAATCCTTCGAAGCTGAGGCGGCCATATCGTTTTGTATGGTCCGACTTGCGTGCCTTTTGCATTCCCTTGGGCAGTAAGTCATGCGGTATGTCACGCCATGAACCGCCCGGAGGAACGTGCCGCATCCTGTCGATATTTTGCTTTGAAAGCTTTGCGGCAAAATGGTTAAAGGTGATCCCATCAGGATTGCGCAATCGCAATGAATACGCGCTAGCGGCATCAGTTGTGTAACCAACTTCTTCCGCACCTTCACCCATATTTAGACGAGGAAGATCGCGGATCGCATCGCCCACAGTAATGACTCGTGCTAACCGCGATGAGTCTCCTCCATCGATTTGCATAGTTAACGATCCGCCACCGCGAAAATTTGCTCGTCCCTTGGCAAAGTGTGTCGGCTGCGGGTGTTTGATTTCGCCAAATTGGGAGCCAAGCAAAATTAGGCGCCACCGCTCCTGTGGGATACCGTAGTGCGGGCCAAACAATATTTTCACAGATAACTGATAGCCCAGTTCATTGAAGACGTGCAAGATTTTCTGGAAAATTGCTCCATCCGCCATTGACAACAACCCAGGAACATTTTCGAAGACGAATGCCTTGGGCGAAAATTCTTCGACGAATCTTGCATAGTGTTTAAACAAACTGTTTCTGGGATCGTTCAGAAACCGACTTGGAGCATTAATGGAAAAGCCTTGGCAGGGAGGGCCGCCGACTAAAACATCCAGGTCCCCTCGCGCAAGGCTCAGAGACCTTCTCAATGTCGTCGCATCAACTTCTTCAATTGGCTTACATTCGGCGCGCGTATTTGGATGGTTATACCGGAACGTTTCTATGGCCTCAGGCATAAAATCGTTCGCGTAAAGACAGTTAAAGCCAGCATCGCGAAAGCCCTGGGTTATTCCGCCAGCCCCGCAAAAGAGATCGATAGTGGAGTACGGTTTGAGATAAGTCCTTATGGCGGGTTCTGAAGCGACGAGCCTGAGCCCCTTGTTTTTGGCACGCTTGTTTTCCATATGGCCCTTACTGTTTAAATATTCAGTGGTCTGATAATAAGC
>JANMXS010000284.1:0-9453 GCA_031394335.1 Burkholderiales bacterium
ATCTACGACCGCGCCACCGGCGAAGTCAGCTACGGCAAAATTCCGCCATATTCGGTGGTGGTATCCGGAAACTTGCCATCCGCCGACGGCAACTATAGTCTCTACTGTGCAGTAATCGTGAAACAGGTTGATGCACAGACGCGCTCTAAAACCAGCATCAATGAATTGCTGCGAAGTTAAGCGGCACACAAGTAAAAAAAGGGGGGTTCATGTTCATTCTCGAAAAACTGTTTCGCCTGATGGCGGAAAAAAATGCATCGGATATTTTTGTATCCGCCGGCGCGCCGATCAATATCAAGGTCACCGGTACCGCAGTACCGGTCAACCCCCAGGTGATGTCGGCCGAGGATTGCAAGCGCGTCTGCTATGAAATCCTCACGCCGGCGCAGATTGAAAAATTCGAGAAGGACCTGGAACTGAACTTCTCATACCCGATCGCGGGTGTGGGCAATTTTCGCGTCAATATGCTGATGCAACGCAGCAGTGTGGCCGCAGTGGTGCGCTACATCAGCAGCAATGTGCCGCCATTTGAATCGCTGGGCCTGCCGAATGTGCTGCGCCAGGTGATCATGGAAAAGCGTGGGTTGATCCTGGTGGTGGGCGCCACCGGCTCGGGCAAATCGACCTCGCTGGCGGCGATGATCGATTTCCGCAACCAGATGAAGGCCGGGCATATCCTCACCTTCGAGGACCCGATCGAGTATATGTTCACCTCAAAAAAATCGATCGTGAACCAGCGCGAGATCGGCCACGATTCGCATTCCTTCCAGGAGGCGATGCGCAACGCCATGCGCCAGGCGCCGGATTGCATCCTGGTCGGCGAGATTCGCGACATCGAGACCATGAAAATGGCGATGATGTATTCGCTGTCCGGCCATCTTTGCCTGGCTACCCTGCACGCCAACAACAGCTACCACGCGTTGAACCGCATCATCAATTTCTTCCCGCTGGAGCAGCGCGCCGTATTGCTGGGCGATTTATCGGTATCGCTGAAATGCATCATGTCGCAGCGCCTGGTGAAGAATCTCGAAGGCACACGCAGCCCAACGGTTGAAGTGCTGATGAACACGCAGAACATCGCCGACCTGATCGAGGAAGGCCGCGTCTCGGAGATCAAGGAGGCGATGGAAAAATCGCTGACGCCGGGCTCGCAAACTTTCGAGCAGGATTTGTTCCGGATGATCAAGGCCAACAAGATCTCGATCGAGGAAGGCATGGCCAACGCCGATTCGGCCACCAATCTCTCGCTGCTGGTCGGCAACAGCGGGATGATGGAATCCTACAAGCCCACCGACCTGCCCTCACGCCCTGGACTGGGCGGGCCGAATTTCAGCGAGTTCAAGATCAACTAGGCTCGGTATGACCGAACCGCTACGACCGGGCAGATATGGCTGCCCGGTTGATCTTTTGAATCGACGACTTACCAGGTCCGCAAGTAACGGCGTCCGCCGACGTAAGCCACATAGGGCCGTGGATACCATGCCGCGCCATATCCATAACCCCAACCGCGACCGTAAAACCAGGCATCGTTCATGCCCTGGCGGCGACCTTGCTCTTCGATCAGCTTGATCTGCCCCTGCTGCATGAAATCGAGCACCGCATCGGGGACGCCGTCGCGCGACAGCTTGGCATACTGGCTGGCGGTGACGTCGTAGCGGGTACGCGAGGCCTGAATTTCACCGATGATGGCAGGCGCGTCCTTGCCTTCCTTGGACATGGTAACGATTTCTTCCAGCGAGATCGGCGCGCGTTCGGGCTCGCGATTAAGTGCGGCACAGCTGCCCAGCAGCAACAGACTTGCGCTGAAACCAATAGTGAGTAAACTACGATTCATGGAACACCTCCGTTCAACATCGAGTATCAATCAACGCTGCCGATTCCGCGCCGCCCTGTGGGTGGTGGTCAAGCGCCGCGGCTCTCATACCGGCGTCTAGTCGCCGCCTGGATTTCATTCTAGCGCGGCATTTCCCCGGCGTCGCGCTCAGCTTGTAACAATCCTTCCCTGCCCCAACAAGCGTTGCTTCCTGAGCGTTCAACTTATACTTTGACGCTGACATACCGCTTACGTTCCGCGCAAACGCGGATGCAGGAGAGAAAAATGGATCTGTTTGAAAATCCGATGGGCACCGATGGTTTCGAATTCATCGAATACACCGCCCCCGACGTAAAGGCACTGGGTCGCCTGTTCGAAAGCCTGGGCTTTGTGGCGGTCGCCAAGCACCGCTCCAAGGATGTCACGCTGTACAAGCAGGGTGATATCCAATTCATCGTCAACGCCGAAAAAGACAGCTTCGCGCAGTCGTTTGCGCGCGTGCACGGGCCCTCGGCCTGCGCCTTCGGCATCCGCGTCAAGGACGCCGCCGCCGCATTCAAGCGCGCAGTCTCGCTGGGCGCCAAGCCCTATGACGGCCCGGTCGGGCCGATGGAGCTGAACATTCCGGCCATCCAGGGCATCGGCGGCTCGCTGCTGTACCTGATCGACCGCTACGGCCCGCGCACCATTTACGATGTCGATTTCCAGCCCATTCCCGGTGTCGATCCTGACCCGAAAGGCGTCGGCCTGCAGTATGTCGATCACCTGACCCACAATGTTTACGTAGGGCGCATGGGCACCTGGGCCGAGTTCTACACCAAGCTGTTCAACTTTCGCGAGATTCGCTACTTCGATATCAAGGGCAAAAAAACCGGCCTCACCTCGCGCGCCCTGACCAGCCCCTGCGGCAAGATTCGCATCCCGATCAATGAACCCTCCGACACCAAATCGCAAATCCAGGAATATCTGGACGCGTACAACGGCGAGGGCATCCAGCATATCGCGCTGGCCTGTTCGAATATTTACGAAACCGTCGAAGCCCTGCGCGCCAGGGGCGTGAAGTTTCTGCATACGCCGGATGCGTATTACGCGCTGATCAACAAGCGCGTGCCGAATCACGGCGAGGACCTGGCGCGCCTGAAGGCCAACAAGATCCTGATCGATGGCGAGGGCCTCGACAAGGAATCGAATGAAGACAAACTGCTGCAAATCTTTACCGAGACGGTGATCGGTCCGATCTTTTTCGAGATCATCCAGCGCAAGGGCAATGAGGGCTTCGGCGAAGGCAATTTCCGCGCGCTGTTCGAGGCGATTGAAGCGGACCAGATCGCACGTGGTGTTCTTTAGAGATATTGTTGAAATTCGACATGAAAAATTCAACTGGCGCCAACTACGCAGCACTTCCCCCTTTGCAAAGGGGGAAGTACTCCGCGCAAGTTTCGGCTCATACGGGCTATCTCGAATTTCAACAAACTCATGGTGCTCATTGATGAACTCCCTCACCTATCTGTCGGGCTTCGGCAACCACCACGAAAGCGAAGCTGTCACCGGCGCCTTGCCGCAGGGTCGCAACTCGCCACAGCAGGTCGCGTTTGGCCTCTATGCTGAACAGGTGTCAGGCAGCGCGTTCACCGCGCCACGGCACGAGAATTTGCGTTCCTGGCAATATCGTTTGCTGCCCTCGGCCGAACACGCGCCATACCACCTGCTCGACAGTAGTCGGCTGCGTACCGCGCCCTGTACGGAGGTGGCGACACCGCCGAATCGCCTGCGCTGGAGTCCGTTTACGAACCCGACCGCGCCGACTGATTTCATCGATGGCCTGATGACCATCGCCACCAATGGCAACGCCAGCCTGCAACAGGGCATGGCGGTGCATATTTACGCGGCCAATCGCAGCATGAAGCGCTGTTTTTACAACGCCGACGGCGAAATGTTGCTGGTGCCCGAGCAGGGCGGCCTCAGCCTCAAAACCGAATTCGGCATTTTGCTGGTCAAGCCCGGCGAAATTGCGGTGATCCCGCGTGGCATCAAATTCCGCGTTGAACTAGCTGGGCCGGTACGTGGCTATGTTTGCGAAAATTATGGCGCGCCGTTTCGGCTGCCGGAATTGGGACCGATCGGCGCCAACGGCCTCGCCAATATGCGCGACTTTCTGGCGCCCACCGCCTGGTTTGAAGACGTTGCCGATGCAACCGAAATCATCGCCAAATTCGGCGGCAATCTGTGGACCTATGAAACTCCGGGCTCGCCGCTCAACGTGGTGGCCTGGCATGGCAATTACTATCCCTACAAATACGACCTGGCGAATTTTCAGGTGATCAACTCGGTGTCATACGATCACTGCGACCCGTCGATTTTTACGGTACTGACCTCGCCCTCGGCAACGGCCGGCACCGCCAACGCGGATTTCGTCATTTTCCCGCCGCGCTGGCTGGTCGCCGAAAACACGTTCCGCCCGCCCTGGTTCCATCGCAACATCATGAGCGAATACATGGGCCTGGTACACGGCGCCTACGACGCCAAGGCCGGGGGATTCCTGCCCGGCGGCGGCTCACTGCACAATAGTTTTTCCGCGCACGGCCCCGACAAGCCCTCGTTCGAAAAAGCGTCAAGCGCCGACCTGAAACCGCACTATCTCGACAACACCCTGGCCTTCATGTTCGAAAGCCGCTATGTGTTCGCGCCCACCGCGTTCGCGCTTGACGCACCGGAATTGCAGGACAATTACGATTCCGTCTGGAGCGACTTCAACCCGGCATCCCTCAAATAGTTGGACATTCCCATGAAACTCGCCATATGAAACTAGCTTCACTTAAAGGCCCGACCCGCGACGGCACGCTGCTGCTGGTTAACGAAAGCCTGACCCATGCGGTTGCGGTTGCCGATATCGCGCCGACCATGCAATACGCACTGGAGAACTGGCACGCGCTTGAGCGCAAGTTGCTTGATGAATTCGAAGCCATCGATTGCGGCAGCAGCCGACCAATCATCGATTTTCAGGCAGCTTTAACGGCCGGCAAAGTGGCGGCGCCGCTGCCGCGCACTCACCAATGGCTGGACGGCTCAGCCTATCTTTCGCATGTCGAGCGCGTGCGTCGCGCTAGAGGCGACACCGTACCGGAAAGTTTTTACAAAGATCCGTTGATGTATCAGGGTGGTGGCGATGCCATGCTCGGCCCGCGCGACGATATTGAATGCGCATCCGAGGACTGGGGCATCGATCTCGAAGGTGAGGTCGGCGTGATTACCGGCGATGTAAAAATGGGCGCCACACCCGCCGAGGCTGCGGCTGCGGTGCGGCTGGTGGTGCTGATCAACGATGTTTCGTATCGCCGCTTGATTCCGGGTGAACTGGCCAAAGGCTTCGGCTTCGTCAATGGCAAGGGTCTGAATGCGCTATCGCCCGTCGCGGTGACGCCCGATGAACTCGGCAGCGCCTGGAGCGATGCCAAGGGTGCGGGCAAACTCGATTACCGCCTGGTATGCCATGTGCGCGATAAATGGTTCGGCAATCCGAACGCGGCCGACAATATGACCTTCTCGTTGTTCGATCTGGTTGCACACGCCGCCAAAACGCGGCCCTTGATGGCCGGTACCCTGATCGGCTCTGGCACCGTGTCCAATCACGACAAGGCCACCGGCTACGCCTGCATCATGGAAAAACGCCTGGTCGAACAAGTGGAGTTGGGTGCCGCCAAAGAAGATTTTCTGCGCTTCGGCGACCGCATCAAAATCGCTATGTTCGATCACCACGGCAAGACGATTTTTGGCGCGATCGAAAATAGAATTACGAAATACGGAGCCTGAGTTGGCCGGCCAAACCGATCACGCCTTGCGTGGCAATTATGACAACATCCGCGCCGATTACACCGTCGAGCAGGACTGGGCGGCCTATACGCCCGCCGAGCATGATCTATGGCGGCGCTTGTACGCGCGTCAGTCGGCACTGATCCCGCAATACGCCTGTGATGAGTTCATCGACATCCTCGGCGCGCTCGATTGCAGCGCCGACGTTCCCAAATTTGCGCAAATCAATCCGCAACTGAAGGCCGCCACCGGCTGGCAACTGGTCGCCGTCCCCGGCCTGCTGCCCGATGATATGTTTTTCACGCATCTCGCCAATCGCCGTTTTCCGGTCACGGTATGGCTGCGCAAGCCCGAGGAATTCGATTACATCGTCGAACCCGATATCTTTCACGATTTCTTCGGCCATGTACCGTTGTTGTTCAACAACATGTTCGCCGATTATCTGGAGGCTTACGGCAAGGGTGGCGTCAAGGCCAAGGGACTTGATGCGCTCGACTACTTGGCGCGACTGTACTGGTACACCGTCGAGTTCGGCCTGATTCAAACCCCGAAGGGCCTGCGCACCTATGGCGCCGGCATCCTGTCCTCGGGCGGCGAACTGCCCTACTGCATCGAAAGCCCGAAGCCGCACCGCATCAAATTCGATCTGCTGCGCGTGATGCAATCGAAATACAAGATCGATACCTTCCAGGAAACCTATTTCGTGATCGACAGCTTCAAGCAATTGTTCGATGCCACCGCGCCGGATTTCACGCCGTATTACCAGCAGTTGCGCAAGCGTGTGGACATCGATGCGAATGCGGTGTTGCCGGGCGATGCGCTGCTTGATGCGCCGGTTGCGGGTTGAAAACGGATTTGCAAACTCCAGCACTGGCGCGGCTTCCCAAGCATTTTTGCTCCAAAATGCGCGCCAAGTGGCGTTCTACGTTTTTAGAATTGAAAAATTGCGACCTTGTCCGCGCCTAGGAAACCTGTTGCCCCGGATTTAGTCCGGGGCCCAATTTCCTTAGTACTTGCGTGGCAACAAAAATGGATCTCGGACTAAATCCGGGATGACACAGCTTCCTGAATTTTGAAGTTTCCTCATTCGCCAATCGGCAGAACCAAAAACAAAAAAATCATGTTCGATTTCTCCGCCGAAGCCGGCCTCTGGGGCCTGTTCATCTCCGCTTTCGTCTCGGCCACCATCCTGCCTGGCAACTCCGAGATCGTGCTGATTGCGGTATTGGCCAAGCATCCCGAAACTTTCTGGCTGGCGATTGCAGTCGCGACCGTCGGCAACACCCTCGGCGGCATCACGTCTTACTGGCTGGGCCGCCTCATTCCCGACAAAGCCGACAACCGCGCGCTCAACTGGCTGCGTCGCTACGGCAGCAGTTTGTTATTGCTGAGCTGGGTGCCGCTGGTGGGCGATGCCATCTGCGTGGCGGCGGGTTGGTTGCGTTTGCCGGCGTGGCGGTCGGCGTTGTTGCTGGCGGTTGGCAAGCTGGTGCGGTATCTCGGCATTGCAGGAGCTTGGGCTTGGATTGCGGCGAGGTTTTTGCAATAGCCACACCTATTGCTAACACGTAGGGTGCAATGCCCGTTGGTTATTGCGCCCTACGCGTTCGCCACTCATGATGCATTGTCGCCTGGCTCCGTATAACCTTTTTCCGGTTTGTATGGGGGCCGGCCGTCGGCCCACATCATGATGTGGACTATGACCGCGCCCAAGACCGGAACAAGCCAAATCAGCAGAAGCTGCCGATACTTTTGACTGTCATCGTATTGATCCGAGCGCATTGACAGGATTGATATCCAGGCGTCATATACAACGATCGCCAATCCTGTAGCGATAAGCAAATTGAAACTCTGCATTCCGATCACCTCACCTATGTTTGGCCAACATGACGAATGCGTTCAATGGGCGAATTCCAGTTACACAACTGTTTCACACGACCGCTACGGCACCTTCACCCAAATCGGATTCAGCGTATTCCCCGAGCGATGCACTACTAACACATCCTTGCGCGACACCCATGGAATCACCTGGCGATGCAGCGGAATCACATACACATCATCCTGCATCAGCTTGACCGCGCGATTGATCATCTTCTGCCGTTCGTCGCGATTCATTTCGCCTTCGAGCTTGTCGATTAACGCATCGAGCTCCTCGTTTTTGGCGTCTCCGTAATTCGCGGCGCCGGAGCCCTTATCGTCGCGGCTGTGCATCACCGGCTTGAGCACGAAAATGGCGTCCGATGAGCCGCCGCCCCAACCGAGCATATAGGCGCTGACATCGCGTTTTTCAGCGCGCGGGAAGTATTGCGATTTGGGCATGGTCTCCACTTTCACATTGAGGCCGATGCGCGCCCACATCGCCGAAACCGCCACGCAGATTTTTTCGTCATTGATGTAGCGGTCATTCGGGCAGGTCAACGTAAAGCCAAAACCATTGGGATAGCCGGCCTCGGCCAGTAGCTGTTTGGATTTGGCAGGGTCGTAGGGATAGCGCACATCGAGGCTGTCGGGCACCCCGCCAATTTTAGGGTCCTGCAGGGCGATACCGGTGGGCACCGACAGGCCGCGCATTACCTGGGTCTTGATGGCGCTGATATCTATTGCCTGATACAGCGCGAGGCGCACGCGGCGATCCTTGAACGGGTTCTTGCCTTTCACATCCGAGTACAGCAACTCATTGCGCGCCTGGTCGAAGCCGAGAAAAATGATGCGGTTCTCGCTGCCTTCCCAAACCCTCAAATCCTTGTCGTCACGCAGACGCGGCACATCCTGCACCGGCGGGTCGAGCACGAAATCCACTTGCCCCGATTTGAGTGCCGCCATGCGCGTGGCGGCATTGGCGACCGGGCGATATTCGAGGGTATCGATATTGCCCTCGTACAAGCCTTCCTTGAGGCCCCACCAGTCGGGGTTTTTCTGGTGCAGGATTTTGACGCCCTGGTCCCAGATCGTGAGCTTGTAGGCGCCGGTGCCCATGGCGTGGCGCACCGCGTAAGTTTCTTCCTTGTTCTTGAAATCCTGCGGCTTCAGCACATTGTTTTTCTCGCACCAGGCACGGCTCATGATGTAGATGCTGGCCACCGTGTCAGGCATCACCGGGTTCGGCACCGGGGTGGTGAACTCGACCGTGTAGTCGTCGATTTTTCGGGCAATGCCGGCCTGGTTGGAATAGGTCTTGAAGGTGACGCCGGATTCGCGCGCGCGGTTGAACGAGAACACCACATCGTCGGCGGTGAAGGCGCTACCGTCGTGGAACTTGACGCCGCGGCGCAGGTTGAAGGTCCATTTGGTCGGCGCGGTATTGGCCCATGAAGTCGCCAGCAGCGGGATGATTTCCATCTTCTTGCCGCGCGTGGTCAGGCCCTCGTAGACCAGCTCATTGATCGAGTTATTGAAGGTTTCGTTCTGGCTATGCGGGTCGAGGGTAGCGGCATCGCCCTGCGAGGCCCAGCGGAAATTTTTGGCGCCGGCGGCCGCCGATATGCCGAGCAACGCGCACAGCAACAGCACGCGAAAATTGTTCTTCATGGCTTGATCTCCGTGGATAACCGCATTGATGTTTTCTTCGAAAGCTCGCTACTGCATTTTGACCCAGGCCAGCTCCAGCCAGTTGTCCGGCCGGTGCGTTACCGTTACCCCGGCCTTCGACGCCCAAGGGATCATTTGCAGATGCAGCGGGATATGCAGTACCTCGTCATGGTGCATCTGCATGGCCTTGATAATCAGTTGCCGGCGCTTGATTGCGTCGGTCTCGCCTTCCGCCTTGTCGATCAGCTCATCGAGAGATGCATTTTTGTAGTTGCCGAAGTTGTAGTCGCCATCGCCCCGGC
>JANMXS010000285.1:0-5616 GCA_031394335.1 Burkholderiales bacterium
GCAAACTCAAGCACGCTGGTGCCGTCTTACAGGCACAAATGGCATGGACACCATATGTACCAGACGGTCTACATCATTTATGCGTTCGAAAGGGGAAATGCAGCGCCAGAACCTGGTACGCAAAAACTATGCGAACGCTCGCTGTGGAACAGGTGAAAGGGGTGAAAGACCGGCAGATCGGGAGCAACTGTCGGCGCAGACGAGAATGTGCAGAAAAAACACAAGGGCTGAATCTTTTCAGATTCAGCCCTTGTGCATATGTTTGGCGGAGTGGACGGGACTCGCCCACATGCTGCGGGCCGCGGAATCCCGTACACGGGATTCCCTTCGATTCCCGCCGCAAGCCCCGCAGGGGGCTTGCTCCACCCCGTAAACGAAAATGTCTGCTTGCGCAGACATTTTGAAATTGGCGGAGTGGACGGGACTCGAACCCGCGACCCCCGGCGTGACAGGCCGGTATTCTAACCAACTGAACTACCACTCCAGATTTTTACTGCGGCATGCCGACTTCAGCTGCAAATCGGCTGGTGGGTGCTGAGGGGCTCGAACCCCCGACATTCGCCTTGTAAGGGCGACGCTCTACCAGCTGAGCTAAGCACCCGAAGCCTGCTAGTTTAGCGCATCCTTCAACGCTTTACCAGCGCGGAATTTAGGAACTTTGGCTGCCTTGATCTTGATTGTCGCTCCGGTTCGCGGGTTGCGTCCGCTGCGCGCTGCGCGCTTGCCAACGTAAAAGGTACCGAAACCGACCAACGTCACCATCTGCCCTTTTTTCAGGGACACCCCTACTGCCTTGATCATGCCATCCAGCGCACGTCCAGCTGCTGCCTTGGAAATATCAGCTGTCTTGGCAATGGTTTCAATCAATTCTGTTTTGTTCACTTAGATCCCTTTCGATAATTGTATTTCGATGCTGCGCGTCAAACAGCGGCCGGACCGCCCATGGCAAAGCTTCAGACTATTTATTGCGAATGTGGAATATATCGGATCGGCGACAGCGCCAGAGAATGAACGAGGCGGACAGGCATCGAATACAAGTTGGTTTTATAGCAATTTGCGAAACCGCATGTCAAGGTACTTCGTCATTTCCGCGCATAAAAAGCCCCGCAAACAACAACCCTGCGGGGCTGATTTTCAAACGCGTTGGCAATTGACGATCAATGCTTGGTAACGGCGGGCGCTTCCACCTTGGCGGGCGCAGCGGCAACACCGGGAACATCAACGTTTTCAACCAGCGGGACGGGTTTTCTTTCCAGCGCGGTTTCAAGCACCTTGTCAATCCAGCGCACCGGAATGATGTCGAGGTTCTTGGTAATCTCGTGGGGGATTTCGACGAGATCCTTTTGATTTTCCTCGGGAATCAATACCGTCTTGATACCACCGCGAGCAGCCGCGAGCAGTTTCTCTTTCAATCCGCCAATCGGCAATACCTCGCCCCGCAAGGTAATTTCACCTGTCATCGCAACATCGCAACGCACCGGGATGCCAGTCAATATGGAAACCAGCGCGGTGGTGATGGCGATCCCCGCACTCGGCCCGTCCTTGGGTGTGGCGCCCTCCGGAAGGTGGATATGCAAATCGTTCTTTTCGTAAAAGTCTTCGGCGATGCCCAGCGTCTTGGCGCGCGAACGCACCACCGAGATTGCGGCCTTGATCGACTCCTGCATCACTTCGCCCAGTTTGCCGGTGGTATCGACCTTGCCTTTACCCGGTAAACGCGCGGCTTCAACCGTCAACAATTCGCCGCCGACTTCGGTCCAGGCCAGGCCGGTGACTTGGCCGACCTGATTGGTCTTCTCGGCGATGCCGTAACTGTAGCGGCGCACACCCAGATATTTATCGAGGCTCTTTGCCGTAACCTGAACCTTGCCTTCCTTGTTCTTGGTCAATTGTGCCTTGACCACCTTGCGGCAGATTTTGGCGATCTCGCGATCCATGCCGCGCACACCGGCTTCACGCGTGTAATAGCGGGCAATATCGCGCAGCGCAGCGTCGGCAATATGCAGTTCCTCGTCCTTGACGCCGTTGGCCTTCATTTGCTTCGCCAACAGATACTGGCGCGCGATGTGGACCTTTTCATCCTCGGTATAACCGGCAAGACGGATGACTTCCATACGGTCGAGCAGCGCCGGCGGAATGTTGAACGAGTTCGAGGTCGCCACAAACATGACGTCCGACAAATCGAAATCGACTTCGACGTAATGATCCTGGAAGGTATGGTTCTGCTCGGGATCCAGCACCTCCAGCAAGGCGCTGGCGGGATCGCCGCGGAAGTCCATCCCCATTTTATCAACTTCATCGAGCAGGAACAGGGGGTTGCGTACGCCGACTTTGCTCATATTCTGCAAAATCTTGCCGGGCATCGAACCGATGTAGGTGCGGCGATGGCCGCGTATTTCCGCCTCGTCGCGCACCCCCCCCAGCGACATGCGTATAAACTTGCGATTGGTTGCCTTGGCAATCGACTGCCCCAGCGAAGTTTTGCCGACGCCGGGCGGGCCGACCAGGCACAGAATCGGCGCCTTCAGTTTGTCGACGCGACTTTGCACCGCGAGATATTCGACAATGCGTTCTTTGACTTTCTCCAGCCCGTAGTGATCGGCGTCGAGCACTTTCTCGGCATTGGCAAGATCGGAACTGACTTTGGTTTTTTTCTTCCACGGCAAACCGACGACGGTATCGATATAGTTTCGCACCACGGTGGCTTCCGCCGACATCGGCGACATCAGCTTCAGTTTCTTCAGCTCGGCCTCGGCCTTGACGCGCGCTTCCTTGGGCATATGCGCGCCCTTGATTTTCTTCTCCAGCTCGTCGATATCGGCGCCCTCTTCGGTCTCGCCGAGTTCCTTCTGGATCGCCTTGACCTGTTCGTTCAGGTAATACTCGCGCTGCGATTTTTCCATCTGGCGCTTGACGCGGCCACGGATGCGCTTCTCGACCTGGAGGATGTCGATTTCGGTTTCCAGCAGACCGAGCAATTGCTCAAGACGCGACGGCACGTCGAAATTCTCGAGGATCTGCTGCTTCTGCTCAAGCTTCAACGGCAGATGTGCCGCGATGGTGTCGGACAGACGGCTGGCGTTGTCGATCCCCGACAGCGAGGTCAACACCTCGGGCGGAATCTTCTTGTTGAGTTTGACATATTGGTCGAACTGCGCGAACAGACTGCGACGCATCGCCTCGACTTCGTTGTTGTCAGACTCCGTCTGCGGAATCGGCGTGACTTCGGCCTCGTAGTTTTCCTTGACGTTCAGCACGTGGTTGATGCGGGCGCGATGAATGCCTTCAACCAGCACCTTGACGGTGCCATCAGGCAATTTAAGCATCTGCAAGATGCTGGCGATCGAGCCGACGCCGTACAGATCTTCGGGTGTGGGGTCGTCGTTGGCGGCCGATTTTTGAGCGATCAGCACCACGTTCTTGCCCTCTTCCATCGCCGCCTCAAGCGCCTTGATCGATTTCGGGCGGCCGACAAACAGCGGGATCACCATATGCGGGAAAACCACCACATCGCGCAAGGGCAGCAGCGGCAGGATGGTGGTACTCATATCTTCATGGGTAGAGAACGTCATGATCTCGTCCTTCAGCTCGTGGAGCTTAACAATAGGGGATTTATTGAGTTGGGGGCGACGGCTCTGAACTCAAGCACGCCATTGATTCGGCGCACCCGTCGTGGCGGAATTTTTGCTGGATCGCGCGCAATTGCGAGCGGACAGTCAGCTTTGTCCACCAACCACCTTGGGCTGATCTGAATACATCAGCAAGGGCTTTTGATCGCCGAGAATGGTGCTCTCATCGACCAGTGCTTTTTCAACATTGTTGAGTGAAGGCAGTTCGAACATGACGTCGAGCAAGGCATGTTCGATGATGGAACGCAGACCGCGGGCGCCGGTCTTGCGCTCAAGCGCCTTTTTGGCAATCGCGTTCAGGGCGCCCTCGCGAAATTCGAGCTCAACGCCTTCCATCGCAAACAATTTCTGGTACTGCTTGGTCAGCGCGTTCTTGGGTTCCGTCAGGATCCGCACCAGCGCCCTGACATCGAGTTCCTCAAGCGTGGCCACCACCGGCAGGCGGCCGACGAACTCCGGGATCAGCCCATACTTGATCAAATCTTCGGGTTCGACGTCGCGCAGCAAGGCGTTATTGGCCTCGCGATCCTTGCCACTGCGGACGTCCGCGCCAAAACCGATCCCGGTTTTGGCGGTGCGATGCTGGATGACCTTTTCAAGTCCACCAAACGCGCCGCCGCAAATGAACAGGATATTGCTGGTATCGACCTGCACAAACTCCTGATTCGGATGCTTGCGGCCACCCTGCGGCGGCACCGACGCAATGGTGCCCTCGATCAATTTCAGCAGTGCCTGCTGCACGCCCTCGCCCGAGACGTCACGGGTGATGGACGGGTTGTCGGACTTGCGCGAAATTTTGTCGATTTCGTCGATGTAGACGATGCCACGCTGCGCTTTCTCCACATCGTAGTCGCACTTTTGCAGCAGCTTCTGGATGATGTTCTCGACGTCCTCGCCAACATAACCGGCTTCGGTCAGCGTCGTCGCATCGGCGATCACAAACGGCACATTGAGCAGCCGCGCCAGCGTCTGGGCGAGCAGGGTCTTGCCGGAGCCGGTGGGGCCAATCAGCAGGATATTTGATTTGGCAAGTTCAACTTCGCCGTCCTTGGCCCCGGTTTTCAACCGCTTGTAGTGGTTGTAGACGGCGACCGACAGAATCTTCTTCGCCTTGACCTGGTCGATCACATACTGGTCGAGGATGTCGCAGATTTCCTGCGGCGTAGGCAGATCGTTTTTGGCGGACTTGGCGTTCGGATCAGTCTGCGCTTCTTCGCGGATGATGTCGTTGCAGAGGTCGATGCACTCGTCGCAAATAAAAACCGACGGTCCGGCGATAAGCTTCCGCACCTCGTGCTGGCTTTTGCCGCAGAAGGAACAGTACAGCAGTTTCTCGCCAACTTTCTCGCTCATTACCCGCCTCGATCAATCCATCGGTTCCGGCGGGTGCGCCCCGCACAGAACCACTCGCCACACTACGCAACATAGCGCAAAACTGCTGCCAAAAAAATTACGCTTGCGTACGATTTTCCAACACTTTATCGATAATACCGTATTTCAATGCCTCCTCCGCGGAGAGGAAATTGTCGCGATCCGTGTCCCGTTCGATCACCTCATAAGGCTGCCCGGTGTGCTTGGACATGATCTCGTTGAGGCGGCGTTTCAGGAACAGCGTTTCCTTGGCGTGAATCTCGATATCGGATGCCTGGCCGCGGTATCCGCCGGACACCTGATGGATCATGACGCGTGCATTCGGCAGCGAAAAACGCTTGCCCTTGGCGCCGGCCGCCAACAGGAAAGCGCCCATGCTGGCGGCAAATCCCGTGCACAGCGTGGCCACATCGGGCTTGATGAACTGCATGGTGTCGTACATGGCGAGGCCGGCCGTAACCGAACCGCCCGGCGAATTGATGTACAGCGAGATATCCTTGTCCGGATTTTCACTCTCCAGAAACAGCATTTGCGCGACAATCACATTGGCGGTGGCGTCGTTGACTTCACCGACCAGGAACACTACGCGTTCCTTCAGCAGGCGCGAGTAGATGTC
>JANMXS010000286.1:0-5948 GCA_031394335.1 Burkholderiales bacterium
GGTGCCGGTCAGTGGATCGGTGACCGCCAGCCGCTGCGCTGATTCCTCGGCACGGTCCTTGTGCAAAACCAGGAACCCGACCGAGGTGGTCAGCAGGACCGCGTGGCCGGCGAAAAAACTGAGCGCCTGGAAAAGACCAGGTGCCAGCAGCCTCGAAGTTTCGGGGGGATCAATGATCGCCGATACAGTGCGCGAAAACAGGGCGATGGCGCCGAGCAGGAAACCGCCCATCATCAACCAGCGTGCGGATTGTTTGATGCCATCGTGAAGGCGGTTGGTCAGCACCGCCAGCGCCAGCAGTCCACCACCAAACAAGGTACCGCTCAACATCATGCGCGTCGCAACGGAATTCAACATCAACAGGAACAGCACCGCAACAAAAAACGATGGCAGGAGGTGCCACCAGATGTTGAGACGGCGTCCATAAAATTCGAGCAGCGCGGCCGCCTGCAACGATATGGCGACCGGAAAAAGGGAATTGGGCACGACAATCGACAGGACATCCGGCATCGATCCGCGTATGGCAAATATTGCGAAGATCAAGGCATAGACGCAAAGTGCGGCAGTCCATTTACCGAGTCCGCCATGAAAGTGCGGCCCGACCGCCACCCAAAGCGATGCCGCCAGCAGCAAGCTGGTCGCAATCATCAAAATGAAGATGGTGTAAGAATCAAGCATGCTGCGTGGGCTTGCTACGACGACAGACCGTCATTTTGTGTTTGGAAATCGAATGTGAAGTGCTCATCAACTTTATATATTTGTTCCGCCGCATTGCATTACCGCAGGATCAGGCTGTCAACGGGGTATCAAGAATCCGTGAAATCGTTTCAGCGCGACCGTGTGCATTCAGCTTCGAGAATATCTGCTTGATATGGTACGCCACGGTATTCGGCGAGAGCCCCATGTCCTGCGCAATCTCCTGGTTTGATTTTCCCTGGGCCATGCGCAGCGCGATATCCTGCTGCTGCGGCGGCAAGCCGAGCGAGCGCAGCGCTTCCGCAAATTTAAGCAGCATTGGCTCCTGCCGGGCAATGCGAATCGCGATCGGTGCGTCTCTTGCCGCCACCTCGCCAAGGCGGTAAGCGCGCAGTTGCAGCCGACCCCAGCGAGTTTGCATCGCCAGCTGCGGCGGCCGCAGATCCGCGTCGCGCAACATCTCTGCGAGGCGCACGACCAAGGTCGTGACCGCCTCATCCGCCGCCCGCAATCGTCCCGGCGCAAAAGCGCCGTCAACCGCCTGAACCAGCAGGCGACGCGCCTGTTCGGAGGCATGGATAAGCCTGCCGTCAATGTGCGCCATCACCACTGCCTCGTCGTCCGTATCCACTTGCTGCGATTTATTGATCGCATCGCCATCAGATGCGGTGGCCAGTTCGTTAGGCAGTCCATTGCGTGCCGCCACCGCATGTGCCACGTAATGCAGGATACTGGCAAGGTCGGTACGCGCTTTGGCATCGAATTCGCTCGATTTTTTCGACCGGTACAGGCTGATTTGACCCAGCGCCGAACCGTGGTCCCGCACCACGCCGTACATCACGTGATGCGCATCGAGTTCACGCAGAATTTCGTTGTAATAGGCGGTGCGCTGCAAGGCGGCATCCGCACTGCTGCTGGCGACGTCGAGGCCGGCCTGCACGCGCGCCAAAAACTGGCGCCTGAACGGATGTTCATCGCTATCGTAGAACTGCTCAAAATAAAGGCGCATATGCTCGCTGGGCAGCATGCGTTCTGCGTACAGATTGTGCATATCTCCGCTGCTGTCGACCCAGAAAAAGCCTGCCGAATCCGCCGGCACCAATTGTCGAATCAGCGGCAGCAAACGCGGCATCAATGTCTCGGCGGGCAAGCCAAGGCAGCAAAGTTGCCGAATCTGTGCGCGCAATGAGGTTTGCTTCATGCGCCCGCCATTTTGCGGCTCAGCAGCCGCCGTACCGGCACCGGTTTGCTCAAGCCGCGGAAAGTGATTTCACCCAGGTCATCGCCGGCGAACTCAGCCTCGATCGTCACAAATGCGCGTTGCGAAATCAACACTTCGCCAGAGGCTGCGTGGGCGCACAGACGTGCTGCCAGGTTGGTTACCGTTCCGATCGCGGCGTAGTCGATGCGATGATCGAAGCCGATCGCTCCGACAGTGGCAAAACCCTGCGCGATGCCGATGCCCAGCCCTAGATCGAAACCCGAGCGGGACCAGGTTGCTTTCAGTGCGCCGGCGGCATCACGCATCGCCAGCGCCATGGTTGCGGCACGCTCGGTAGGCGCTGCAATCGGCACCGGATCATTGAAAAAAACCATCATGCCATCACCGGTAAACCGTTCGAGTGTGCCTTGATGGGACTGCACCAATTCACCCATCGCCCGATGATAGTCGCCCAGAGCACGCATGACAATTTCCGGCTCGCCCGTTTCTGCAAAGGCAGTAAAACCGCGCAGGTCGAGAAATACCACGGTAATTTCGCGGCGGTGCGATACCAGCGGGTCATCGGCACCACCGGCAACAATAAGATCCGCCAGTTGCGGCGAAAAAAAACGTTTGAGCCTGGACAAACGCTGCGAACGCAATACCTCTTCGGCCACGCGCTCTTCAAGCGTAGCAGCCCATTCGGCGAGTTCTCGACGCTGCGCTTCCACTGTCTCGTAGAGGTGTTTGATGCGCAGCAGTGAGCGAACTCTTGCAAGCAGCTCATGCACATTGATCGGCTTGGACAGAAAATCATCTGCGCCCGCCTCGATGCCGCGGATGCGATCCTCTTTGGATTCGAGTGCCGTGACCATCACCACCGGCAACATTACATTGCCTGGCTCGGCACGGATGCGACGGCAGGTTTCAAAACCGTCCATCCCCGGCATGACCACGTCCAGCAGCACCAGATCCGGCGCGCGGGTCGCGACTTCGGCAAGCGCGGCTTCGCCATTGCTGGCGGTCAAGGCGATGAAGCCATGATGGCGGAGCAAATCGGCGAGCAGATTGGCGTTCGCGGCCGTATCATCGACGACCAGTACGCGCCCGGCGGTTGACGTATCCGCAGGCGAACCTTCAAAGGTCATTTTTGTTTTAGGCGGAAAAAAGTTCCCTTATGATGCCACGGGCGCAGTCAGTTGTCTTATCGTTTCCAGCAAGATGCGCAGATTGACCGGCTTCGGCTCGAACCCGTCAAAGCCGGCGTTACGTATGCGTTCGCGATCGTTGCCCATCACCGAGGCCGTTACTGCAACTATCGGGGTGGCGGCAATTGCAGGTTCGCCACGAATCACATGCAGCGCATCCAGACCCGACATGCCCGGCAGGTGAATGTCCATCACCACCAATTCCGGGTGCCGCTCGCGAGTTATGGCGAGGCCGTCCTCGGCGTTAGTCGCTTCCGCCACGGTGTACCCCTGATGGGAGAGCACATCGCTCAACAAGCGACGGCTTTTTTCGTCATCTTCAACAATTAAAATCAATTTTTTCTCCCTCATTATGGGCCACGCGTCACGCCACGATTGGCGCGGACGGAAGTACGGTTGGTACGGCTGACGGGAGTGCGAACGTGAAGGTCGCACCTTTACCCAATTCACTGCTGACCCAGATGCGCCCGCCGTGCAATTCGACAAGGCGCCGGGTCAGCGATAGCCCCAGGCCGGTTCCTTCGTGCTTTACATTGCCGCTTGATTGCAATTGTCTGAACTCCTCAAATATCGTTGCTTGATCCTGGGGTGCAATGCCAAGGCCCATATCCGAAACTGCAATTTCAACCGTATTTGTAACACGACGTGCCGTTACGCGAACCCGCCCGCCCGGGTAGGAAAATTTAACCGCATTGGTCAAAAGATTGACCAAAATCTGCTTGACCTTACGCTCATCCGCCTCGATTTCGCCCACGTCGGGGTCGACCTCCGCGGAAAGCGTCAGGTTTTGGCGTAGTGCGCGCTCACGAATCAAAATGATGGCGTTATTGATCGCTGCGGCCACATTAAAGCGCGCGCTCTCCAGTTCCATCTTGCCCGCCTCGATTTTTGACAGGTCGAGAATATCGTTGATCAGCGACAGCAAATGCTGGCCGGACGAGTTGATGTCGCCTACGTATTCAACCTGCTTCTCATTCAACGGACCGAAATACTGCTCTTTCAAGGCATCGGAAAACCCGATGACGGCATTTAGCGGGGTACGCAGCTCGTGCGACATATTGGCCAGAAACTCACTCTTGTGGCGGTTGGCGGCGCGCAACTCGGCGGTTTGCTCGGCGACCTTTTGCTCGAGGCCAATGGTGTAATCGCGCAACTGGTCCGCCATCTTGTTGAATTCACCGGCCAGCGCTTCAAGCTCGTCGCCCGAGCGTATGTCAATACGTGTGGTCAGGTCACCGGCACCGATACGCGCCGCGCCCTGCTGAACGCGCAGAATCGGCGCGACCAGTTTGCGCGCCAGAAAATAACTGGCGGCAAAGGCAAACAGGAGCCCCAGCACCAGAAAGCCGAGGGAACGCAACAGGGTAGCGAACACCGGTTTGAGCGCCTCGGAGTAAGGCTGCTCGACCACCACCCACCAGCCGATCGGTTCAATATAGACCGCGCTGGACAATACCCTCCCACCCTCCAGGCCTTCAGCCTCGAACAAGGTCAAATGCGCCGTACCGTTTTCGCGACCGCTACCGAGCTTCTTCGCGCGCTGCAGTGCATCGGTCGGAAGCTGGCGCGATACGTCGGCGCGACGCAGCACCAGGCTGAGATTGGGGTGAGCAACGAGCTGGCGGGCGCTATCGACGATATAGGCCTTGCCGTTGTTTGCGGCCTCGATCTGCGCAACGACATCGGTGACGAATTTCAGGTTGACCTGCGCCACCGTTACCCCGCTGGACCTGCCCGGCAAAGCGATTGCCATTGCCACATAAGGCAAATTACCCTCGCGCAAATAGGTCGCGCCGTACCATTTGCCGGTGCGGGTGGCCTCTGCAATCTCAGCCTCCAATCCCGTGCTTGGCGCCACACCCACTTCGCTGATATTGACCCTCGATACGCGAATTGCGCGTTTTCCGGCGGCATCGACATGTTCGATATCGGTGATCGCCGGCACCATTTTCATCAAACGTTCGTACTCGTAAACCCGATCCTGTTCTGTCAAAACACCACTCTCCCAAGGCAGTGCGTCAACTTCCAGTAGCTGCTGCTCCTGGCGTTCAAGAAAATTGCTGATTCGGTTCCCGACCAGACGAGCCTCGGCCAACTGCAGGGCGGCGATCTGCGCCTTGTTTTCGCCATAGGCGTAATACACCTCCGGCGCGCTGATCATCACCAGCAGGATGGTGACAAAACCGGCCAGAAACCAGAAGTAGCGCCTGCGCAGAAATGAGGTCGGTCGCCTTGCCGAGGCAGCGCGCCATAAATTCACTGGATCACCACATCAGCGACCTTGATCAGCGATTTCGGCGGCTTGATTCCTACAAGGCGTAGAGCCGTGAGGTTGAGTCCAAAGTTGTACCGGGTCGACTGCACAATGGGAATATTTTCCAGCGGTACGCCGTCGAGCAGGGAGACGATCTGTTCGGCAAATACCTCATACATTTCGTCGGTATTGGGCTGTAGCGCGGCCATGCCGCCAAACTTTAGAAAATGGAGTCGGGGATACATCACCGGCATTCTAATGCGTGAAAATTCCCGGGCCATTACTTCCCCATTCTCCACCGCAAATCTGCTCCACGGTATATCCCAGGCATCGACGCTGTGCACTTCCGGTCCGCGCGCAAATTTTTCAAAGTCCGTCACTGCGCTGAAATAGAAAAAACGCTTTTTGAGATGGGTAAAAGGGTCATTTTCAATGATGCTGTCGTTATAGGTAACGGGACCAGACTCAAACTCCAGATCGTATATCCCGAGGACCCTGCATTGTGGTACCAGTCGCAGCAACATTTCGCGTCTTTTGACCAGGCTACCGGGTCCAAGGACGTATCCGGTCATCCCAAGCGCCGGCCGCG
>JANMXS010000287.1:0-8261 GCA_031394335.1 Burkholderiales bacterium
CGAGCTTCGAGTCGGTGCTGAAGGAGGCGCAGGTCAAGGGTTATGCCGAGGCCGATCCCACTTTCGATATAGAGGGCATCGACGCGGCGCACAAGCTGACCCTGCTGTCGGCAATCGCCTTCGGCATTCCGGTGCAGTTCGACAAGGCGTATACCGAGGGCATTTCCAAACTCACCGACAAGGATATCCAGTACGCCGAACAACTCGGTTATCGCATCAAGCTGCTGGGCATCACGCGCTGGGCCAAGGCCGGGATTGAGTTGCGCGTGCATCCAACGCTGATTCCGGCAAAGCGCCTGATCGCCAATGTGGAAGGGGTGATGAATGCCATCCTGGTGAAGGGCGATGCGGTCGGCGCGACCATGTATTACGGCCGCGGCGCGGGAGCGGAGGCCACCGCCAGCGCGGTGGTCGCCGATCTGGTCGACGTCACGCGCATGCTGACGTCAGACCCGGAGCATCGCGTGCCGCATCTGGCCTTCCAGCCAGATCAACTGCGCGATACGCCAATCCTGCCGATGGAAAAAATCGAGACCGCCTACTATCTGCGTATTCGCGCCTTTGATCGGCCCGGCGTGATGGCGGACGTGACGCGGATTCTTGCCGACGGTAAGATTTCCATTAATGCCATGTTGCAGAAGGAAGCGGGCGAGGGCGAGGATGTGGTGGATGTGATCATTCTCACCCATCGCTGCATCGAGGAAAACGCCAATACCGCGATTGCCAAAATCGAGGCGCTATCGACCATTTCCGGTAAAGTGATTCGCATCCGGCTGGAAGAATTGAGCTAGAGGTAACGTCAGCAATGAACTACATCTCGACACGCGGTGCCGACGCCGATCATCCCAAATCGTTTTGCGACATTCTGCTGGAAGGCTTGGCGCCTGACGGAGGACTGTATATGCCGCAGGCTTATCCGGTGTTTCGCGATGAGGAACTGGACGATCTGCGTGCGCTGTCGTACCCGTATCTGGCGTTCGACATCATCAGCCGCTTCGCCACCGATATCCCGGCAGGCGATCTGAAGGCGATCATCGACAAGAGTTATACCGCTGATATTTTTGGCAGCGTGGACATCGCGCCGGTCAGGAAGCTTGAACATAATCTTTATCTGCTGCAATGCGCCAATGGGCCGACGCTGGCGTTCAAGGATATTGCCATGCAGTTTCTGGGCAATCTGTTTGAATACGTGCTCAAAAAGCGCAACGCGGAAATCAATATCCTCGGCGCCACCTCGGGCGATACCGGTTCCAGCGCCGAATATGCGATGAAGGGCAAGCGTGGCGTGCGCGTGTTCATGCTCTCGCCCCACGGCAAGATGTCGCCGTTTCAGGCGGCGCAAATGTTTTCGCTGCAGGACGAGAACATTATCAATATCGCGGTGCGCGGCGTGTTCGACGATTGCCAGGACATCGTCAAGGCGGTGTCGAACGATCTGGCGTTCAAGGCGCAATACAAGATTGGCGCGGTGAATTCGATCAACTGGGGTCGCATCGTCGCCCAGGTGGTGTATTACTTCAAAGCCTATTTCGCGGTGACCAC
Source organism: Burkholderiales bacterium (assembly GCA_031394335.1). Taxonomy (GTDB): domain Bacteria; phylum Pseudomonadota; class Gammaproteobacteria; order Burkholderiales; family Usitatibacteraceae; genus UKL13-2. The sequence goes on from JANMXS010000287.1 coordinate 1,543, forward strand.
ATCGAACGATGAAAAAGTCTCGTTCGCGGTGCCCTCGGGCAATTTCGGCAATGTGCTGGCCGGTCATATCGCGCGCATGATGGGCCTGCCGATCAAGCAACTGATCGTCGCCACCAATGAGAACGATGTGCTCGATGAGTTTTTCAAAACCGGCAAATACCGCCCGCGCAAATCGGCAGAGACGCAGCAGACCTCCAGCCCGTCGATGGATATTTCCAAGGCTTCCAACTTCGAACGTTTCCTCCTTGATCTCGTCTGGCGCGACCCGGCCGTGGTGCGCGAACTGATGCGCAAGGTGGAGCATGAAAACGGTTTCGACCTCGGCCACTGCGAATATTGGGGCCGCTTGCCTAATTTTGGTTTCGTCTCAGGCCGCAGCAGCCACGCCGAGCGCATGCACACCATCCGCATGGCCTGGGATAAATGGCAGCTTGAAATCGATACCCATACCGCCGACGGCCTCAAGGTCGCGCTCGAACATCGCGATCCAAATACGCCAACCATTTGCCTTGAAACCGCCTTGCCCGCCAAGTTTGAAGCCAGCATCGTCGAAGCCCTGGGCCGCAAACCGGCGCGCCCGCCGGGCTTTGAGGGCATCGAGTCACTGCCGCAGCGCGTCGAGGTGATGGATATTGATGTTGAGGCGGTAAAGGCCAAGATCGCCGAAGTCTGCGGGCCGGGTGAAGAGCCCGTACAGCTTATTCTTTAACCGAAATCGATAGTGGCAAAGTCAAGCATTGGCGCGCCTTTCGGGCCATTTTTGCGCCAGAAGCCGCACCAGTGCTTGAGTTTGGCTTTTTTTTGATCCGGCCTGAAAACGCAGCTTGATGCGTTCCAGCCCCAGCAGTTTTCATTCAATGGCGCCTGCATGATGCCCGGCAAAAATACCTTCCCCGGATTCTCCAACCCCGTTGCCGGTACCGAGGCGCCGTTGGAGATGTTGTCCGCCTGCCACGGTCGCCTCGAGGAGCAGTGCGCCACGCTCAGGCGTCTGGTTGTGCATCTCGCTGCGCATGGCGCTGACGACGGCGCGCGCATCGCCGCAAGGAATGTGATGCGCTATTTCGATCATGCGGCTAACGATCATCACGCCGACGAGGAACAGGATTTGTTTCCGGCGCTACTGGAATCAATGGCCGGCTCGGACCCGGTGTGCCTGCGCGAAATGACCGCAGGCCTGACGGTCGAGCATCGGCAGTTGGAGGCGCTGTGGCGCCGGGTACGCGCAGACCTGCAGCGGATCGGCGAAGGCGAATCAGCGTCACTGGGGGCGGACGCTGTCGAAGAATTGGTCACGCTTTATGAACGGCATATCGAGCGCGAAGAGCGAGAGCTGTTACCGATGGCGGCAAGGCTGTTGAGCGATGCGGACCTGACGCGTATTGGTCGCGCGATGCGGGAGCGGCGCGGGATTGGCGAGGCTGATTGAAACCTGGGTAGAGAAAATTCGCCGCATTCATTAAAATCGGTAAATAGCGCTTGGTGGCGCAAACGTCTGCAACCTGCAGGAGGCATGATGTTTTTACTGTTACTGAATCAAGCCAGATCGCGCAAAATTCATTTTGCGCTCGGTGTGATTTTCATTTCTGCGGGCTTGCTGCTCGCGGCCTCGGTGGCGCCGGTTATCTACGGGCTGCTGATGGTGGCGATTGGCGCTGTTCCCCTGTGCGCCTCGCTATATCTTGGCGAGAAAAACTTCGAAGCCTACGATCATCTGACATCCTGGCTGAAGATCTTCAACGGCTGAGGCTGTCGCTGGACTTTGGCTGTGCGGCTCAGCTATTCCATTCGCGAAAGAACACCAGGTAGCCGGTGATGATCGCCAGCAGGGCGCCCAGAAAAATCGAGCCGAACAGGGTCATCGCAACGCGCTGATCATCGTCCTCATCGGCCTGATTCGGCATTGGGCTGTGCAAGGAAATGGGTTGCGGCCGCGTTGCACCCGGAGACGGCGCAGATAAATATCCGTTGGTCGAGTGGTCGATGGTGGCGTCTTGCGCGCCGCGACTGCTGCGGCGCCGCTCGCGCAGGCAGAAGGCCAGCACACCCGCCATCATCACGCAGAACAGCAGGAAAATGATCAGCAGGCTGAAGGCCAGTCCCACGCGCTTTGCCTCATGCTTCGCCTCAAAACCCCATCGTCATTTCTTGTCGGACGCGGTCGGCTTGCCCGGTGGTTCGAGATCGTCTTCAAGCTTGTCCTTCAGCGCCTGCGGCACCTTGCCGTCGTGAACCTGGTACAAACGTCGTTGCAGATAGGCATCGCGAATGAACTGGTATTTGTCGAGAGCGGCGGTCTCGAGCGTGTCGGAGGCGCCAAGCAGATGGGCGCGCAGGTCGATGATTTCAACGCCGAAGGCGGTGTTGCGGGTAGGAATGTGATCGACATAACGATAATAGCCGGCATACGAATCGACGAAACGCGCCGGGCCGTCGCGCAGGGTTGACGGCCCCATCAGCGGCAACATCAGGAACGGGCCGCTGCCCACGCCCCATTTACCCAGGGTCTGGCCGAAGTCCTCGTCATGCTTTTCCAGCCCGCTTGGGGTGGCGATATCGATCAGCCCGAGAATACCGAAGCTCGAATTGAGCAGCACGCGACCGACGTCGTTGGCGGCGTCTTCAGGCTTGCCCTGCAGCAGGTTATTGAAGGCCGTGGCCACGTCGCCGATGTTCGAGAAGACATTGGAGATGCCGGTGCGCACGAATTCCGGCGTGATCGCCTGATAGCCTTTGGCCACCGGCGTAAGCACGGCATTGTCGAGCACATCGTTGAACTTGTAGGTGGCGCGGTTGACGCTTTCGAAGGGATCAGCCTTCGGGGCAGTTGATGCACAGCCGGAAAGGGCCAGGGTAGCTACGGCACACAGGGAAAGAAATAGGCGAGTAGTCATGGTGTTTTCTGAAGTGAAGACAAATTAATTCTACCTTGCAGGGGATGTCGGGTAGCTATTCGGGTGCGCACTATTATGTTACCGCAGGGTGACAAAAATACGGACACAGTAAGCGACAAAAATGCGTGCAGTAAGTTGCATTGTCAATGCAGGCGAAAACGCATCGACAGATCAACCGCCTGGATATCCTTGGTCAAACTGCCCACCGAAATGCGATCCACGCCGGTGGCGGCCACCATGCGCACGGTCTGCAGACTGATCCCGCCTGAGGCCTCGAGCTGGGCCCGGGTGCCGGTCATGGCGCGTGCGGTACGCAGGTCTTCCAGATTGAAGTTGTCGAGCAGGATCAATATTGCCTTGCAGTCCAGTGCCTCGCGCAACTGCTCCAGGTTCTCGACTTCCACCTCGATCATGGTATCGCGCGGCGCCGCATGTTTGATCAAGGCAAAGGCCGCCGCCAGCGCCGGGCGGATACCGCCGGCCGACATGATGTGGTTTTCCTTGATCAGGATGCCGTCGAACAGGCCGAGGCGGTGGTTGTGCCCACCGCCGGTGCGCACCGCATATTTGAGCGCCATGCGCAGGCCGGGAATGGTTTTGCGCGTATCCAGAATGCGCGCGTTGGTACCGGCAACGGCCTTGACATAGCGTTGCGTCTGCGTGGCGACGCCCGATAATGTGGCCAAAAAATTGAGCGACGAACGCTCGGCGGTGAGCATGGTGCGCGCATTGCCGCTGATTTCGCAGATCGGCTGCCCGGCCACCAGTGCGTCGCCGTCCCTGGCGTGCCAGAAAATTTCGCAATCGGGGTCAAGCTCGGTATAGCAGCGATCGAACCACTCGCTACCGCACAGTACCGCGTCCTGGCGGGTGATGACGCTGGCGGTGCCGCGCGCCGCAGCCGGAATCAGCGAGGCGGTGAGGTCGCCGCTACCCACGTCTTCGGCGAGCGCGCGGGTGACGTCGGCGGTGACGGTGGCTTCAATATCGTGGATTGAGTCGGACATGGTCAGGATTCGGGGAAAAGCTTGAAAGCGGCGCATGCTGCCCGCATATCCAATGAGTCAGGAATAAAAAGATACATAAAAGGATACACCAATGAGAATCGATAAACTCACTACCAAATTTCAGCAGGCACTGGCGGATGCGCAGAGCCTGGCGCTGGCCAACGACGCCGGTTTCATCGAGCCGCAGCATTTGTTGCTGGCCTTGATCAACCAGGACGATGGCGGCACCGCTTCGTTGCTGTCGCGCGCCGGGGTGGCGGCGCCGCGCCTCAAATCGGCGCTGGAGCTGGCGATCGCGCATTTGCCGAAAGTCGAGGGCAACGGCGGTGAAATGACCATCTCGCGCGATTTGAACAATCTGCTCAACCTCACCGATAAAGACGCCACCAGGCGCGGCGACCAGTTTGTGGCCTCCGAACTGTTTTTGCTGGCGCTGTTGAACGATAAATCCGATACCGGCCGCTTGTTCAAGGAGCACGGCGCCAACAAGCAGGCGCTGGAAGCCGCGGTGCTGGCGATACGCGGCAGCGAGGGCGTGAGTTCGCAGGAAGCCGAGGGCCAGCGCGAGTCGCTGAAAAAATACACCATCGATCTCACTGAGCGCGCGCGCATGGGCAAGCTCGATCCGGTGATTGGCCGCGATGATGAAATCCGCCGCACCATCCAGGTATTGCAGCGCCGCACCAAGAACAACCCGGTGCTGATCGGCGAGCCGGGCGTGGGCAAGACCGCGATTGTTGAAGGCTTGGCGCAACGCATCGTCAATGGCGAGGTGCCGGAATCGCTCAAGGGCAAGCGCGTATTGTCACTCGATATGGCCTCCCTGCTGGCCGGCGCCAAGTATCGCGGCGAGTTCGAAGAGCGCCTCAAAGCCGTGCTGAAAGAGCTGAGCCTCGATGAAGGCCAGACGATTGTCTTCATCGATGAGTTGCACACCATGGTCGGCGCCGGCAAGGCGGAAGGCGCGATGGATGCCGGCAATATGCTGAAGCCCGCGCTGGCGCGCGGTGAGCTGCATTGCGTCGGCGCCACCACGCTCGATGAATACCGCAAGTATGTGGAAAAAGACGCGGCCCTCGAACGGCGTTTTCAAAAGGTGCTGGTGGGCGAGCCCTCGGTAGAAGCGACCATCGCCATCCTGCGCGGCCTGCAGGAAAAATATGAAGTCCATCACGGCGTCGACATTACCGACCCGGCGATCGTCGCGGCTGCCGAATTATCGAACCGCTATATCACCGATCGTTTCCTGCCGGACAAGGCGATCGACCTGATCGATGAAGCGGCCTCGCGCATCAAGATGGAAATCGACTCCAAGCCCGAGGTGATGGACAAGCTTGACCGTCGTTTGATCCAGTTGAAAATCGAACGCGAAGCGGTGCGCAAGGAGCGCGATGAAGGCTCAAAAAAACGTTTTGCGCTGATTGAGGATGAAATCCATCGCCTCGAAAAGGAGTATTCCGACCTGGAAGAAATCTGGAAAGCCGAGAAGGCCCAGGTGCAGGGCAGCGCGCATATCCGCGAGGAAATCGAAAAGATTCGCGGCCAGATCGCGGACCTGCAACGCAAGGGCCAGTTCGACAAGTTGGCCGAACTCCAATACGGCAAATTGCCGGCGTTGGAAGCGCAGTTGAAACACGCCGAGACCTCCGAAACGACCGGCACCAAGAACCGGCTGCTTCGAACGCAAGTTGGCGCCGAAGAAATTGCCGAGGTGGTGTCGCGCGCCACTGGCATTCCGGTATCGAGAATGATGCAGGGCGAGCGCGAAAAACTGATTCATATGGAAGACAAGTTGCACCAGCGCGTGGTCGGGCAGAATGAAGCGGTCGGCCTGGTGGCGGACGCAATCCGCCGTTCACGCTCCGGACTCGCCGACCCGAATCGTCCCTATGGTTCCTTCCTGTTCCTCGGCCCCACCGGTGTGGGCAAGACCGAGCTGTGCAAGGCACTGGCAGAATTTTTGTTCGATGCCGAGGATCACCTGATCCGCATCGACATGAGCGAGTTCATGGAAAAACATTCCGTGGCGCGGCTGATCGGTGCGCCGCCCGGCTATGTGGGTTATGAAGAGGGCGGCGCGTTGACCGAGGCGGTGCGGCGCAAACCGTATAGCGTGATCCTGTTCGACGAAGTCGAAAAGGCCCATCCGGATGTATTCAATGTGCTGTTGCAAGTGCTCGACGACGGGCGCATGACCGACGGCCAGGGACGCACCGTCGACTTCAAGAACACCGTGATCGTGATGACCTCCAACCTCGGCTCGCAGCAGATCCAGGCGATGGCGGGCAGCGATTACGGCGTGATCAAGCTGGCGGTGATGGCCGAAGTAAAGACCTATTTCCGCCCGGAATTCGTCAACCGCATCGACGAAGTGGTGGTATTCCACGCCTTGGCCGAGGCCAACATCGCCTCGATCGCCAGGATTCAGTTGAAGCGCCTTGAGCAACGCCTGACTGCGCTGGAGATGGGCTTCGCGATCAGCGATGAGGCGCTGGCCGAAATCGCCAAGGCGGGTTTCGATCCGGTGTTCGGCGCACGTCCGCTGAAACGCACCATTCAGCAGCAGTTGGAAAATCCGCTATCGAAAGCGATCCTTGAAGGCAAGTTCGGCCCCAAGGACACCATCAAAGTGGGCATCAAGGCAGGGATGTTTGTGTTTGAGAAGGGCAAGGCGCTGAAATAGCAAAGTCAAGCACTGGCGCGGCGTTTGGAGCATTTTTGCTCCAAACACCGCGCCAAATGGCGTTCTGCGCCTATGGGAGCTTCTCAAAACCTCAAATATTCGTCATTCCGGCGCCCCGAATGGGGTCTCCATAGA
>JANMXS010000288.1:0-23548 GCA_031394335.1 Burkholderiales bacterium
TATGGATCGGTCAGCGCAGTCACCTTCATCACGGCCACGCAGTACCTCGACAGTCGAGGCCTGCCGTATGGCGGACACATGGCGGCGGCCATGGCCCTGATGGAATCGCCCGCGATCATCATGGCGGTTCTGCTTGCCAACTTGGTGCGGCAGCGAGAGATGGCCGATGCAGGGAAAGCAGCCGGCGGCATTTCGGCAGCGCCCAACAGCGCCATGCAGCGTGTGTCCATCGGCCGCATCTTGCACGAGTCGTTCACCGACGGAGCGCAGCTCCTGCTGCTTGGGGCGATGGCCATCGGCATCGTGACCGGCGAGGCGGGCCGAACGGCGATGCAGCCTTTTACGGGTGACCTTTTCAAAGGGATGCTGTCGTTCTTCCTGCTCGACATGGGCTTGCTGGCAGCACGGAACATGGGAGAGCTCAAGGGCAAGTCGCCATGGCTGCTCGCATACGCCATTGGTGGGCCTCTCGTTCACGCCGGCCTCGCGCTGGCCTTGAGTGTGGCCTTGGGCATATCGCAGGGGAATGGCGCGCTGTTGATGGTGCTCGCCGCCAGTGCGTCGTACATCGCCGTCCCCGCTGTCATTCGGCAGGCTATCCCGGAGGCTAATCCGTCGCTCTACTTCGGCATGTCGCTCGGCCTGACATTTCCGTTCAACATCCTGGTCGGCATTCCGCTATACGTCTATGCAGCACACCTTTTTTTGCCGTGAGCGATCTCCATCGTCGGTGGCTGCGGCAGGTTTCAGTTATTACCTGCAAACGTGAAACACAAGCACTGGCGCGGCTTGCCAGAACTTTTTGCTTCAAACACCGCGCCAAATGGCGTTCTACGTGTTTTATGCAGGTTTTACTGCCAGCCCGATTCAATCAATGTGCGCGTTTCCGCTACCGCCACTTGCCATAACTCGGCCATCACCGCATCCGGTTTTTGGTAGACGCCGGCGAAATTGCCGTCGCCCAAATATGCGCGTGTCTGCTGTGGATTAAGCAGCTTCAGTTTGGCGTAGTCGATGCCGGGTTGCGCACCCGTCGGCTGCACCACACCGGCAATGCGCGTCGCCGGAAAATTTTCCATCCACGACGCATGCGAGGCCAGCGGATCGATCGCCTGCACCTTGGCCCAGGTTTTCGGCGCGTTCCACCAGTTGTGGAATTTCACTTTTACGTTGGTGTGATCGCCCATCCACTCGCCCAGAAAATTGGCGATCGGCGAATTGCCGCCGTGGCCGTTGACAATCAGGATGCGTTTGAAGCCGTGGGTGGCGAGGCTGTCGAGCGCATCGCGCGCCACCGCGATCAGGGTTTCCAGGCGCAGGCTGATGGTGCCGGGGTAGGCCATGAAGGTCGGGGTGTGGCCGAACGGGATCACCGGGAACACCGGCACACCCAGCGGCTCGGCCGCATCGGCGGCAACGCTTTCGGCCAGGATCGAATCGACCGACAGGCTGAGGTAGGCATGCTGCTCGGTGCAACCGATCGGCAGCACCGCGCGGTCATCATGCCGCAGGTATTCCTCGATCATCATCCAGTTGCAATCGCGTACGCGCATGGCAGGGCTCGCTTAAAGTATCGATGGTGGGCTTGGGCGATAATATCGCGGATAAGTCCAACCATGATGGAGAAAAAAATGCAGCTGATCGGCATGCTCGATTCACCCTATGTGCGCCGCGTGGCGATTTCGATGAAGTTGATGGGCCTGTCCTTCGAGCACCGCTCGGTATCGGTGTTCCGCCAATATGCTGAATTCGAGAAAATAAACCCCTTGGTGAAAGCGCCCACCCTGGTCTGTGATGACGGCGAAACCCTGATGGATTCCACGCTGATCCTCGACTACCTTGAAACCCTGGTGCCGGCCGAAAAGCGCCTGCTGCCCGCGATTGGCGCGCCGCGGCGTAATGCGCTTAAACGTATCGGCATCGCGCTCGTTGCCTGTGAAAAAACCGTGCAGCATTATTACGAACTGAACCTGCGACCGGCAGAAAAACGCCACCTGCCCTGGCTGGATCGCGTCGCGGGCCAATTGCACGCCGCCTATGATCTGCTTGAGCCGATCGCGGCGCGGGCGCGGCCGTGGATCGGTGGCAGCACCCTGCGTCAGGACGATTTGACCATCGCCGTGGCGTGGCGCTTCACGCAATTTAATTCGCCCGGGCTCATCGATCCTGCGCGTTACCCGGCGTTGGCCGCGTTCTCGGCGCGGGCAGAAGCGCTACCGGAATTCATCGCTACGCCCCTGGAATAGACATGGCTGAAACGATTACGCAAGACGCTATTGCGCCGCTGGTCGCAGGACTACATGCGGCCAGCTGGAAGGTGGCCTATCGCGGTATCTTCGCGGATGATTATCTCGATCATGCCGTCGACAACGAACGCCTGCTTCACTGGCTGCGGCGTATGCCCGAGCTTGCGGCCGGCACCGGCGAAATTTTTCTGGCGCGGCTGGGTTCGGACGCGGTCGGCTTTGTATGTATCGAGATCGGCCCCGAACGGGAATGGGGCGCCTATGTCGACAATCTGCATGTGCTGCCCGATCTGCGCGGACAGCGCATTGGCGCCTTGCTGCTGGCATGGGCGGCGCAGTGGGCGAGTGCGCATGGAGAAACACAAATGTATCTCTGGGTATTCGAGGCCAACCAGCAGGCGCGACGCTTTTATGAACGCGAAGGCTGGCGTGCAGTCGAACGGCAAATCCAGGGAATTCCGGGGGGCGGCGAACGCGCGATGTGGCGCATGGTGAAACCGATCTGAGGCAATGGTTTTTCAGGACTTGTATCTTTCTGGAGCGCCCCAATTTTTTTTGGGAACCTCTCGCGGCGGGAAGATTCGCTCCGCCGCCGTGCCACAACTTCTCTTGTCAGGACCATGAAAAAACTTCTTTCACTGTTCACCTTGATTGTTGTTGCGCTTGGCACCACGACACTGTGGGCGGAGCGTAGCAATGAGCGCAGCAGTGAGCGCAATGTCGAGCCCCGTCCCGTTGCCCAACGCGGCGCGCTGACCGAGCATGAGCGCACACTGGTGGCGCTGTTCGAAAACGCGGCGCCCTCGGTAGCCTATATCACCACCGAGAACGTGGTGCGTCGTGGGTTTTTCGGTGCCGCCGTATCGAAGGGTGCCGGCAGCGGCTTTGTCTGGGATGCGCAGGGCCATGTAGTGACCAATAACCACGTGGTCGAGAATGCACAGAAAGTGCTGGTGCAGCTCGATGCCGGCAAGGAGCCGATCGCTGCGCGCGTGGTGGGCCGCGCACCGGAGTATGACCTTGCCGTGGTGCAACTGCTGAAAGTGCCGGCCACGATCCGGCCAATTCCGCTGGGTTCGTCGCGCGATCTCAAGGTCGGGCAATCGGTACTCGCCATCGGCAATCCCTTCGGCCTGTCACGCACCCTGACCACCGGCATCATCTCGGCGCTGGATCGTTATTTGCCGACGCAGGATTATGCCGAGATTGCCGGCGCCATCCAGACCGATGCCGCGATCAACCCCGGCAATTCCGGCGGACCGCTGCTCGACAGCGCCGGTCGCCTGATCGGCGTGAATTCGGCGATTCGTTCCGCCTCGGGGTCCTCATCCGGCGTCGGCTTCGCGATCCCGGCCGATCTGGTCAACCGCATCGTGCCGCAGCTGATCGCGCGCGGCCAAGCCTCCTATCCGGGCACCGGCATCGTGCCGGTCGATCCGGACCTGGTGGCGAGTAACGGCATCAAAGGCGTGGTGGTCGGCGAAGTGCGTCGCGGCACCCCCGCCGCCGTCGCCGGGCTGAAGCCGCTGTCGCGCCGCACGGGTGAGCTGGGTGACGTCATCATCCAGGTCAACGGCCGCACGGTGGATACGCTGTCGACTTATTTTGCCGAGCTGGATCGCGTCGGCATCGGCAATGTGGCCGAGCTCACCATTGTTCGCGATGGAAAATCGCGCAAGGAGCGGCTCAAGGTAATTGACACGAATCAGCGTTGACGCGGGCGATTTTCGCTATGCTGCACTGATCATTAACCGGGGAATGATATATGCGCACACGTTTCGCTGTATTTGTCTCTGCTTTGGTTTCGCCAATCGTCGGCGTTGCCGTCCTGACGGCTGGCGCTGCGCAAGCCCAGCCGGCCAAACCGATGATCGAGAAAATCGCCAAGGAAATTTCCGCGGAGCGCATCGAAAAGACGATTCGCAAACTGGTCAGTTTTGAAACCCGCAACTCACTTTCGGAAACCGACAGCGATACGCGCGGCATCGGTGCGGCACGGCGCTGGATCAAGTCCGAGCTCGAGGCCTGTGCCAGGGCTAGCGGCGGACGCATGAAAGTCGAGTTCGACGACAATATCGCGCAGCCGCAGGCGCGCATTCTGAAGCCGACTGCAATCGTCAATGTGGTCGCGACCCTGCCGGGTACGCAGGCGGAATCCAAAGAGCGCCTGTATGTGGTGAGTGGACATTACGATTCAATGCCATCCAGTCCCATCGACGGTGTGACCACCGCGCCCGGCGCCAATGACGATGCTTCCGGTACGGCGGCGGTAATGGAACTGGCCTGCGTCATGTCCAAATACCGGTTCGATGCGACCCTGGTGTTCATGACCGTGGCCGGTGAAGAGCAGGGCCTGGTCGGCGCAACCTTCTGGGCGAAGAAAGCCAAGGCGGCCGGCCTCAATGTGGCCGGCATGTTTACCAATGACATCATCGGCAACACCAAGGGCGCCGATGGCACCGTGATCCGCGATCACGTGCGCCTGTTTGCCGAGGGCGTACCGTCGCCGCTGAAGGAGCCAAGCGATGAAACCGTCACCCTGATGCGCAGCGGTGGCGAGAATGACTTCCCGACCCGTCAACTTGGCCGCTTCATCAAGGAGGCCGCCGAGCGCAATATTGCCGGCATGACGGTCGACCTGATCTATCGTCGCGATCGTTATTTGCGCGGCGGCGATCATTCGCCGTTCCTCGACGCCGGCTATCCAGCGGTGCGCTTTACCGAGCCGATCGAAGATTGGCGCCACCAGCATCAGAATCCGCGCATCGAAAACGGCGTGCAGTTCGGGGATCTGCCTGAATTTATCGATTTCGATTACGTCGCCAAGGTGGCACGCGTGAACGCTGCTGCGCTGGCCTCGCTGGCACTGGCGCCAGCGGCGCCGAAAGAAGTGCAGATGGAAACGTTGCTGCTGGAAAACGATACCACCATGCGCTGGAAGGCCAACCCGGAACCCGATCTGGCCGGCTATCGCATTGTCTGGCGCGACACCAACGCACCGTACTGGCAGCAAAGCCGCGACGTCGGCAATGTGACCCGCGCGACGATCAAGGGCGTGTCCAAGGACAATGTGATCTTCGGCGTGCAGGCGGTGGACAAGGACGGCAATGCCAGTGTGGCTACCTATCCGCTGCCGATGCGGGTGCGCTGATATTGCGGCAGGGTTACCCCTTCATTCGCTCCGACTGCCGACGCTACCTTGCGCCCAGCGTACCCAACGCGCCGGCAATCGTGTCCAGATAAACGGGAAAGCGCTGTATGTCGTTATGTCCCGCACCGGGCACGATGACCATTGTTGACGTCGGCTGCAGGCTTGCGAGGCTCTGCCCTTGGCTCAGGGGGACCACGCCGTCGCGATCGCCGTGCAGGACCAGCACTGGTCGTTTTATCTGCGTTATCCATTCATCGCTGCGCATCGGATAGCGATTGATCGCGGACGGCAACCAGGGATAGCGATCGCGGGCCATGGCATCCAGACTCAGATACGGTGATACCAGTATGGTGAGGTCCGGCTGCATTGCGGTCGCGAGTTTCGCCGCCAGGCCGGTGCCCAGCGAGCGCCCGTAGATCACCAGTTGTTTGCCGGCATACCGGGGCGCTACCCATTGCCAGGCGCGCTTCACATCCGCGTGCAGTTGCGCCTCGCTCTCGATCCGTCCGCTGCTTTTGCCGAAACCGCGATAGTCAATGATGAACAGGTCGTAATTGACCTGTCGGTAGAAATCGACACTGGTGAGCCAGGACTGCAGATTGCCGCTGTTGCCGTGCAGGAAAAACACCACCCCTTTGGGGTTGGGCAACTTCAGATGCAATGCCGACAGCTCGGCGCCCTCGACCGGAATCCGCACTTCCTCCACGCCGGGTAGCGCGAATCGATAGTCTGCCGATAGCAGTACCGGGTGGAAGATCAGCGACTCCTGCGTGAAATAGACGAAGCCCGCGACGCCGCAATACGCAAGCAGCGAGAGCAGGCCGCTGATGGCAGCGAGGCCGGCGATGCGGCGCGCGCGACGCGGCGTGCTCATGCCAATTCGCCCGTCAACGCGGTATCAGGCCCGGCCGATAAAATCGCGCTTGCCGATTTCCACGCCGTTGTGGCGAAGAATGGCGTAGGCGGTGGCGATATGAAAGTAAAAATTCGGCAGTGCCTGATGCAGCAGGTAGTTGTGGCCCTTGAATGTCGTCGGATTGCCGGCCACGCTGATGGTGATGTCGCGCTCTTCCTGGCCGTCGATCTGTTCCGGCTTGAAGGTGGCGACAAAGGCCAGCGTCTTGTCGATGCGTGCGATCAGTTCCGCGAAAGTTTTTTCAGTGTCTTCGAATTTCGGCACTTCCTGTCCGGCGAGGCGTGCGCACGGCCCCTTGGCGAAATCGGCGGCGATTTGCACCTGGCGCGCCATCGCCAGCATGTCCGGGTAGAGACGCGAGTTCAGGAACACGCTCTCGTCGATCTTCTTGGCCTGCGCATGCGCCGCAGCTTTTTCAAGGATTGCCTTCAAGTTGCCCAGCATGCGCTGGAACACCGGCACCGAGGCTTGGTACATGGAAATCGTCATGGTTGTCTCCGCAATCAGGGAGGCAGAGTTTAACAGGCTGGTACGCAGGCGGACATTTGCGGTTCCGGCAATCGTTATGCACATCCAAACCGGGAACTTCCGGCATCCAACCAGGGAATTCCAATAGTTTGACTGTCGGCGGCATAGCCAGGCTGGCGTCGAATTTTACGGCTCAGTCGGCATTCTCTGCGCCTCGTCACATTCCGCTGTGCGTTTTAGCGAGCGCCCCATAAAGTGGCGATCTGTCTGCTGTGTGCCGGCAGACCGCAGGAAACAAAGTTTCATCTGACTGACACCGATCTGAAATGCGCGCCGCGCAAACTACCGATCCGCCTGCATGAAGTTGCAGTACTGCCGAAACGCCCAAGGAGAAATTCATGAACCACCAGCTTACCCATCGCCCGCATGTCCTTGCCGCCGTCATTGCCGTGGCCATCACCGGCCTCACCCTGACCAGCTTCGATTCGCTCGCGCGACCCGGTGATGCGCGCAACAACCCCGCCGCTACGAACGTGGCGCAGGCAGCCGCGCAAGTACCGTTCAAACTTGAGCCCATCGTGGTTACTGCGAAGCGTCTCCCGGCAATGCGCAATCTGCCAACGCTGCGTTAAGAGCAGGCAGAATCCGACGCAGCATGAACATGAGGGCAACGCGCTCAGACAAAGGCTCTGCGATAATGGCAGCCACTTCTGAATTTTGTGGAGCATGCCGTCATGGCGCTGAAACGTCCCCGCTGGCCGCAAGGCCGCACGCTGATCCTCGACCACGATTCATACATTCTGCGCGGTAACCCGCTCAAGGACCCGCACAAGCGCAAGTTGGCAGTATGGTTGCCGCCGCAATACGACCAGGCGGACGCTGGCGCGCGCAAAACGCGCTTCCCGGTTTTTTATGACCTGGTCGGCTTCATGGGCTCAGGCCTCTCGCATCTCAACTGGCGCAACTTCGACGAGAACGTCCCCGAGCGCGCGGCGCGCCTGATCCACAAGGGCAAGATGGGTCCGGCGATCATCGTGTTCCCCGATTGTTTTACGGCACTCGGCGGCAATCAGTACATCAACTCCCCGGCGATGGGCGATTATGCCGACTACATTACGCAGGAGCTGATCCCGTTTGTGGACGGCGAGTTTCGCACCTTGGCTTCACGCGAGCATCGCGGCTGCTTCGGCAAATCCTCCGGCGGTTACGGCGCCGTCATCCACGGCATGAAATACGCGAAATACTGGGGGGCCATCGCCAGCCATTCAGGCGATGCGCATTTCGATTTTGTCTACATGAACGACTGGCCGCGCACCCTGACCGAGCTGATGAAGCACCGCAAGAACAAACGCGTGGCGGGCCCGGTTGATGTCCGGCTCGAAGAGAAGGGCGCCAACAAGGGCATCGACGATGGCCGCGTGAAAAACTTCCTGAATGCCGTATGGAAAAAAGAGAAACTGTCCGAGGCGGAAGGCCATGCGTTGATGATGCTGGCAATGGCGGCGAGTTACGACCCGGACCCCAAGGTTCCACTCGGGTTTCATTTGCCCTTCAATTTGGAAACCGGCGAGCGCATCGAGGCGCGCTGGAAAAACTGGTTAAAGCATGATCCGATCAACCTGGTTGATAAATACCGCGTCAACCTGAAGTCGCTCAAAGGCATTTTTATCGATTGCGGTTGGCGCGACCAGTACCAGATTCATTACGGCGCGCGAATTTTGTCGAAACGCTTGAAAATCGCCGGGGTCAAACATACTTATGAAGAGTTCGACGACACGCATTCTGGCGTGGATTACCGTATGGATGCCAGCCTGCCGTTTTTGTACCGTGCCCTGAAACCCTGAGGAAAACCCTGAAAAAACTGTTTGCATCGCTGTTCTGCCTGTTCGCGCTCAATCTGGTCCATGCGGACGACAAGAAACCGTACAACGAAGCCGCCGATGCCAAGGCTGAGGTCGGTGCGACGCTTAAATCTGCGGCGGCGCAGAAGAAGGCGACCCTGCTCGTGTTTGGCGCCAACTGGTGCGGGGACTGCAAAGTGCTCGATATGGAAATGCACCAAGGCGAGCTCGCCAAACTGGTCGACGCCAGGCTGAATGTGGTCAAGATCGACACCGGCCGCAACGACAAGAATACCGACCTGATCGCGCAATACGGCAATGCCACCAAGAAAGGCATTCCCTCGGTGGTGCTGCTGAACTCGGCGGGCAAGGTGGTCTACCAGACCGATGGCGGTGAACTGGCCGACGCGCGCCATATGGGCAGCGAGGGCATCGCGAAATTTTTCACGGCGATGGTGGAAAAAGCCAAGCCCTGACGATTGCCTTCGTTCGTGCCATAAAAAACGCGCCGTATTTGAAGCGGCGCGTTTTCTTTTGAGCGTTACCAGCGGCTAGTGGTAATGCGAGACAGTGGATTCAACTTCTTCCGGAAGTTCCGGATGTACCATTTCACCGTCGGCATCGGCAAACAGGGGGGCGCCACAGTCTTCGCAGAACTCCGGCGCGAACAGTCCGTCGAGTGCGGTCACCTCGCCGAGCTTGCAATCCTTCAGCACGGTCTGGATGTCGCCCAGAGGCGCCGGTTCCGCGTCCTCTTCTTCGCGCCCGAACAGCGGCCACACCACGCCTTCGACGACGCCGTCATGACCGCGTTTCAGAAAACTGACGCGATACTCGTCGACGCGGGTTTCGCCGACGCCGGCAATCACCGCGCGCAGCTGCGAAGCATTGACCTTGAGGGCGCTTTCCAGGAAGGCGACGGTGGCGCGGATAGTGGGCGGCCGTACAAAGCGATCCGATTCGCGGCAGTTGACGAAATACGCATCCGGCAGCAGACACTCGAACGAACAACCGGGCAGCAAGGTGGCCAGATGGGGCCGGCCCTGTTCGATCCAGCGCTCAAGGCAGTCGCTGCGTGTGTTGCGTGCTTCGGTGTGCTCTTGCCAGCGAAACAACGCTTCACCGCTGGGCACGGCAACGCCAGCCAAGAGGAAGCGGGTATCGGCCAGCAGTGGTGCGGTATCGGGCGCTTTGCCGTCGGTGTGCGCCGCTTGCTGTCGCATCGCCGCCGCACCCAGCCGCAGCGCCAGCTTGCGTACACTGGAGAAATCGCGTGGCATCTGGTCGATGCTGTACAGAAACGGCGCCACGCTGAGGCGCGCATTTCTGGCCAGCACATGCGCGTAAAGCTGCGGGGTGATCGCGTCCAATGCCGCCATGCCCGCGCCAGTGATCGGGCCTGACGGTACCGCATATTTTGACCAGGCTACCAGCGGTATCGCCAGCAACATCACGTCCCAGCTTTTGTCGCCATCACTATCGTCGATAGTCAGCGTGCCGGATTCGGCCTGCGCTTCAGCAATTTCGGCCAGTGCATCGTGCGCGCTCGGATTGCTCTGGAAAGTTTGATCCAGCGCGCTTTCCAACGCGGTACTGTTGCCGGATTCCATCAGCTTGATGCACAACGCGGCGAGCTCATGCTCCCAGCGTGCGTCTTCGAGCCGGCTGCCGGAGGCGGCAAGCCCGGTGGAAAGACTGATCAGGCGTTCGGCATCTCGGGTAAGACGGAGCGGGGATTTATTGCGCAGACGCTTCATGGCGGGGGTCATTACAGTTGCAGGGGCATCATTATAACGCTGCGCCCCGCCGAGTCCGGCCAAAGTTCGGGTCACCGGCTATTCGCCTGATTGCGAATCAGGCAGGCGTGCCGTTGACGGTGGTGAGCCTGGTGCGCCGGTTGCGAAGGCGCAACCACTGTTCGTGATTGCGGCGCAACTGGTCGCTGAATGCGGCGAAGGCTGTTTTGAACAAACGGGAAATTTCCTGGCGACGCAGCACATGCGCGCGCTTCTCGATGCTGATGCGGTCAATGGTGCTGCGGTCAAAAGTGCTCATGTGTTTCTCCTTATGGGTGCAACTGAATCGCCATGGCTGGTGGCCGGGCGGGTGCAAATGGAATTGCATGTATTCAATGTAATTACATGTGTGCAGACAAACAATGAAGTTGAATGGCATAATATTGTGGAATTAAATTCATAAGCCGCAGAGGACGATCATGGATAAACCCGGAGAAATGAAGGCCTTCGTGCGCTCGGTGGAGCTGGGTGGTTTTTCGGCGGCGGCGCGCGATCTGGATCTGACGCCTTCGGCGCTGTCCAAACTGGTGACGCGCATGGAGGACCGGCTCGGTGTGCGCCTGATGAATCGCACCACGCGCAAGCTGGCGCTGACGGCGGAGGGCGAGGCCTATTTCGCCAGCGCCAAGCGCATCCTCATCGATATTGAAGACGCGGAAACGGAAGTGACCCGCTTCAGCGCCCATCCCAAGGGCATGTTGCGTATCAATGTTGGCGTGGCTTTCGGCATGCATCAACTGGTACCCGCGCTCCCCCGCTTTCTGGAACGCCATCCTGAAATCGAGCTGGATATTACAGTGACCGATCGGCTGGTCGACCTGGTCGAGGAGGGCGCGGACGTTGCCATTCGTACCGGCGCGCTGCGCGACTCTTCCCTGGTCGCCAAAAAAATCTGCGATATGCATCGCGTGATTTGCGCCTCTCCGGCCTACCTGAAAAAGCACGGCACGCCGAAAACGCCGCGCGATCTGCTCAACCACAATTGCATTTCGATCAGCGGCGCACCGCAGTTGCGCAAGTGGCCGTTCGATACGCCGAACGGCATGGAAACCGTCGATGTGGTCGGCACCGTCAACGCGAACAACGCGGAAAC
Organism: Burkholderiales bacterium; assembly: GCA_031394335.1. GTDB lineage: Bacteria > Pseudomonadota > Gammaproteobacteria > Burkholderiales > Usitatibacteraceae > UKL13-2. The sequence continues at coordinate 11,512 of JANMXS010000288.1, forward strand.
CCTGTTGCAGATGGCGGCGATGGGGGTGGGCATCATCCGGCTTTCGGATGTGATCGTCAGTGATGGCATTCGCGCCGGCTGGCTGGTGCCGCTGCTGACCGGGGTGCATCATGCGGAACCCCTGCCGCTGTCGGCGGTGTATCCGCAAGGCAAACATAAAAGCCCGCGGGTGGCGGCGTTCGTCAATTTTCTGGTCGAGACGTTTTCGTCGGCGCCATGGCGGGCGGTGCCGCATGCCGCGCGCAAGGTCAGGCGTGCTACCTCTTAGTACATATATGAATGCCGGAATCGGCATCGAAAGCGTATAGTTTTGCGGCTGTGCGTAATTGTCGAACCGTTGCCGGAATCGGAGGATTCATCATGTCAATACTGATAAAAATTGTTGCCGGGCTCGCGACGTTTATCGCGTTGCTGGCGTTGATCGGCATGGTGCTGCCGAAGAACTTCCGCATCGAGCGTTCCATCGTGATCGCCGCCCCTGCCGGGAAAATCTATCCCCTGATCGCCGACCCGCATATGTGGCCAAAGTGGGGCGTGTGGAACCAGCGCGACCCGAACATGAAAATGGATTTTTCCGGATCGGCCTCGGGTGCCGGCGCCAAATGGTCGTGGCAGTCGAAGTCCGAAGGCAATGGCGCCATGGAATTTACCGCGGCCGATCCCGACAAGCAGATCGTTTACCAATTGACCTTCGCCGATTTCGGCATGGTCTCCAGCGGTGCGTTGACGTTGGCGCCGAGCGGCGCCGGCACCACGGTCAGCTGGGCGAATGCAGGCGAATTTGGTGGCAATCCCTTCATGCGCTACTTTGGCCTGATGATGGATCGCATGGTCGGCAAAGATTTCGACGCCGGCTTGAACAACCTCAAGCAACTGGCTGAAAATCCCTGACAGGAGAATGGCAATGATTGCGCATGTGTTTCCGAATTTTTGTCATCCCGCAGCACGCCTCGCGTTGGCGATGCTGCTGGGATTCATCGTTGCCGGCTGTGCCGGACCCGGCGCCTTCAACACCACTGCCGACGGCGCCGATCAACGCCTGATGCTGAAGGGACATGATCCGGTGGCCTATGTCACGATCGGCAAGCACACCCTGGGCAAGCCGGACATCAAGAGCGAATTCCAGGGCGTGACTTACCGCTTTGTGTCCGAGGAAAGCCGCGCCATGTTCCTCAAGGATCCGGCGAAGTACGCGCCACAATTCGGCGGCTTCTGCAGCAACGGGATTGCCTACGGCATCCCCTGGGGCGGTGACCCGGACACCTGGGCGATCATCGACGGCAAGCTGTACATCTTCGGCGGGCAATCGTCGAAAAATTATTTCCTGATGGACGAGAAGAAAAACATGGCGCTGGCCAATGAATACTGGGAAAAGGAAATCAAGGATTCCAACCCGGTGATCCAGCGCTACAGGCGTCTGATCTTGCATGTTCCGCATTACAAGACCGGCAAGGAACTGGCGGACGAATGGGATAAGCGGCAGTCGCCGAAGTAACACCGTGATCGCCACCAGAAAAGCGTAGAACGCCATTCGGCGCGGTGTTTGAAGCAAAAGTACTCCGAAAGGCGCGCCAATGCTGGAGTTTCAGTTTAATTCGCGGCGCGTCGTGGCGCCGAGGTAATGCGCCAATCAGTGCGCTTGCAGGCCGTATAATTTGCTGCCGATGCAACTGCGGATTCGCAGTCGACTTTCATCCTATAAAAAGCACGCGCCATGAAAACAAAACACTATCTCACTCTCGAAGACGCAAAAATCATTGCCGCCGCCGCTGAAGCGGAAGCGCTGAAAAACAAATGGGCGGTGTGCATTTCCATTGTGGATGATGGCGGCCACCTGCTGTGGTTCCAGCGCCTGAATGCCTGCGCGGTGTCGAGCGTACTGATTTCACAGGGCAAGGCATACAGCGCCGCGTTGCGTCGCCGCCCTACCAAGTCGGACGAAGACATGGTCAACAACGGTCGTACCTCGGCACTGTCGATGCCCGGCATCACCTTCCTTGAGGGTGGCGTGCCGATCGTGGTCGACGGAGAATTCATCGGTGCGGTCGGTGTCTCCGGCGTCAAGTCGTCGGAAGATGCACAGATCGCGCAGGCGGGTATCGACGCATTGCTCAAGCAGTAAAGCGCGCATGAACTGCCCCAGTTGCCATGGTGCGATGGAGCCCTTGTTGTTCCAATCGCATCTTGGCACACCGCTGGAGATCGATGCCTGCTGGGGCTGCCAGCTGATCTGGTTTGATTCGATGGAAAGTACCGCCCTGGCGCCGCAATCGGTGATCGAGCTGTTCAAGCGTATCCATGAGTCGCGCAGCGTACCGCGCAATATTGTCTCGGCACGTTCAGCATGCCCGCGTTGCGCGACCACGCTTACCCCCACACATGACCTCGCGCGCAGCGGTAGTTTCTTTTATCAACGTTGCCAAAATTGTCACGGTCGTCTGACCAGCTTCACGCAATTCCTGCGCGAGAAAAATTTTATCCGCAGTTTGAATCCGGCAGAAGTGCAACATCTTTCGGTTAGCGTTAAACAGATACGGTGTTCGAGCTGCGGCGCCCCGATCAATCTCGAAACCGATGGCGCCTGCACGCATTGCGGGGCAGCCATTTCGGTGCTTGATGACAAGGCAGTCCAAAAAGCGCTGGACGATTATGCCGACCGCGCCTCGCGGGAACCTGTTGTGCATGCATTTACCCAGATCCCGTCCACTCAGGGGTCGACCTTGCGGCCCGGAAATGCAGAGATAGGCGCATGGTCAGTGAGAGATATTGCCGGCACCACTGACGCTCGCGTGGTGCTGATTGATCTGGTGTGCACCGGAATTTCTGCCTTGTTCGAATAAGCGTGGTCCACAACGTGAATCTCTACATGATCACCGGTACTACCAAGGGCTTGGGGGCTGCGCTGCGCGATCTCCTGTTGGCCGATACGCAGAACCACATTCTCACCCTGTCGCGTGCGCCCGCAGCAAGTTCGGCCGATGGGCGCAGCGTCAATATCCACGCCGACTTTGGCGATACTGACTCATTGCTACCGGCGCTTGCGCAAATCGAGCAATCACTCGCCGACCGCACTTTCACCCGTGCGGTGCTGATCAACAACGCCGGCGTGGTCGCGCCCGTGGGTCGCTTCGACAGCCTTGACAGCCTGGCGCTGGCCAACAACATCCAGGTGAACCTGACCGCGCCGATGGTCGTCACCGGCTGGTTCGCCAAGGCCACGCGCGGCATCGCGGCAGAGCGGCTGGTGATCAATATTTCTTCCGGTGCGGCTACGCGGGCGATCGCTGGTTGGTCGGCCTATTGCGCGGCCAAGGCGGGGCTGGAGATGGCGACGCGCGCTGCGGCGCTGGAGGCGGCTGCCAACGATCCCACACTCGCCATTTGCTCGTTGGCGCCGGGCGTGGTCGATACGCCGATGCAGGGCCAGGTGCGTGCCGCAAGCGAAGATGCGTTCCCCGATGTGGCGCGCTTTCGGGCGATGAAGGCCGACGGCGTGCTGCGTCCCGCTGAAGACGTGGCGCGCGATATCGTGCGGCTGATCGGGACCGGCAGGCTCAGCAATGGCGGCAACTTCGATCTTCGTGAATTGATTCCACAATCCCAACAATGACAGGACCGCGCATGCCCGCAGCACGTAAAACCACGCCACGCCAACCACCCACCAGGCTGCACTACTGCAAACTTGAAGAGTGCGAGGGCATTTGCTGCAGCGACGGCGCGTTTCTGCTGCCCGAAGAGGAACGCTTGATCCATCGTGTGGTCGCCAAATATCCGACGCATTTCAGACACCTGCCCAAGGCCTATATTCTTGATGGCGAGTGGGAAGGCAATGTCGGTCGCAAGACTGCCGTTTATAAATATCGCTATCGCAACAAGCCGGCACACTTTGCCAACACCCGCTGCGCGTTCGCTGAGCAGGACGGCAAATGCTCATTGCAGACCCTCGCGGTATCGCTGGGAAAACAGAAATGGGCATTCAAGCCGATGGGATGCTGGCTGTTTCCGCTGTCGGCCGATGAAAAGGGGTTGGTGGCGCCGCCGCGAACGCGGCGCGAGGATCCGAATAATCTCGGCAAGACTTACCCAGGCTTCGCCACCTTCACGCCCTGCGGAAAGCATTCGGCAACGGGCAAGGTTTGGTGGATCGCGCTCAAGGAAGAAGTTGCGCAATATCGCGTCGACGCTGGCGGCGAGTGAGACTGCTTCGCGATATGGAACGCCCGCGGTCAATGGTGTGTGGAACACGGGCGCCTATAATGCGACAGCCATGAGCGCCTATCCGGATTTGCAGCAGGAAATAAATCGACTTCGCGACGCACTCACGGCGGCGGAAGGCAATCTCGCTCACATCGTCGAGGCGTTCGACCATCTTGATTCTGGCGTGGTGTTGTACGGCGCAGACGACCGCATCGTGTTCTGCAATCGGCGCTTTCGTGAAATCTATGTTGAAGTTGCAGACCTGCTGGTGCCTGGTACTTCATATGCCGATATCGCCCGCGCCTTTTATCAGCGCGGTTTCGAGAGCCGTACCGAGCTCGATGAAGATGCCTATGTCAAATCGCGCGTCGAGAAGCATCTCGATCCCGATGAAGGGAACTATGAATTTCTGCTCGGTGACGACGTCTGGCTGCTGGTGTCAGATCGCAAAACCGCCGATGGCGGTGTGATCGGCTTTCGCCTCGATATCACGGCGCGCAAGCTCGCGGAGCGCGAACTGGAGGCCAGCGAGCAGCGTTTCCGCAATTTGCTGGCGATGTCGTCCGACTGGTACTGGGAGCAGGACGAGCAGTTCCGGTTTACGCGAATTTCCGGTGGCATCCAGCGTTCTGCCGGGGTCGATCCGCAGCATCGTTACGGCCATACCCGCTGGGATGTGCCGTACCTCGGTATCGGCACCGAGCAGATGGATGAGCATCGCCGGCTGGTTGAAGCGCATCAGCCGTTCCGTGATTTTCAGTACGCCTATGCGCTCGATAACGGCGAAGCCTGGTGGGTGAATATATCGGGCGAACCGGTATTCGATGCGTCCGGTGCGTTCCGCGGCTATCGCGGGGTCGGTACCAATATCACCGAGAAGAAACGTGCTGAAGCGCAGATACGGGAGCTTGCGGAATACGACTTTCTGACCGGGCTGCCGAATCGCATGCTGCTGGGCGCACGTTTCGACTTTGCGCAGCGCCAGGTGCAGCGGCATGGCGAAGGCATGTCCTTGCTGTTCATCGACCTGGACCGCTTCAAGAACATCAACGATTCTTTGGGCCATCATGTCGGTGACCAGATTCTGGCGGAAATGGCGCGCCGCCTGATCCAGTCGGTACGCACGACCGATACGGTTGCGCGTCATGGCGGCGACGAGTTTATCGTGCTGCTGCCCGGCGTTACCGATTCGACACATCTCGCACATATTGCGGAAACGCTGCTGGCAAAATTGGGCGAGCCGTACCAACTCGATGCGCACGAGCTGACGGTGACTCCGTCGATTGGCATCACTGTCTGGCCCGCTGATGGTGAAGATCTCAACGCCCTGATCAAAAACGCGGATCTGGCGATGTATCACTCGAAGAGCGAAGGACGCAACCAGTTCAGTTTTTTCCGCACCGAAATGAATGCCCGCGTCAACGAGCGTCTGACTCTGGAAAATGCATTGAGGCGGGCGCTGGCGAAAAATGAATTCAGCCTCGTGTACCAGCCTATTTTCCGCGTGCCTGAACAGCGCCTGATCGGTGCCGAGGCGCTGCTGCGCTGGGACAGCGAGGAACTGGGGCCGATCGAGCCGGGCCGCTTCATTCCGGTGGCAGAGGAAAGCGGATTGATCGTGCCGATCGGGGAGTGGGTCGCACGCGAAGCCTGCGCACAATTGCGCCGCTGGCGCGACGCCGGGCTTGATCATTTCCCGGTCGCCATCAATGTCTCCGCCATCCAGTTCAAGACCGGGCATCTGGTCGATGTGCTGCAAACCGCCATGCATGAGTACCGCCTGCATCCGCAGGATATTGAAATTGAACTGACCGAGAGTGCGCTGGTCAGCGAGGGCGATACCGCCAACAGCAGCCTCAATGCGCTGGCGATGGCGGGCTTCCGGCTGGTGGTGGATGACTTTGGCACCGGCTACTCGAACCTGCTTTATCTGAAGCGCTTTGATATTGCCAAGCTCAAGATTGATCAGTCGTTCATACGCGATATCACCACCGATCCAAACGATGCCGCGATCACGCGCGGCATCATCGGGCTCGCCAAAAGCCTCGGCTTGCGCGTGGTTGCGGAGGGAGTCGAGCATGCCGCACAGCTTGACTATCTGCTGGCCAGCGGCTGCGAGGAGGCGCAAGGCTTCATGTTGTCGAAGCCGTTGTCGCCAGCAGTGTTGCAAGCCAATTTTTGAACGATCGTTGTTGCTATCAGGCGCCAACGGGCAGTGAGGCGCGGCGTATAATCTGCTCGCCCGCTGCTGCGGGTCCCTACTTGACCTCTTGGCGCGCCCGTCGCGAACCCCATGCCTGATTTCAAATTGCAAGTACAGGACGATGACACGCATTCCGATGTATGGCGTGATGTCAAGGATGCGAACGGGGCGCCGCTGCTATTTCAAGGCGAGCCTGAAGCACGCAGCCACCTTGAACAACTGTTCCCGGTGCTGGTAAAGCTCGAAAAATTTGCCGCAGGCCCGAAGCGAACACGTGTGGTCATCGCCAATGCATACGGTGATATTGATAAAGAAAAGGATTCGTGAACATGGAATACCGCAGGTTGGGCAGTGCCGGACTGAAGGTCTCGGCCTTGTCGCTGGGCTCCTGGGTGACATATGGCAACCAGGTTGATGAAAAGGCGGCCATTGAACAGATGAGCGTGGCGCGAGATCACGGCGTCAATTTTTTCGATAACGCCGAGGTCTATGCATCCGGCAAATCGGAAGAGCTGATGGGGGCAGCGTTGAAGAAGCTTGCCTGGGACCGCCTGACCTATGTGGTGTCGACCAAATTTTACTGGGGCCTTCCGGCGAAGTTCGGCGATGGCGTCAACGAAAAAAACACGCTCAATCGCAAATACCTGCTGCAGGCCATCGATCACTCTCTGACGCGCCTCGGTCTCGACTACGTTGATCTGGTGTACTGTCACCGGCCGGATGCCAACACGCCACTGGAAGAAACGGTCTACGCCATGCACGACATGATTGCACGTGGCAAGGCGCTGTACTGGGGAACCTCCGAGTGGAGTGCTGCTGAAATCATGGCGGCGTGGCAGATCGCCGACAAACATCATCTGCACAAGCCGGTGGTCGAGCAGCCGCAGTACAACCTGTTCCACCGCAAGCGTGTCGAGCAGGAATACGCCCGCCTTTACGGCGATATCGGCCTGGGCCTTACTACCTGGAGCCCGTTGGCCTCTGGTTTGCTGAGCGGCAAGTATGCGACCGGAATTCCCGACAACAGCCGCGCGACGCTGAAAAATATGGCATGGATGAAGGACGAGCTGACCGACGCGCGTAAAAATGCGATCGTCGTCAAACTGGCCGGCATCGCCAAGTCGCTGGACTGCACGACGGCACAGCTGGCGATTGCCTGGTGCCTGAAGAATCCCCGTGTCAGCACCGTCATCACCGGCGCGTCGCGGGTTTCGCAGGTTCAGGAGAACATGAAAGCGTTGGAGATTGCCGCCAAACTTGCACCCGATCTGCTGCAAAAGATCGACGATTTGTTCGGCGCGCATTTCGATTGACGACCGGGGCCATGGATACTCCGCGGATTGTCGGCGCCAGGACAGGCGAGCGTTATTCGACGGCCGAGCTGGCGCTGCGTCTTGATCAGGCCTGGAAGGTCCTGAACCTGAACCAGGACCTGATCCGCGCGGCTGACCAGAAGATTTATCTGCTGATTGTGATGTCAACCTTGCTGGTGACTTATGTGTCGACCAACCTGGAGAAAATCATGCATCAGGGCATGTTGCAACGCGCTGTCCTGATCATATTTCTGCTGGCGGTCAGTGCGTTTTTCTTCTTCGCCTTGTCGACCGTGGTCTCGCGCAACCGCAGGCAGCCGAGCGACGTGCCGGCACTTCCGCAGGTCGTGTTTTTCGGCGATATTGCGGAACGTTCCTCTGCACAGGAATATGTGGACGCGTTCCGTGGCGCGGACATGCATGCGGTGTTTGACGATATCTGCCACCAGATTTACGGTGTCGCGTCGATTGCGCGCGAAAAATATCATTCATACCGCCGTGCCTGGCTCGCGCTGCTGGTGGAAGTTACCCTGTTTTTGCTGCTCGAATTTTCGATCGCCCTGTAGGCCCGGGAAGGAGTGCCGCGATGGAGATGAAAAAGGTCAGCGCCGGCAATTTGCGCGCGATCGGCTACGACGACAGGCGCCGCGTGTTGCTGGTTGAACAGGCATCCGGCACCTGGGAATACAGCAATGTTTCGCCGGAAATCTGGCGACGTTTTGCAAACTCGGCATCGATGCAAAGTTATTTTCGCGACAATATCGACGATGAGTTCATGAAGCGGCGGGTGAAGTAATCGCGCTGGTTACGAACAAAAAATGCCCGCAATATGCGGGCATTTTTTATGCGGAGTGCAGGCCTGAACTACGCAATGGCCCGATATGCTGGCAGCGTCAGAAATTCTTCGTAGTTGTCGTTTAGCACCAGTTGCTCGAACAACTTCGCGCCTTCGGCATATTTGCCGGCCGCATAAATCGCATCGCCAACGATGCCGGGCGTTTTGGCGAGCTCGTCGGTGGTCAGTTTCGAGACCATTTCCTTGGTGACTTTGCGGCCATCGGCGAGTACGCCCTTGGTCGAACGGATCCACTGCCATACCTGGCTGCGCGAAATTTCTGCAGTAGCCGCATCTTCCATCAAGTTGAAGATCGGCACACAACCGTTGCCGCCCAGCCACGAGCCAATGTACTGGATTCCAACCTGGATGTTATTGCGCACGCCGGCTTCGGTGATCGGCGTTTCGGGACGAAAATCGAGTAAGTCCCCGGCGGTGTAATTGACATCGTCGCGCTGGCGGTGAATCTGGTTGGGTGTCGGCATATGTTCATCGAACACTGCCTTGGCGATCGGCACCAGGCCCGGATGTGCCACCCAGGTACCATCACAACCGTCGGTAACTTCGCGCAGCTTGTCGGCGCGCACTTTTTCCATTGCAGCTTCATTCGCGGCCGGGTCATTCTTGATCGGGATCTGTGCCGCCATGCCGCCCATGGCACTGGCATTGCGCCGGTGGCAAGTCTTGACCAAACCAAGCGCATAGGCGCGCAGGAACGGCGCCATCATCGTTACCTGGGCGCGATCGGCCAGGCAGAAATCCTTGTTGAGACGGAATTTCTTGATCGCTGAAAAAATGTAATCCCAGCGGCCGATGTTGAGGCCGGCGCTGTGCTCGCGCAGCTCATAAAGAATTTCGTCCATTTCAAACGCGGCGACTATGGTTTCAATCAATACCGTTGCCTTGATCGAGCCTTGCGCGACGCCGAGTTCGGTTTGTGCCATTACGAAAATATCGTTCCACAGGCGTGCTTCCTGATGCGATTCCATCTTCGGAAGGTAGAAGTAGGGGCCCGAACCGCGCGCCAGCAGTTCCTTGGCGTTGTGGAAGAAATAAAGTGCAAAGTCAAAGAGTGCGCCTGAGACGGGTTTGCCATCCAGCGTGACATGCTTTTCTTCCAGGTGCCAACCGCGCGGACGCGGGATCAGGACGGCGGTTTTGTCATTGAGTTTGTACGATTTGCCGTTTTGCTCCAGGGTGATGGTGCGCTTGATCGCGTCGCGCAAATTCAGCTGACCCTCGATCATGTTTTCCCAGGTCGGGCAGTTGGCGTCTTCAAAATCGGCCATGAAGGTCGACGCGCCGCAGTTCATGGCATTGATGACCATTTTGCGATCGGTGGGGCCGGTGATTTCAACGCGGCGGTCCTGCAGGTCTTTTGGCAATGGTGCGATCACCCAGCTACCATCGCGGATATGCTTGGTCTCGGCCAGAAAATCCGGCAGCTGTCCGGCATCGAATTGTTTCTGGCGTGCATCGCGTCTGGCAAGCAAATTCTGGCGGGTGGGTTCAAACTTGCGTGCCAGCTTTGCAAAAAAGGCCAGTGCATCGGGTGTCAACACCGTGGCGAACTCTGGCGTGATAGTGCCGCTAATGGCGAGGCCGGCGGGAAGGCGGTGAGCGGTATCCATGAACATCTCCTGAAAAATGCAGGTTCGGCAAAGTAAAAGTCCTGCAAAGTTATCAAGAGTGTATTACGATACCGAAAATAAGATAATCTTCAATAAAACATAAGCATCTATTACCCAGTTAAAGTTAATTGATTTTCTGGGTATAAAGTAATTTGCGCACGGAAGGGGTGAACAAATGGATCGCTTTAAAGCGCTGCAAACGTTTCTGGATGTCGCCAAATCGGAGAGTCTGTCTGCGGTGGCCCGTGAAGAGGGGGTCACGCCCGCGATGGTCGGTCGGCGTATTGATCAGCTTGAGCAACAACTGGGAGTCAAGTTGTTCAAGCGCTCTACGCGCAAGATCACCCTGACTTCGGAAGGGTCGGCGTTCTTCGAGGATGTGCGCAATATCCTCAACGAATTGCGCGCGGCAGAGGAAGCGCTTTCGCTGGGCGCCAAGAGCGCCACCGGCCGGCTGGTGGTGTCGGCCCCGACGGCCTTCGGCCGCAAGCATATCGCGCCGCATTTGCCGGCCTTCGTTGCCGCGCATCCGAATCTGGCGGTGACGTTACACCTGTCCGAGCGAATTGTTGACCTGAAGAACGAACGTGTCGATCTCGCGATTCGCATTGCCGATCTGAAAAATGCCGATCTCATAGCCAACCGGCTGGCGCGCAACCATCGCGTGGTGGTGGCGGCGCCTGACTACATCAAGCGTCATGGCAAGCCGGCCGCATTGAGCGACCTCGCCCAACACAACTGCCTGGTGACGGCGACCGAGGAAGGCCTGTCGGACAATTGGTCGTTTCGCGACGCCACCGGCAAAAACGTCTCGGTCAGGGTGGCTGGTCATCTGCACTGCAACGATGGCGAGGTATTGACGCGCTGGGCACTGGCAGGCCAGGGCCTGGCGTGGCGTAGCGCCTGGGAGGTTTCCGAGGAAATCGAGAAAGGGCGCCTCGTCGAGGTGCTGCCGAAATTCGCGGCGCCGGGCAACGATATTTATGCGGTCTATTCCGACCGTAAATTTCTGCCTGCAAAAGTGCGCGTATTCATCGATTTCATGAAGAACGCGTTTGGCGATCCGCCTTACTGGGAGCCGGGCAAGAAATAAACCGGGTTGCGTACCGTCCAGGGCCGCGGCCTCAGAAACGGCTGGCGGCGATGCAGCACGTATAATCGGCAACTTTTATTGATGGCAATCCCGATGGAACTGGTCCGGCTTGGTGGCAGTGAACTCAGCGTAAGCGAAGTTTGCCTGGGTAGCATGACCTGGGGACAGCAAAACACCCTGGACGAGGCCCACGCACAGCTCGACTATGCCTTGTCGCGCGGCATCAATTTTATCGACACCGCAGAAATGTATTCGGTACCGATGCGCGCGGAAACCTACGGCGCAACGGAAAAAATCATCGGCGCCTGGCTGGAAAAAAAAGGGCCCGCGTTTCGCGAGCAGGTGATTATCGCCAGCAAGTGTGCAGGCCCGTCGCGTACGGCCACCGATATCACCTGGGCGCGCGGCGAGCTTGGGGCATTTTGCAAGGCGGACATCCAGCGAGGTGTCAGCAACAGTCTTGCGCGCCTGCGCACCGACTATATCGACCTGTATCAGCTGCATTGGCCGGCGCGTAACGTACCGATATTCGGTGGCCAGTTTTTCGACGCGACCATGGAGCGGGAGTCGGTGGCGCTGGCTGAGACGCTCTCCGCGCTGGCCGATGAAGTCAAAGCGGGGCGCATTCGCCATATTGGCCTGTCCAACGAGACGCCATGGGGCGTGATGGAATTTTTACGCTTCGCTGACGCCGGCATGCCGCGTGTGGTGTCGATTCAAAATGCCTACAACCTGCTGAACCGGGTTTACGAACATGGCCTGTCC
>JANMXS010000289.1:0-5498 GCA_031394335.1 Burkholderiales bacterium
CGCCGCGGCCGCGCGCCTTGAGTGACTGGCCTTTGTAGGTACCGTTAACGCTGAATACAATGCCGGCAATGTCAGCAGCAATGGTGCCGTCCGGCGGTGCTTCCGGGGTCGAGATTTCCGAATGGAGGCTGGTCTTCTGCAGCAGATCCTTGTAGGAAATCCGGCCTTGATCGAGCATCAGGCGGCCGATCCGGATATGAGCATCTTCGTCCTGCTGGTTACGATCCAGCAGCCAGTTCTTGCGGCCGTCCGCGCTTTTTTCCAAAGCTATAACCGGATGTTCGAGCCGCACCTCGGGCAGGACGATATTCCTGCCAAGCAACTCGGACAGATCGATGGTGATTTCCACAGCGTCCGCCGCCACCATCTGCCGCTCCACGGCCCATGGCGGATTTGCGAACGTCACGCCTTCGGCGCGCAGGCGCGGTCGCGGCCAGCCCAGCTTGACCGCCATGTTTCCCTTGATCGTGAGTTCGCGACCGGTTTTTTCCAATGCCGTTCGCTCGATCGTGCCGCGCAACCAATTCCAGTCGAACAGCGCAACGAACAGGGCTATCAGCAGCAATAGCGCAAGGAGGGCCCAGCCAACCCATTTGAGCACACGGTTCGATGTCATGATGTGCCGGCAATCGTCTGTTAATTTTCCGGCGGCGCCGGGCACGGCACCTCAGTCTGGAGGCTACCGAATCCCAGCGCGTACTGTCGGGTGAACTCCGCCCCCAGGAAGAATATCTGTGCCGAGTAGTAAACCCAGAGCAGCAACGCAATAAGTGAGCCGGCCGCGCCAAAGCTCGAGGCCACACCGCTTTTTCCCAGGTACAGGCCGATCGCATATTTTCCCAGGCTGAACAAACCCGCCGTGAACGCGGCGCCGATCCAGACATCGCGCCAGGAAAGCCTGACCTGCGGCAACGCTTTGTAAATCACCGCAAACAGACAGGCGATAGCGCCGAATGCAATCACCGAGGAGAGGACGCCGAGGATATTCCAGGCGTTGCCCCAGAGGCCGCTTGCATAACGTTCAAGCACGGCAAGCGCTGCGCTGAGCACCAGGGAAACCAGCAGCAGGAAAGCCAGCACCAGCACCAATCCGAAGGAATGGAGTTGGGTTCGCAGGAACACGATGATGGCCAACCCCTTGGGTGCTTCGATGCCCCATAGTTCATCGAGGCTACCCTTCAGTTCAACGAAGACGCTGGTGGCGCCCACCAGCAACAGGACGCTCGCCACCATCGTCGCCGTCAGTCCGGAGACAGGATCGCGCGCGCCGGCCAGCAATGCCTGGATTGCCTGCGCACCATTGCGTCCAACCAGCCCTTCGACTTGCGCGATGATCTCGCCCTGGGCCGCCTCGGCGCCAAAGAAATAGCCGGCACCCGCGATGGCCAGGATCAGGATGGGGGTCATCGAGAACAAGGTATAAAAGGCCAGCGCGGCGCCCTTGCTGCTGGCTCGATGGTCGATCCATGCATTAAAGGACCGGGACAGCACCGCATGCATGCGGCTTGCCCAGCGAGCGCATCTCCACAGCGGATGCGAGTCAGGTCTGGCAATCGATACCGGGCTAGTGCCCAAGCAGCTCGCCCGCGGGCTTCAGCGATTCAACCCGATCAAAAATGACTTTGGCGATGGCCACCAGCGGCGCGCCAAGCAGCAGCCCCCACACGCCCCACATCCAGCCGAAGAACAACAAGGCAATGAACAGCACCGCCGCGTTGACGCGCGCAAAACGGCTTTGCAGCCAAGTCATGAATGCGAACCCGATCAATCCCGATACCAGCAACGACACACCGCCCACGACGAACGCATAAGGCAGCGAACCGAACTGCAGAAATGCGGCCACACCGCTGCCGATCGCGATCAACGCCGGGCCCAGGTAGGGCACAAAGTGAAACACGCCGGCAGCCACACCCCAGACGCCGGCCTGGTCGAGGCCGAGCGCCAGAAAAGCCAGCCAGGTGCCGACCGCAAGCAGGGCGTTCGATGCGAGCGTGACCAGCAGATAACGTTGAATCTGCACGTCAATCTCGTCGAGGATGCGCACCGCGTCTTTCTTGCGCGATAGCGAGGGTCCGACGAGTTGTACCAGCTTGCGCCGGAAGTGCGCCCCGGACGCGAGCAGAAAATAGGTCAGCAGCAATACGATCGGCGTCTGCGCGGCCACACTGGCAAGCAATGCCGACTGCGCCAGCGTGTAGTCGCGCAGCCACGTCGGCTCGGCGATCTGGGCCGCAGGGGCTGCCGGCTTCGCACGTGTTGCTGCGTTCTTTCCCGATCCGGCGCCTGCTGCCGGTTTGGTGCCCGCATCGGCCGCCGCGCCCTGGAGTTCGTGCGCAGCTTCCTGCATATTCTGCAATGCCGTCGGCGCGCCGAGGCGCGCCGTATTCAAATCCTGTCGCAGGTTGCGGGCGGCCTCGGGAAGTTTCTCGATCAAGGCAGCGGCGTCGCCGCTCATGGTGACGCCGATCCACGTGAAACTCCCGACCACCGCCACCAATACCAGCGCGGCGCCGACGCTGCGCGGCACGCGAATTGCCTCCAGCCAGTCGACCAGCGGATGCAGGGCGTAGCTGGCGAGGATACCGATCAGCAACGGGACGAAGAAACCTCGCGCAAGGTACAAGGCCGCGACCAGTGCGAACAATGCCAACACCACCACCGCCAAATGAATATGCGCATCGCGCAGCGCGTGGGTCGCGACCTCGATGGACTCCTCGTCCGTTGTGACGGGTTCGTTCACAGCTTGTTGCATTGCTGAATTCTCCGGAAGAATATGAAAGCGGTCTTCATGACCTTGATGCGACAGCAAGCCGTGAAAATTGGCGCCTCTAGAGGTTTTGCCAGTCGCGGTTGCGAATCATGAAATCCTCGAGTTGACGGTCGGCTTCCTGTTTCGAGATGCCGCGCTGCTCCTGGAGCCTGCCGGCAAACCGATCATGCACGCCCGCCGCGACCGCACGCGGATTATCGGTGAGTGTGCCCCACTGTTCCATCACCGTCCCGCTGAACTGCTTCCAGATGCCTTGAAAACGATCCTGATTCATGTCGATCCCGTCTTTTTTGAGTCAACCATCGATGCATGAATTGTGTGCTTCCCGGGATCGGTGATCTGTGCGTTGGCATACATATCCGGCATCGCCTTCCGATCAAAGTTTGCATCGCCATACATGCGATGCAAACTAACCTCAATACCAAAAAAAACGGCCCCGCAGGGCCGCCTTGTTTTATCCGCCATTCAGAACATCAAGCCCGCGGCTCACCCTGCTCGTTGACGGTAACGGTATTTCCGGGCGGCGTCGCCATCTGCACGCGATGCTCCTGGCCGCGGAAAGTGTAGGTCACATCCCAGTAGTCGGCTTTGGCCTGGCTGGGCACACTGGAACAACGCTTTACATCGCGCGTCGTTGCCGGCTGTGCGCCATCGCGGCCGACATTGGCGCCGACCAGGCCACCGGCGACTGCACCGCCGACCGTGGCCAGATCCTTGCCGCGCCCGCCGCCAACCTGGTGACCGAGAATGCCGCCGATAACGGCGCCAACCAGCGCGCCGGGAACATTGGCGCTGCCCTTCTCCTGGGGAATCTGTTCACTCTCGACCCAGCAGCGTTGCTCGGGCGTCGCGACCACCGCACGCACGGAAGTGACCTGCGCTTCATACATCCGCTCGTTGCTGCGGCGATGATAGTCGTAGGCCGCCGCTGGAGCAGGTGCATAGCGGTTATCCTCAAGACGCGTATTGGCGTCCACTACGCGCGCCGACGAAATGCGGTTGTTCAGGCCCATCGCCTCCAGCGAGGGGTAGCGGCCTGGATGCAGGACGAAACAATCGCCGGCAAACCGGGCGTCTTCGCAAACCTCCCAGCGATCGCCGACCACGACGACCGAAGAGGCGCGGTCGTTGAAGCCATAGCTGCCGAAATTGCCGACCTGTTGTTCGGTGGTGAAGAAGCGGCCTGCAAAATTCTCGCCCTCATAAAAAGTGACCTGTGTGACCGAAGGGGCCGGCGCATAACGGTCATCATTTACGCGTACGTTGCGGCTCACGGTGCGCACCGACGAAATGCGGTCATTCAAACCCATTGCCGTCAGGGTGGGGTAACGGCCCGGACGCAGGATAACGCAGCGGCCATCGAACCGGATGTCTTCGCAAACCTCCTGCCGATCACCGACCACGATGGCCGATGAAGCGCGGTCATTGAAGCCATAGCGTTCGAGGTTGCCGATTTGTCGACTCGTGCTGAAAGAGCGGCCGGCAAACCCTTCGCGTTCGTAAAAGGTGATCTGTGCAACAGCTTGCGTGGCCATGGCCAGGCCGGCTACCGCCAATGCGGATTTCAAAATTGCATTCATTGATGTCTCCCGTTGAGGTTGCATGTACCGGACCAACCGTAATGGCGTTCAAGCGAGTACGGCAACAAGACGATCAATATGGCGCTGCAAGATACGGCGGTCTGTGCGGAGACGTACATAACGTCAAGCGTGGCCAGACAGCGAAACACCTGGGGAAGCGAGTGCGGTTTATTGAGCCGTGCCGCAGCCTTGGCCGCGCAAGTTGTGCACTCCAAAAGGTAATTTCCAGAAACCCCAAAATTCGTCATTCCAGCGTCCCACAGGGAATTCCGCTGGTCAAAGGCTGGAATCCTGCCCACCCATTGAATCCATTACTTGATGGGACATGGCGCGAAAGCATGACTTCACGCCTGCATTGGGACGACGGGGTTTATAGAAGCTCGGCCTTCCACATAGCCAAACTCAAGCACTGGAGCGGCGTTTGGAGCATTTTTGCTTCAAACACCGCGCCAAATGGCGTTCTACGTAATTTTTTGCATGGGCCGCATCGACTGCGACATGTTAAAGTCTGCGCACTTAATGCGATACCCCGTCACTATCGTATGATCTCCAAAATAAAAAATGACCCCTGCCGAATTCATCGCCAAGTGGAAGGACAACATGCTCTCCGAGCGTGCCGGTGCGCAGGCGCATTTCCTCGACCTGTGCGAACTGCTCGGCGTCGACAAACCCAACGACCCCGACCATTACTGCTTTGAACGCGGCGCAAAAAGAACCGGCGCCGGTCGCGGCTGGGCGGACGTGTGGAAGCGGCACAACTTTGCATGGGAGTACAAAGGCCCGCACGCCAAGCTCGATGTCGCGCTGAAGCAGTTGATGACCTACGCGCTGGCGCTCGACAACCCGCCGCTACTGGTGGTGAGCGATCGGCTGCGCGTCGAAATCCATACGCACTTCACCGGCGCGCCCTCCGAGACGCATACCATCGCGCTTGAGGATATCGGCACGCCGGAAAATCTGGCCAAGCTGCGCTGGCTGTTCACCGACCCGAATCAATTCAAGCCCGAACGCACGCGCACCGCCATCACCTTGCAAGCCGCCAAGCTGATCGGCGATCTCGCCTGGCAAATGCAGCAGCGCGGGCATGACCCGCAACGGGTCGCGCATTTCCTGAACAAGATCATCTTCTGCCTGTTCGCCGAAGACGC
>JANMXS010000290.1:0-2738 GCA_031394335.1 Burkholderiales bacterium
TACTGACCGCGCTGATCGCGCTGCTCAATCAGCTGTTCAATTTTCTGCCAAATGCGTTCGGTCAGCCGATTACCCTACAGGGAGTTTTCGGCTGGGTGATGGCGCCGATCGTGTGGCTCACCGGCATCCCTTGGGCGGAATCGCAAAGCGCCGGCGCCTTGATGGGCACCAAGACGGTATTGAACGAATTCATCGCCTACCTCGATATGGCCAAGCTCTCACCTGATACCTTGTCCGAGCGCAGCCGCGTAATCATGACCTACTCGCTGTGCGGCTTTGCCAACTTTGCATCGCTGGGCATCCTCATCGGCGGCATGGGCACCATGTGTCCGGAGCGGCGGTCGGAGATCATCAATCTCGGCTACAAATCGCTGATTGCCGGCACGCTGTCAACGTTGTCCTGCGGCGCCCTGGTCGGCATCATTTACTAATCTCCCGACTGCGCTTCCATCATGTCCCTTGTTCTTGATCCCTCGCTCGCCAATGCCACCGCGATCATCGCGATCGCCACCCACGAGTACGAAAACTTTCTGGCGAAAGCGTCTGAGCGCACCCGTACCTGGCTAGCCGCGACCGAGTTTCGCGCCGCGGCCCACACCCACGCCCTACTGCCTGATGAAACCGGCAGAATCGCCAGCGTGCTGGTCGGCGTGCGTGACGCCAACGATATTTATGCACTATCGCATTTGCCACTGACCCTGCCCGCCGGTCGCTATGCGCTGGCAACGGCATCTGAAGGTGGCATGGTGCTGGCCCCCGAAGCAGCGGCACTGAGCTGGCAACTGGGCGCATACCAGTTCACGCGCTATAAAAAA
This sequence comes from Burkholderiales bacterium, assembly GCA_031394335.1. Lineage (GTDB taxonomy): Bacteria > Pseudomonadota > Gammaproteobacteria > Burkholderiales > Usitatibacteraceae > UKL13-2. The sequence continues at coordinate 816 of JANMXS010000290.1, forward strand.
GCACGGCGTGAACCCGCAACGCTGGTGCTCCCACCCTCTGCTGTGATCGCCCAGGCGCAGAACACCTACGCCGCCGTCAAGCTGGTGCGCGATCTGGTCAACACGCCGACTGAGGAGATGGGGCCGCAACATTTGTCCGAGGTCGCGCAATCGCTGGCGAAAGAGTTCGGCGCGGTGTTCAAAGAGTGGGTGGGCGATGAATTGCTGGCCAACAACTTCCCGGCAATTCATGCCGTAGGCCGCGCCAGCCATCGTCCGCCGCGACTGATCGAGCTGAACTGGGGCGACGACAAACACCCACGCGTGGCGATCGTCGGCAAGGGCGTGTGCTTCGATACCGGCGGCCTCAATATCAAGGGCGCAGACGGCATGCGCTGGATGAAAAAAGACATGGGCGGCGCCGCACATGCGCTGGCGCTGGCCAGGCTGATCATGCAGGCGAAACTGCCGCTGCGTTTGCAGATGCTGGTACCGGCGGTGGAAAACGCGATCGCCGGCAACGCTTATCGCCCGGGCGAGGTGGTGCGAACGCGCAAGGGGCACACCATCGAGATCGGCAACACCGATGCGGAGGGCCGCGTGATTTTGTCCGATGCGCTGGCCTATGCCGCTGAGTTCAAGCCCCGCATCCTGATCGATTTCGCCACCCTCACCGGCGCCGCGCGGGTGGCGCTTGGCCCCGAACTGCCGGCGACGTTTTGCAACCGCGATGACTGGTTTGGCAAGCTGGAGACGGCCAGTCGCGCCATGCAGGACCCGATCTGGCGCTTGCCGCTATGGCAAAACTACAACGCGATGATCGACAGCAATATCGCCACCATCAACAACACCGGCGGCCCGCAGGCCGGCGCCATCACCGCCGCCCTGTTCCTCGAACACTTCGTGCCGCGCGAGCAGGCGTGGATTCATATCGACACCTTCTCATGGAATCCAAAAGCTCGACCGGGTCGCCCGGAAGGCGGTGAGGCACAGTCGCTGCGCGCGGTGTTTGCGATGTTGGTGAACTCGGTGGGATAAACGTCGTCCAATCATTTGACGTTCCAACGGAATAGTAAACTCCAGCATTGGCGCGCCTTTTCAGGCCTTTTTGCCCCAAACGCCGCGTCCCGCTTGGTTCTAGACAATTATGGCGTCTCAAAACCTAAAATATTTGTCATTCCAGCGTCCCACAGGGATTTCCGCTGGTCACAGCTGGAATCCAGTCCTTCGTTGAATCAAACACAAGGAGGGACGTGGGGTGAAAGCATGCTTTCACGCCTGCGCTGGGACGACGGGGTTTATAGAAGCCCCCAATATTGCCCCGTCAAACTGCGCCGTGAGCGGCCCCCAAAACATGCGCGATCTCTTCTGGACGGCTACACTGCATTTGCAATTCATCACCTGCCGATGAGCGACAATAAATGCACCCCTTGAGAATAAGGAAGCGCCATGATTGACCCCATCATTCTTGCCCGCGCCCAGTTCGGCGCCAACATCACCTTTCACATCCTGTTCCCGACGATTTCGATTTCGCTGACCTGGGTGATGTTGTTTTTTAAGCTGCGCTACAACGCGACCGGTGACATGAAGTGGATGGATGCCTACAAGTTCTGGGTGAAGATATTTGCCCTGACTTTTGCGCTCGGCGTGGTCAGCGGCATTACGATGAGTTTTCAGTTCGGCACTAACTGGCCCGGCTATATGCAGACCGTCGGCAATATTGCCGGCCCCTTGCTTGCCTATGAAGTACTGACCGCTTTTTTTCTGGAAGCCACTTTCCTCGGCATCATGCTGTTTGGCTTCAATCGCGTCTCCAACCGCGTGCATACCATTGCCACCCTGCTGGTCGCGTTCGGCACTACCATGTCCGCATTCTGGATCCTGGTCCTGAACTCGTGGATGCAAACGCCGGTCGGCTTCGAAATGATCAATGGCAAAGCGTAC
>JANMXS010000291.1:0-37263 GCA_031394335.1 Burkholderiales bacterium
GCATATCGCCTATTCGGCCACGTTCAAAAAGGGGGCCGGCGTAATGGCCGGTGGTCCGTTCAACTGTGCGGACGCCTCGATCCTCAATGCGATCGGCCGTTGCCTGGGACGTGCGCCGATCCCGGTTGCCGATCTCGTCAACAACACCAACAGCTGGGCGAACAGCGGCGCGATCGACTCCACCGACAATCTGGCAAACGCCAGGGTCTACTTGTTTGCCGGCAGCAGGGACAGCGTGGTGAATCCCTCGACCACCGCCGATCTGCAAACTTATTATCAAAATTTTCTACCGGCGGCGAACGTGATTTTCAAGAAGGATATCGAGGCCGAGCACGCGATCGTGACCGATGACTACGGCGCACCGTGCCTGACCAAGGCCTCGCCGTTCATCAACAACTGCGGCTTCGATCTGGCCGGCGCCATGCTGCAACACCTTTACGGCCCGCTGAACGCGCGCAACAGCGCGCTCAGCGGTACGCTCGGCGAATTCGATCAAGGCACTTTCGTGTCCGGCCACGGCATGGCTGCCAGCGGCTGGGTGTATGTACCGGCATCCTGCGCCAGGGGCGCGCAATGTCGCGTTCATGTGGCGCTGCACGGCTGCAAACAGAACGCTGCCGATGTTGGCGAGACATTCGTGCGCAACGCCGGCTACAACCGCTGGGCCGATAACAATAATATCGTCGTGCTGTATCCGCAGACCAGCCAGAAAGCGGTCAACAGCTGCTGGGACTGGTGGGGCTATGACGACGCAAATTATGCCAAAAAATCGGCGCCGCAGATGATTGCCATCGTTGCGATGGTCGAAAAACTTTCCGGTGGTGTTGCCAAGGACGCCGCCAAACCATGAGCGTGCTGGCAACGCATGATTTGACGATACGCTTTGGCGGCCACGTTGCTGTCAATGCCGTCAGCTGCACCTTTCAGCCCGGTACCTTGACCGCGATCGTCGGCCCCAATGGCGCAGGCAAGACCACCTATTTCAACCTGATCTCGGGCCAGCTCAAGGCGAGCAGCGGTAGCGTCACCCTGGACGGAAAAAATCTTTCGACACTATCCGCGTCGGCGCGAACCCGTGCCGGACTGGGCCGGGCGTTCCAGCTGACCAATCTGTTTCCCGGTCTGAGCGTGCTGGAAAACGTGCGGCTGGCGGTGCAGGCCACGCGCACCGGCCCACATCGCCGGGGACTGAATTTGTGGAGCATCGGCAGCGACCATAAAACGCTGACATCGCGCGCCGAAGAAATTCTGGACACGGTATCGCTGAGTGACAAGGCGTCCAGCGCCGTCGCCAGTTTGCCGCACGGCGACCAGCGCAAGCTTGAAGTGGCGATGCTGATGGCGCTGGAATCGCAGGTGTTCATGTTCGACGAACCCACTGCTGGCATGAGCGCGGACGAAACGCCGGCCGTCCTCAACCTGATCCGCAAACTGCGGCAGGACAAAAGCAAAACCATTTTGCTGGTGGAACACAAGATGGACGTGGTGCGCGAACTGGCCGATCGCATCATCGTGCTGCATAACGGTACGTTGGTGGCGGATGGCGAACCTGAGGCGGTGATCGCATCATCGGTGGTGCAGGAGGCTTATCTGGGCATCAGCAAAGAAACCGCAAAGGTAGCGGCATGAGCCAGGCTGAGCCAGCGAATCTGCTCACGCTTGAAGGCGTGCACACCCATATTGGCGCCTATCACATCCTGCATGGCGTCGACCTGCAAGTGCCACGCGGCCAACTCACCATGCTGCTCGGCCGCAACGGCGCCGGCAAAACCACCACGCTGCGAACCATCATGGGACTGTGGCGCGCGTCTCTTGGACGCATTAGTTTCGCCGGCCACGATCTGGGCGAGTTGAATACCCCGCAGATTGCGCAGCTCAATATCGCTTACGTGCCGGAAACAATGGGCATCTTTGCCGACCTCACGGTCAAGGAAAACATGTTGCTGGCCGCGCGCCGTGCGCGACATGCCGCCGATATGGATGACACTCGTTTGAAATGGATTTTTTCGCTGTTCCCGGCAGTGGAAAAATTCTGGGCCTACCCGGCAGGCAAATTATCCGGTGGGCAAAAGCAGATGCTGGCAGTGGCACGCGCCATCGTCGAGCCGCGTGAATTGCTGATTGTCGACGAGCCCAGCAAGGGTCTGGCCCCGGCCATCATCAACAATATGATCGACGCCTTTGCCGAGCTCAAGGCCAGCGGCGTGACGATTTTGCTGGTGGAGCAAAACATCAATTTCGCGAAGCGATTGGGAGACAGCGTGGCCGTCATGGACAACGGCCGTGTGGTGCACAGCGGCGCGATGCAGGCGCTGGCCGACGACGAAGAGTTGCAACGCACCCTGCTGGGACTGTCGTTATGAAGGCGCTCAACAATCAGCCGCGCATGGACCTCGACTGGAAGCCGCTGGCGCTGGTGCCGCTGCTGGCCGCAGTCGCTTTCTTCTCGATCAACTCGGCATCAACCTGGCTCACGCTCACCGTCGCCGGTCTCGCCATGGGCATGATCATTTTCATCATCGCCTCGGGCCTGACCCTTGTTTTCGGGCTGATGGATGTGCTCAATTTCGGCCATGGCGTGTTCATCGCGCTCGGCGCTTTTGTGGCGACCAGTGTGCTCGGCGCGATGGGTGATTGGACGGGTTCCGCCGAACTGTGGCGCAATCTGGTCGCGGTATTTCCGGCGATGCTCATCGCCATGCTGGTGGCGGGCGCGGTCGGGCTGGCGTTCGAACGCTTTATCGTGCGGCCGGTGTACGGCCAGCATCTCAAGCAGATCCTGATCACGATGGGCGGCATGATTATCGGTGAAGAATTGATTAAAGTGATTTGGGGCCCGCAGCAAATTCCGCTGCCGCTGCCCGAAGGCATGCGTGGCGCCCTGCTGCTGGGCGATGCCGCAATTGAAAAATTCCGCCTGCTTGCGGTGATCGTGGGCCTTGCGGTATTCGCGGCGGTGGCCTGGACTCTCGGCCGCACCAAGATCGGTTTGTTGATCCGCGCCGGCGTGCAGGATCGCGAGATGGTGGAGTCCCTTGGCTATCGCATCCAGCGCCTGTTCGTCGGCGTGTTTGTGGTCGGCAGCGGCCTCGCCGGTCTGGGTGGCGTGATGTGGGGCATGTATCAGCAAAGCGTCACGCCGCAAATGGGTGCGCAGGTCAATGTGCTGATTTTCATCGTCATCATCATCGGCGGGCTGGGCTCTACCGGCGGCGCGTTGATTGGTGCATTGCTGGTCGGCCTAATGGCCAATTACAGTGGCTTTCTCGCACCCAAGGCGGCGCTGTTTTCCAATATCGCCTTGATGGTGGCCGTGCTGTTATGGCGGCCACAGGGCGTGTATCCGGTCGCGAGCCGATAGGGGATGTCATGATCGCTCGCCTTCTCTCCCACGACCTGCCGCGCAGCCGCATGCTGGTGGTGTTGCTCGTTCTGTTGTTACTGGCGCTGGCGTTTGCGCCCTTCGCATTTCCCGGCGTCAAAGCGTTGAACGTCGCCGCCAAGGTGCTGGTATTCGTGGTGCTGGTGGCGAGCTTCGACCTGCTGCTCGGCTACACCGGTATCGTCAGTTTCGCGCACACCATGTTTTTCGGCATCGGCGCCTACGGCATCGCCATTGCCTGCGCGCGACTGGGGCCAACCTGGGCTGCCGTCGCGGCAGGAACAGTTGGGGCACTGGTCCTGTCATTCATCCTGGCCCTGGCCATCGGGCTATTTTCGCTGCGCGTAAGGGCGATCTTCTTCGCCATGATCACACTGGCGGTTGCCTCCGCCGTTCAGACCCTGGCCGCACAGCTATCGGACTTCACCGGCGGCGAAGACGGCCTCAGCTTCAAATTGCCGGAACTGCTGTCGCCGAGCTTTTCGTTCAGCGACACGCCGTTTATGGGCGTCACGCTGGATGGACGCCTGCTCTGCTATTACCTGCTGTTTATCGCTGCACTCGTATTGCTGCTGGCGCTGCTGCGTATCGTCAATTCACCATTCGGCCGGGTGCTGCAGGCGATTCGCGAAAACGAATTTCGCGCCGAGGCGATCGGCTACCGGGTGGTGGTGTATCGCACCATTTCCAGCGTGCTGTCGGCGCTGTTCGCCACGCTGGCCGGGGTGATGCTGGCGCTGTGGCTGCGCTACAACGGGCCCGATACCTCGCTCTCGTTCGAAATCATGATGGATGTGCTGCTGATCGTGGTGATCGGCGGCATGGGCACTATTTACGGCGCCGCGATTGGCGCCGCGTTGTTCGTGGTGGCGCAAAGTTATTTGCAGGACTTGTTGCGCATCGGCAGCGACGCCACGGCCGGCATACCGTGGCTGTCCGCGCTGCTCTCGCCAGACCGCTGGCTGCTGTGGCTGGGGGTATTGTTTGTGCTGTCGGTTTACTACTTTCCCACCGGCATCGTCGGTCGCCTGCGCGCCCGCGCCTTGAAGACTGCTGCGCCTACTCCACGCGATTGAATTTCTGCGCGCGTCGCCCGAAACCCACCTCGGCGGTATACAGATTGCCCCTGGAATCGATCGCCATGTTGTGCACCCATTTGAATTGCCCGGCCATGCGACCCGCACGCCCCCAGCTGGTGACGACTTCGCCCGTGTCGCGCCGAAGGGTGACGATCTCGTTATTGGCCCCGTCAGCGATGAATATGTATTTCTGCTGCACATCTTCGGACAGCACCAGATCCCAGACCGAGCCGTTTTGCAGTGTTTCCGGGGAGACACGGTATTCCTTCACGAAGGTGCCGTCCTTGCGGAAAATCTGGATGCGATCATTGACGCGGTCGCAGACGTAGACAAGATCGTCGTTGGACATGCGCACGCAATGCACCGGGCTACCGAACTGCGGGGATAGCGCGGCCTTGGGGTTGTAGTCGGCTTGCTTGTCGTCATTCGGCTTGTTGCCGTAGGCGCCCCAGTGACGTTTGTAGTTGCCGGTGGCCGCATCGAACACGATCACGCGACGATTCAGATAACCGTCGGCCACATACAGTTCATTGGTCCTGGCGTCGATGATCATATGCGCAGGGCGACCGAGTTGGGTAGTGCTGTTGCTGCCACCGGTGCTGTTGGCCTTGCCGATTTGCATCAGGAACTTGCCATCCGGCGTGAACTTCAGGATGTGCGCATCGGCAGGATCGTTGGCGCCTACCCAGACATTGCCATCCGCATCGACGAAAATACCGTGCTCGCTTTTCGGCCAGTCATAGCCGGCGCCGGGGCCGCCCCAGCTTCTGAGCAGATTGCCCTCGCGATCAAATTGCAAAACCGGCGGCGCAGCATTGCAGCATTTGGTGGCCGGCGGCGTCAATTGCGCGCCCTTCTCGTCTTCAACCAGGGTGCCGGGGCGATGCACGACCCAGATCGTGTCGTCCTTCGCCACCGCGATGCCGGCCACCTGGCCCAGAATCCAGTTGCCCGGCAAGGGCTTGGGCCAGTAAGGATCAACGGCGAATTTCGGCGCGGCACCTGTTGCCACCGCGCCCCCCGGTGCGCCCGGCATGGCGCAGCCGGCCAGCAGCAGCATTGCGGCGAGCGCCGCTAAAAAATTTCCCTTGAGTACGATCTTCATTTTCGACTCCTCTCGTTATTTTGTTTTATATGAGCGACCAAAACTACGCTTGTCCTGCCGTCCCGTCAAAGCCATGCCAGGTGCGCTTACGGATTCGGATGCGGATGAATGTTATCCACCCAATGCACCGTTTCCGGATTTTCCATGGTCGGAATATCGAGGTTCACCACCACCGGGTCCTGCCCGCTGCGCAACAGCACACACTCCAGCGCCTCGCTTTCGCTGGCGTTCATTTCCTGGTGCGGCACATACGGCGGCACGTAGATGAAATCGCCGGGACCGGCCTCGGCGATGAATTCGAGCTTGTCGCCCCAGCGCATGCGCGCGCGGCCTTTGACCACATAGATCACGCTCTCCACCGCACCGTGATGATGCGCGCCAGTTTTGGCATTGGGATGAATCGTCACCGTGCCGGCCCAGATTTTTTCGGCGCCGACGCGTGCGAAATTGACGGCGGCAGCGCGCGACATGCCGGGCGTTTGCGCGGTGTTGCTGTCGAGCGAATTGCCGGGGATGACGCGTACGCCGTGCAGGCGCCATTGCGGTTTGTTATCTTCGCTGCTCACGACATTCTCCAACAAGTTGTAGTGGCCATGATACGCCGCGACACCGACCGTTACACAGGCTGATAGACTCTCGGCAGTTCCATTTTGAGGGAGGCATCATGCGTATTCCATTATCCGGCTCGGGCCTGCTGTTTTCTGTTCTCCTGGCATGTTCAGGGGGCGCCATTGCCACGACCCCCGATCTGCAGTTCGCCGGTGTTGCCAAAACATACTTTGAGCAGTATTTGTCTACCCATCCCGAGGCGGCCACGCAACTCGGCGACCATCGCTTTGATGCGCGCAGCAATGATTTGTCAAAAAAAGGCGTCACCCGCGACGCCAAGTTGTACCGTGAAACGCTGATCGCGCTGGAGCGCATTCCACTGGAGAAATTGTCGCCTGCATATCGCATCGATTACCGCATGCTTCGCGACGATCTGAACGCCAGCCTGTTCTCGATTCAGGTGTTGAAGGAGTACGAATGGGATCCGCTGGGCTATAACCCGGCGCAGGGCGTTTACCTGCTGCTGGCGCGGAATTTTGCGCCGCTGCCGACACGGCTCGCTGCGGTGCAGGCGCGCCTCGATGCGTTCCCGGCCAAGCTGGCTGCGGCCAAGGCCAACCTGAAGAATCCGCCGCGCATTCATACCGAAACCGCTATCCAGCAAAACCAGGGCGCGATTTCCCTGGTGCGCGACGAGCTGGAAATCTATCTTAAGGATGCGCCGGCGATGAAGCCGAAGCTGGCCGCCTCGCGCGCCCGCGCCATTGCCACACTCGATGAGTATGGCAAATGGCTGCAAAAGGATTTGCTGCCGCGCTCGACCCGCGATTTCCGCCTGGGTGCCGACAAATATAGGCGCAAGCTGCGCTTCGCGCTCGATTCCGAGATTGCGCCGGAGGCGATCTTGCGCAACGCGGAAGCCGATCTCGTCGCCACGCAAAATGGAATGTATGACACCGCCTTGCCGCTATACCACCAGTTTTTCGCGGACAAAGCCGATGCGGCAATCAAGGAGATGGATCACAAGGCGCTGATCCGCGCAGTGCTCACCAAGCTGGCGGACGACCATCCCAATAACGATAACGTGGTCAAACTCGCCGAACAAGATCTGGCCGAGGCGACTGCCTTCGTCCGCGAAAAAAACCTGCTGACCCTGCCCGGCGAGCCGGTAAAAATCATCGTCATGCCGGAGTTCCAGCGCGGCGTGGCGGTGGCCTACTGCGACCCGGCCGGCGCCCTGGAAAAAAATGGCGAAACCTTCTATGCGATTTCACCAACCCCGGCTGATTGGTCGCCAGCCCAGGTCAAATCGCATTTCCGCGAATACAACCGCTCAATGCTCAAGGACCTGACGGTACACGAAGCGATGCCCGGCCACTATGTGCAGCTCGCCATCGCCAACAAGGCCACGGCGCCGACCCTGGCGCGTAGCGTTATCTACAGCGGCACCTTCGCCGAAGGCTGGGGAACCTATGCCGAGCAGATGATGGTCGAGGCCGGCTATGGCGGCGCGCCGGTAAAAATGCAGCAGCTGAAAATGCGCCTGCGTCTGATCATCAACGCGATCATCGACCAGAAAATCCACGCCGGCAGCATGAGCGAAACAGAAGCGATGGACCTGATGATCAGGGAAGGTTTCCAGGAAGAGCGCGAGGCCGCCGGCAAATGGCGGCGTGCGCTGCTCACCTCCACGCAGCTATCGACCTATTACGTCGGCAATATCGAAGTGAATAATATCCGCCGCGATTTCGAAGCCAAACATGGCAAGGGCAAGTTAAAGGAAATGCACGACCAGATGCTTTCGTACGGCACCATTTCGGCCAAGTACATCCGCGAGATGATGGGGTTGTAGTGGGCAAGAAAGACCCGCGCATCGACGCCTATATCGAAAAATCCGCCGCCTTCGCGCAGCCGATACTGAAGCAGGTGCGCGAACAGATGCATCGCCACTGTCCCGAGGTTGAAGAGACGATCAAGTGGGGCTTTCCGCATTTCGACTACCGGGGCATCCTTGCCGGCATGGCGGCGTTCAAGGCGCATTGCGCTCTCGGTTTCTGGAAAGGCGTCCTCCTCACCATCGATAAAAAATCCGGGGCCGCCATGGGCCAGTTCGGCCGCCTTGCCTCGGTGAAGGATTTGCCTGGCGAGCGCGAGATGGCCAGTCTGATCAAAGCGGCCATGGTGCTGAACGATGAGGGCATCAAATCACCGGCGCGCGCCAAACCGAAAACGGAAAAGCAGGCGCTGATCGTTCCCGATCACCTCATTGCGGCACTGAAGAAAAACAAACCGGCACTGGCTACCTTCGAGGGCTTCAGCCACTCGAACCAAAAAGAATATGTGGAGTGGATCACCGAGGCCAAGACCGCGATCACGCGTGACAAACGTTTGGCGCAGGCGCTGGAATGGATGGCCGAGGGCAAGGTGCGGAATTGGAAGTATTTGCGGAAGTGAACCTGTCGCGAAACTTATCGATACCGTTTTAGTCGTCGCGCCCGTTCGGCGCGAGTGCCGCTCGGTAGCCCGGATGAAGCGCAGCGCAATCCGGGGTAGCCGCCGATTATTGACCGACCTCGATTACGCTGCGCTTCATCGCGGCTACAGCTTGAGCAGGGCGGGTTTTGGACGCGCAGCGGCGTCCCGCCATCGGTTGTGAAAGCAAGATGCCGCATGCGCGACACACGTTGAAAAAAATGGCCAAACTCAAGCATTGACAGGCCTTTTGAGACATTTTTGCCTCAAACACCCCGCCAATGCTGGATCTACGTAAATTTGTCCCTCTTGCTTTGCGCCGGTCAATTCGGCAGCGGCATCTGCGGTGTTAGTGTCTGCCGATGTCTACCGCACAACTATCCGCCACCCCCCGTACTGAAATTTCCCCCGTTGCCTTCATCGCGCTCTCACTGGCTGCTTTTTTCAGCGGCATCTCGCAGCGCGTTACTGATCCCCTGTTACCGCGCCTCGCCAGCGAGTTTTCGGTCTCGCTGGGCGCCGCCTCCTGGGTAGTCACGGTATTCACCATCGGCTACGGCCTCAACCAATTATTCTTCGGCCCGCTGGGTGATCGCTTCGGCAAATATCGCGTCATCGCCTGGGCCTGCATCGCCTGTTCGCTGGCCACATTGTTTTGTGCACTGGCGCCGGGTTTCAATCTGCTGCTGGTCGCGCGGCTGGTGGCGGGCTCGATGGCGGCGGCGGTGATTCCGCTGTCGATGGCCTGGATCGGCGATGTGGTGCCCTATGAACAACGTCAGCCGGTGCTGGCGCGCTTTCTGATCGGGCAGATTTTAGGCGTGGCGGCCGGGCAATTGCTGGGCGGGCTCGCCGCCGATTTTCTGGGTTGGCGCGTGCCGTTCTTTTTGCTCACGGCTGGTTTCCTGTCAGTCAGCGCCTTGCTGTTTTCGATGCGGCGGCGCCTGCCGCCACATGCGCTGCAAACGACCCGCGCCGAAGGCCATGCCCTGCAACGCATGTTCCGCGAATTTGGCGAGGTGCTGAGCCGCCCCTGGGCACGAGTGGTCATCATCACGGTCTTTCTGGAAGGCGCATTCGTATTCGGTGGCTTTGCGTTTTTTGCGACCCATCTGCACACCGTGCATGGCCTCTCGTTATCAACGGCCGGCCTTGTCGTCATGCTGTTCGGCGCAGGCGGATTTCTGTTCGCCAGCGGCTCGACCACCTTCGTCAGCAAGCTGGGCGAAACCGGGCTGGCACGCATCGGTGGCGTATTCATGTTCGTGTCGATGCTGGTGTTTGCCTTGGCCGGCCAATGGTGGTGGGCAATCCCCGCCTGTTTTTTCACCGGCCTCGGCTTCTACATGCTGCACAACACCCTGCAGACCAATGCCACGCAAATGGCGCCCGAGCGGCGCGGCGCGGCGGTGTCCTCGTTCGCGGCCTGTTACTTCATCGGCCAGTCGGCAGGGCTGGCGCTGGCCGGGGTGACCACGGCCTTGATCGGCACCCGCGGCGTAATTGTTGCCGGCGGGATCGGCGTGGTGATCGTCGCGCTCAACTTCGCCAGACTCAAGGCGCGCAAGCTGGCCGGCGACGGCGTGTAGGCACTGCTGTGCCAAGTCGCACTGCGCAATGCTACCTGTGCAGGTGAGATCGGCTTCCTGCCGGTTTGAACACGGCCAATTGTGGATAGAATAACTGCGCCGCTCACCGCAATATCGTTGTGGCGGGGCCATGACAGCAAACAAGCTGTAGGTCATTATCAAAACAAAGGGATAACTTCATGCCGGCATCAATTACCAGTATTGCCACGGGCGGTCGCGCTTTCAGCCCGCGCCTGCTGGCCGCATGCTTGTGCCTGCTGGCCGCATCAGCCTTCGCGCAGGACAAGCCAACACCCGAAGCGCAATTTCAGGCGGCGATGGAAGCCGCGCGCAGCGTGGCGCAAAAGGGACCGGTTGAAGTCAAGCTGATCGACCAGGCCAAGCTCAACCTGCCCGAAGGTTTTGTCTACATCCCCGCCGCCCAGGCGCAGGCCATCCTGCGGGCGATGGGCAATCGCGTCGGCAATAACATCATCGGCATGATCTTCCCGAGCGGCGAGGGCAATGCCAACTGGTTCATGGTGGCAAGCTATGAAGACGCCGGCTACATCAAGGACGACGACGCCAAGGACTGGAACGCCGACGATCTGCTGAAGAGCATCAAGGCCGGCACCGACAGCGCCAACGAGGATCGTCACGAACGCGGCATTCCCGAATCCGAAATCGTCGGCTGGGTGGAGAAGCCGACCTATGATGCGAGCAATCGCCGCCTGGTATGGTCGCTGGCGTCAAAAACGAAGGGCGCACCGGCCAATGCCGAACAAGGCATCAACTACAACACCTATGCGCTCGGCCGCAACGGCTACATCAGCATGAACATGGTGACCGATTTGAGCACCGTCGAAAACGAAAAGCCCATCGCGCGCAAATTACTGGCCGCGCTGGAATTCGACGAAGGCAAACGCTATGCGGACTTCAATGTTTCCACCGACAAAGTTGCCGAGTACGGCCTCGCCGCGCTGGTGGCCGGCGTGGCCGCGAAAAAACTGGGCCTGCTCGCGGTGATCGCCGCCTTCTTCCTCAAATTCGCCAAGATCGCCATTATCGGCGGCGGTGTGGTCTTGGCGGGTGCAGCGAAATGGTGGAAAAGTCGCAAGCCTGACGATTCTTCGAAGCCATGATCAAGGCGCTATTGCTGCTGCTGTCCGCCGGCAAGCTCGGCAAGGTCTTCCTCACCGGCGGCACCATGCTGCTGTCGGTGTTCGCCTATGCGCTGATCTACGGCTGGTGGTATGCGGTCGGCTTCGTGCTGCTGATCTTCGTGCATGAGATGGGCCACTATCTTGCCGCACGTCAACGAGGACTGAACGTTGGCGCGCCGACCTTCATCCCCTTTGTCGGCGCATGGATTGAGCTCAAGGACCTGCCGCACGATGTCGAGACCGAGGCCTATATCGGCATCGCCGGCCCCTTCGTCGGCACGCTCGGCGCACTGGCCTGTTATTTCCTGGCGCGCAATTACGACAGCAATCTGCTGCTGGCCCTGTCCTATGCCGGCTTCTTCATCAATCTGTTCAACCTGATCCCGCTGTCGCCCTTCGACGGCGGCCGCATCACCGCGATCATTTCACCGCGCATGTGGTTTGCTGGCGTGCCGATACTGATCGGATTATTTTTTGTGATGCCCAGCCCGATGCTGATCCTGGTCGGGCTACTGGCGGCGCCGCAGGTCATGAAGGCCTGGCACTACGACCCCAACGCGCCGGAGAATGCGGCGTACTACGGCGTACCGATGCGCACCAAGGTGGAATACGCGTTTTATTACTTGGTGTTGTTGGGCTTTCTGGCGGTGATGGCGAACGATGTGCATGAGATGTTGCGGGCGGTGCATGCGGTGAAGGGCGGGGGGGCGGTATAGGATATGGGGTGCAGAGGTTTCGATTCGAGGAGCGGCAAGTGGCCCAATGCCGACACTCAACGGTTGACGTTCATATCTCAAAGGGTGGCGCAGAGCGTCCCGAAGCGGAACTATTGCTTGTCTTTTTAAGACAGGTCGCGATCAAAGAATAGATCTTCCCAACGACGTTCAGGCATATAGGAATCTAGGATAAAAATATGCGGAAAAGCCTTGCCCTGCTGATTTTAGTACTCTCCAGCAACACTGCATTTGCGGGTGATCTTCGTGTGACCCTAGCCGATCGCGGCGCTATCACGTTGAATGTACCGACGGGTTGGATTGAGCGAGTGAGCCGCTCGAAGCCAGATATTCCGCCTACGATTCATCTTCTCCCCAAAAGTGGAAAGAGCTTTGAGGTTCTTGTCACGCCAATTCGGAAGATGCCTGACAACGCAAAGCCAGCGACAAGTGAGACCGTACGGGCGAGCGTGAAAAAATCTGCGGACGACGCAAAATCACAAGCTGTCGAAAAAGAAATTGTGGTCGTTGATTTCAAAGGCTCATCTGGATTTGGGTCATATTTTTCTGCAACTGACCGGGCACCCGAACCCGGTGGCTACAAGTACTTGACCCAAGGGATAATGGTAGATGGTGACGTAAGCGTCGCGTTTACAATTTTGGCTAATGGTGATCCGACGCCAATCGTCAAACAGGCTTTAGAAGTAATTAAGACGGCCCGTTTGGACCGAGGTGAAAGTGGCAAGTAACGGCCCGAAGCGGACGACGAACACGACTGTCCAATTGGTTTTATTTGACCTTGCATGAGCGCGAGAATGAAATCTGCCCAGTTGTCCTACGGGAATACCGATTACGAACTGACAGGGCCTGAAGCAGGACCATTGGTCGTACTTCTGCATGGAGGTTCCATTCCAATGTGGACGTGGGATCGTCAGGTTCCCGTGCTCGTAAATGCCGGCTTTCGAGTTTTGCGGTACGACATGTACGGCAAAGGCAAGTCGGCCTGCCCGGTGGTTGAGTACGATAGAAACTTATTTCGCGGTCAATTGCTTGATCTTCTCAATGCACTGGGGCTGACTGAGCCAGTACACTTGGTTGGATTTTCCTTTGGCGGTGCCACCGCAGCAAACTTCACGGCTCACTACCCGGGAAAAGTTCGAACGCTTGCGTTGATTTCCCCAGTGTTCCACTTCGCCGACGGGAACCGCATCGTTCGCATTGCCCGCCTCCCGATATTGGGCAATCTTTTCCTCCACTTTGTTTTAATGAAGAGGGCCGTGGATCGAGCCTCAAGGCTTTGGGTTGGTGCTGATAACGCGGGCCACTACGCCGATTTGTTCCGAGAGCAGACGAGTCAGCCAGGTTTTGAACGTGCGCTTCTTTCATTTTTACGTAGCGACGCTCTCGGCGACTATTCATCGGTTTATGAAAAACTAGGGATGGCCGGCCGAAAGCCTCTTCTGGTCTGGGGTAGCAACGACGAGGATATTCCTGCCTCGCACATCGCGCGGATTCGAAGCTTGGTGCCGCTTGCTGCCTATCACGAGTTACCCAACATCAGTCATGGCGCCGTGTTTCAGGCGTCTACCGCATTGAATGATTTGCTGCTCAAACATCTCGGGCCCGCATAGTTCGAACGTTCACTTCAGGGAAATCCTTATGTCTGCAACGGGTCGAAAGCAGCCCTTTCAATACCAAGTAGGCACGCTTTATTTTTCTATTTTGCATCTCTCGCAACCAGCCCCGCCATCGCCTGCTCGGCTTCACCATCCATCCCACCCAAGCCCGCCACCACTCCCTCGCGATCCGCCTTCGACCGGTTCTGACTGACCTTCCATTTGCCCATCAATTTGCTGATCGGGATTTCGATGCCGACCACCGCGCGCATCGTGGTCTGCAAAAAATCTTCGGGGGCATCGGCGACTTTCCACGGCGCGGCGCGCGGCGCCTCGTGGCGGTCGGTGAGGCGCTCGAGGAAGGGGCGCATCCATTCGGCGTCATCAACGACTTTGATCTCGCCGTAAGCGTGCACCACCGCGTAGTTCCAGGTAGGCACCACTTTGCCGTGTTCTTTTTTGCTCGCATACAGCGAAGGCGAAATATAGGCATCCGGCCCCTGGAACACGACCATCGCTTCCACCTCGCGAGAAAAATCTTTCCACACCGGATTGGCGCGGGCGACATGGCCGCGCAGGGTGCCGAACGGAGCGGGTTCCGCGTCGATCAGGAACGGGATATGGTTGGCTTCAAGATTTTGGGTCCCGGCGCCGTTGGCCGTCAGCGTCACCAGCATGCCCAGCGGATGGTTGCGGATCAGTTGGTGCAGGACCTCGATGCGGTCTTCCTGAAAGTGGGCGGGCAGGTACATGGCAATGGTTTGGGAAATAAGGCCTACAGATTAACGTTTTTATTTGGTTACGAATACCTTTGCGGCCAGCGCGCATTGCATCGCTTCGTATAAGATGATGCCAGCCAGCCTGCTGGACCAAACTGACAAAAGGTGCCGCGAGATTGCCAAACCTGAAATTTCAATGGGACCGCGTACTGGTTTCATATATTGCATTCCTAGCGCTGTTCAGCGCAGCGGTGTATCTCGCCCTGACGGAATCGAATCAGACCCTGGTCGTGACCGTTTCGATCGTGAGCATTTTTGCCGCCTTGGTGGTGGTGATATTTAACGTGCTGCTGCATCAGGCGATTCAATCGGTGCGCCCCGACACATTCAGCCTGGGTCTGCTGCCCGCGCTGGCCGCCTTTGTGTGTTTTTCCCCTTTTGAGGCGGCGTTGATTATCGCGGGCTTCAATCTCATTGCGGGCCTGGGTGCAATGCACGAGCGGCGGCGCTACGACGCTTTGCAAATGACCAGCATGAACCTGCGTCGCCGCGCCGATCTTCATCCTTAAAAACGTTTCGGTTTTTTTGCAGCCGTACAGCCAACATGAAATTTGAACACCTGATTGAAATCAACAACCCGCTTGACCCGTTCATCGATGCACTCACGCAGGACCAGTTGTGGCGCGGCCTGTTGCAGTTTGTGGAGCAGCCGACTGAATTCGTGCTCGGGCTCGATCGCTGCCGCATCACTGCGCGCGGCGACAGCTGGCTGGATCGCGAGCTGCACTACGGCACCGTCAAGGTGATTGACCACGTGGTGCTGGAACCGCCGCGAAAAGTGCACTACACCACCAAGCCCTCGGCGCAATTGCCGGCCGGGGCGCTGACCATCACTATCGAAGCGCCCGACGAGATGCAGCTGTTCATGCGCTTCGTCTACGAAACCTTTCCGCAGGGCCACCAGGTCGCCGCGGTCGAGTATCAGGAGGTGATGAAGCAGGCATATCGCGATGCGGGCATCGATATCGTCAAGCAGATTCGCAATTACGCGGCCGAGTGAAAATTAACGTAGAACGCCATTTGGCGCGGCGTTTGGAGCATTTTTGCTTCAAACTCCGCGCCAATGCTAGTGTTTGGCTTTTTAAACGCATGACCCAACGGTAACTGAAATTCGTCATCATGGCGAGGGCCGGAGCATTCACCCATCAACGGGGAACCCCATGATTCTTGTCATCTACGCACATCCTTATCCGCGTCGCTCGCGGGCTTCGCGGCGCCTGCTTGAGGCCATCCTCGATCTGCCGGGTCTTGCCGTCCATTCGATTTACGAGCGCTACCCGGATTTCGATATCGATATACCCGCCGAGCAGGCGGCGCTCAACCAGGCCAGGCTGGTGGTGTGGGTGCACCCGCTCTATTGGTACAGCCCGCCGGGACTGATGAAGCACTGGTTCGACAAAGTACTCGCCTATGGCTGGGCCTACGGGCCTGACAGCCATGCGTTGCGCGGCAAGCATTGCCTGTGGGTACCGACCACGGGCGGCGATGAACATGCCTATAGCAGCGCCGGCATGCATGAACATCCATTCAAGGATTTTGTGTTGCCGATCGAGGAGACCGCCCGCTTTTGCGGCATGCATTGGGAAGCGCCGCAGGTGCTGCACGGCGCGCATCTGATCAGCGACGCGGCGCTCGATGCGCAGGCGCAGACGTTCCGGCAACGCCTGCTCGACTGGTCGGCACTGCATGGCGCTGCACCGGCGTCATCACCTGCACGCGAGGTGGCGTGATGACGATTGAAGCGCTGATCTATCTGGCCGCTGCGGTGCTGTGCGTGCCGCTGGCGAAGAAACTGGGGCTGGGCTCGGTGCTCGGCTATCTGATCGCCGGCGCCGCTATCGGCCCCTGGGGACTGCAACTGGTATCGGACGTCAAATCGATCGGGCATTTTTCCGAATTCGGCGTGGTGCTGATGTTGTTCGTGATCGGGCTGGAGCTGGAGCCGAAACGACTCTGGTCGATGCGCCGCCAGGTGTTCGGCGGCGGCAGCTTACAACTGGGCCTTTGTGGTGTGGCGCTCGCGATCGGTGGCATGTTCGCCGGCTTGCCCTGGCAGGCTGCGCTGGTGGCCGGATTGGCGATGGCGTTGTCATCGACCGCGATCGCCGTGGCGACCATGACCGAACGAAATTTTTTGCCAACCCCGACCGGACGCAGCGGCTTTGCCATCCTGCTGTTCCAGGACATCGCCGCGATTCCCTTGCTGGCGGTGATCCCGCTGCTGGCGGTGGGGGCCGCCGCCAGCAAGGAGCCATTCTGGTACGACGCGCTGAAAGCATTCGGCGCCATCGCCGGCGTGGTGGTGATCGGCCGCTATCTCACGCGCCCGGCTTTGCGCATCGTCGCCTCGGCCGATTTGCGCGAGGTATTCACCGCCTTTGCACTGCTGCTGGTGATCGGCATCGCGCAATTAATGGAGCTGGCCGGGATCTCGATGGCGCTGGGCGCTTTCCTTGCCGGCGTATTGCTGGCCAGCTCGGAATTTCGCCATGCGCTGGAAAGCGATATCGAGCCCTTCAAGGGACTGCTGCTGGGATTGTTTTTTATATCGGTTGGTATGTCGATCGACTTCGGTTTGCTGAGGAGCCAGCCCCTGCAGGTGGCGCTGCTGGTGGCCGGTTTTCTGGGGCTGAAGATCATCACCTTGTGGATCGTGGCGCGCATCATCGGCGTCACTTCAAAACAGCGCTGGCTGTTCGCGGTATTGCTGTCGCAGGGCGGCGAGTTTGCGTTCGTGGTGTTCGGCGCGGCGCAAATTGCCGGCGTGATCCCGACACCATGGGTGGCGCTGCTGACGATGGCGGTGGCGCTATCGATGGCGACCACACCGCTATTGCTGCTGGTACACGATAAATTTCTGGCCTATCGTGCCAAAACCGGCGCGGAGATCGAACGCGAAGCGGATGCCATCGAGGAAACCGGTTCGGTGATCATCGCCGGCTTCGGGCGGTTCGGCCAGATCGTCGGCCGCGTGTTGCTCGCCAACGGCGTGCGCGTGGTGGTGCTGGACCACGACCCGGACCAGATCGAGGCCCTGCGAAAATTCGGCTACAAGGTTTATTACGGCGACGCCACGCGCCTCGACTTGCTGGAAGCCGCGGGCGCCAAGGACGCCACCCTGCTGGTGAATGCCATCGACGATATCGACGACAGCCTGGCCCTGGTCGACCGTGCACGCGAACATTTCCCGAACCTGAAAATAATCTCTCGCGCACGCAACGTGACTCATTACACGGAGCTGTTCAAGCGCGGCGTGAAAATCATCGAACGTGAAACTTTCGAATCAGCGCTCAGAACCGGTCGTCACGCACTGGAGACGCTGGGCATGGATCGCTTTCGCGCGCGTGAAATTGCCGATGTATTCCGCCGCCACAACATCGCCTCCCTGCATGCGCTGATGCCGCTGCGCGGCGACGATGCCCGCGTGCAATCAGGCGCCAAGGCCGGGCGCGAGGAACTGGAACAGCAGCTCGCGCAGGATCAGGTGCGCTTTGATGAGGAGCATGGCAAGGGCTGGCGTTGACTTTGCGGGCCGCCCGTTCTGCGATTGCACCTATTCAACAGTGCGCGCATTTCCGAATGCTGAAAATTACTGCGGATAGGACTACTATCGGCAAGGCTTAAACCAAAAAGGAACGCACGATGGCCGGGCAACCTGAAATCACCAATATGGCGCTATTCTGCGACTTCGAAAACGTGGCGCTTGGCGTGCGCGATGCCAAGTATGCGCAATTCGATATCACGAAAGTGCTGGAACGCCTGCTGCTCAAGGGCAGCATCGTCGTCAAAAAAGCCTATTGCGATTGGGATCGCTACAAGGAATTCAAGGCGACCATGCACGAGGCCGCGTTCGAGCTGATCGAGATTCCGCATGTGCGGCAGTCGGGCAAGAATTCCGCCGATATCCGCATGGTGGTCGATGCGCTTGACCTCTGCTACACCAAGGCGCATGTCGACACCTTCGTGATCATCAGCGGCGATTCGGATTTTTCGCCCTTGGTGTCGAAGCTGCGCGAGAACAACAAGCTGGTGATCGGTGTCGGCGTCAAGGATTCCACGTCAAACCTGCTCAGCGATAACTGCGACGAATTCATTTTCTACGACGACCTGGTGCGCGCGCAGGAAGCCAAGAAAAAGCAGGCGATCAAGAAAGCCGCCGCCAAACCCGCCACCAGCAAGGCCAAGCCGGCCGAGCCGGCCAGCGAAGACGACAAGCGGCTCGATGCGCTCGAGTTCCTGGTAGAAACTGTCGAGGCGCTGATTGCCGAACGCGGTTCCGACGAAAAGCTGTGGGGCTCGATGGTCAAGCCGACCATGCAGCGCCGCCGCCCCGGTTTCAATGAATCGTATTACGGCTATCGCTCATTCAAGGAACTGGTCGAGGATGCCGAGAAGCGCAAATTGATTATCATGGTGCGCGATGATAAATCGGGGCAATACACGATTCGTTTGCCTGCTGCGAACTGACCGGACACCAAGCGAGCGCCAATCATGTTTCCGCAAACCAATATCAACGAAATTGCCCACGTCATCCAGCTGGCGATCGCGCCCGTGTTCCTGCTCACCGCCGTGGGAACCATCATCGGCGTACTGACCAATCGCCTGTCTCGCGTGGTTGACCGCATTCGCGTTCTGGAGGAAAGGCTGCATCAGTTTGACGCTGAACATTTGCAGCTCGCCCACGGTGAACTCGCGCTTCTCGCCCGCCGCATGCGGTTGATCTATATCGCCGTTGCCTCCGCGGTATTTTGCGCGCTGTTCGTGGGCTTGCTGATCGTGGTGGCCTTTATCGATGCTTTCATGTCGATCAATCTCGCCAAAATCGTCGGCGTCATGTTCATTCTGGCGATGATCGCGTTCATCTTTGCCCTGGTGGTATTCCTGCGCGAAATTTTCCTGGCGGTGGCCAGCACCCGCAAGAGCATAAAGTAGCCCGCTTGGCGAAGCCGGTTCTCTACACCTTCCGCCGCTGCCCCTATGCGATTCGTGCGCGGCTGGCGATCGCGGTCAGCGGTGTCGATATCGAGATGCACGAAGTCGATCTGCGTAACAAGCCGCCGCCGATGCTGGCGTGTTCGCCCAAGGGCACGGTGCCGGTGTTGCAACTGGCCGATGGCGCCGTCATCGACGAAAGCCTGGAGATCATGCGCTGGGCATTGGCCATCCGCGACCCAATGGGCTGGCTTGATGCCGGCACGGGCGCCGATTCGGCCGAGGCGCATGCCCTGATCGCGCACAACGACGGCCCCTTCAAACGCGACCTTGATTGCTATAAATATGCCGGGCGCTTTCCGCAACATCCGGCGGCGCATTATCGGGCGCAGGCCGAAGCATTTCTGCATGATTTGGAGTCACGTCTTGGCCATCACGCTGGCTTGGTGAGCGAACAGGTCGGGTTTGCCGATATGGCGATCCTGCCGTTTGTGCGTCAATTTGCACATGTCGACACGAGCTGGTTTTACGCTGCACCGTACCCGCATGTGATCAAGTGGCTGGACCAGCAACTAGCGTCCGACTTGTTCACCTCGGTAATGCAGACCCCGGCGCGACCTTAAGTAAAACGATACGCATCCATCGCCAACGCGTTGCCCTCAAAACCGGCGAACACGCGCTCCACGTTCGGCCGCTCCCCCGCTGCGCCCAGCGCGGTGAAAAACGGCAAAAAATGCTCTTCCCTCGGATGTGCGCGCACTGCGTGCGGGGCCTGCTGGCGATAATCGAACAGCGCGGCGTTATCCCCGGCAAGAAGGTGCTGGTAGATCCAAGCCTGAAACTCGAGGGCATAAGGCGCGATCGCCGGTGGCGCATCGCCAGCGCTACGCCCGGCGCGTGCGCCGCTCATCCATTCGCGCAGATTGTGTGTGAGATGGCCGGAGCCGACGATCAGCACGCCTTCGTCGCGCAGCGGCCGCAGGGCGCGACCCAGCTCATAGTGGTGGCGTGGTCCCAGCGCCGGTTGTACCGACAGCTGCACCACCGGCACATTTGCGTCCGGGAATAATTTTCGCAAGGGCACCCAGGCGCCGTGGTCCATGCCACGACAGCCATCGATGGCGGCAGTGATGCCGGCTTGTTTCAGCAGGGCGAGCCCGCGTTGTGCCACATCCGGCGCGCCTGGCGCCGGATACTTGATCTGGTACAACGCTTCCGGAAAACCACCGAAGTCGTAAATCATTTCCG
Organism: Burkholderiales bacterium; assembly: GCA_031394335.1. Classification (GTDB taxonomy): domain Bacteria; phylum Pseudomonadota; class Gammaproteobacteria; order Burkholderiales; family Usitatibacteraceae; genus UKL13-2. The sequence goes on from JANMXS010000291.1 coordinate 20,607, forward strand.
GTGCCGCGCTGCCTGACAGCATCGGCAGATTGGTCTCCCAATGCGCGGTGGCAATCAGCACGGCCTTGGGCGGCGCCGGCAACGATTGGCCGAGTGCCGTCCACACGTCGCCAGCCGGACCGGCGTTGATCGCGTGCATCGGTGAGCCGTGAGAGATAAAAAGTGCGGGGAGCGCGTTCATGGTTTTAGTGGCTTTCATGCTTCAAAACAAGCATAGCGGTTTGCATCAATGCGTGCCGTAGCCGTCGTGGCTACGGCAGCATGCATTGCAACGCATTTTAGTTGAGTAGCCCGACTGCCTTCAGTGCTTCCTGCACTTTGGGGCGCCCGTTGACGCGCGCCATGAAGGCCTGCAGCACCGGCCATTTAGCGAGATCGATACCCACCCACTGGCACCAGTTGAGCACCGTGAACAAGTAACCGTCGGCGACGGTGAAGGTATCGCCCATCAGGTAATTTCTGCCCTCAAGCTTCTTGCTCAGCCAGTCGAAATTCTGGCCGGCTTTGGCAATCGTTTTTGCTTTGGTATCCGGGTGGATGGTGGCGTCGAACAGCCCGCCTAACGTTTTATGCACTTCGGAATTGATATAGGTGAGCCACTCCTGCAAGCGTACGCGCTCGAGTGTGCCCGCCTTGGGCGCCAGATTCGATTCGGGTTTCTGGTCGGCGATGTATTGCAAAATCGCCACGCCTTCGCTCAGGCCCTGGCCGTTATCGAGCACCATATACGGCACATAACCTTTGTCGTTGATCGCGTAAAAATCGGCGCCATCCGCCGTCTTGTGCGTGGCCAGATCGACCTGCGTCTTGTCGTAGGCGATGCCCGCTTCATGCAGGGCGATGTTGGAGGCGAACGAGCAGGAGGCCGGTGAGTAATAGAGTTTCATGAGAAATGTCCTTGGTAGATGCGTGATCAGGAAGGCGGACTGACAGACAAATTTTTTTGCTGTGAATCTATTTCGCTTCTTTTCAACACAGGTTGTTGACGAGCTGAATCATGAGGCTTGCCTTGATCGGGATAAAGGCGCAAATTATCAATAAATTATCCCGATAATCACAACAATAAGACCCAATGGACACACTTGCGGCAATCCGCGTCTTCACCAAAGTCGTTGAGCAGGGCAGCTTTGCACGTGCCGCCGAACGGCTCGAACTATCGACCTCGGCGGTATCGCGGCTGGTTGCCCAGCTGGAGGCCCATCTCGACGCGCGCCTGCTGAATCGCACCACCCGGCGCTTGTCGCTGACCGAAAGTGGCGAAGCGTTTTTTGAGCGCAGCGTGCAGTTGTTGAGCGATCTGGAGGAGGCCGAGGCGCTGGCCTCAATGAGCAGCGCCCGTCCGCGCGGCACGCTCAAGCTCACCTGCTCGATTACCTTTGGCGTACGGCATCTGGCGCCGGCCATCGGCAAATTCCAGGCAAAGTACCCCGAAACCCGCTTCGACATTTCCCTGTCCGATCACTTTGTCGACCTGATCGAGGCAGGCCTCGACTTGGCGATCCGCATCGGCGATCTCGGCAACCCCAATCTGATTGCCCGGAAAATCGGCGAAACCCGCCTGGTGACCTGCGCCTCGCCGGCCTATCTCAAGCAGCACGGTACGCCCGCGCACCCCGATGATCTGGCCGGGCATAACTGCTTTACCTACGCATACTCAGCCGTCAAAGACCATTGGCGGTTTCGCGATAGTGCCGGGCGCGTCATCGAGGCGCGCATATCCGGTTCGATCCATACCAACAACGGCGAAATGTCGGTGGCCATCGCCGAGCAGGGCGTCGGCATTACCCTCGAACCCGATTTCATGGTGGCGCCCGGGATTGCCGCCGGTCGCCTGCAGCGCATTCTTACCGACTTTACGCCGCCCGCCTCGGTTATCTACGCGGTCTATCCCAGCCGGCGTCATCTTTCTGCCAAGGTGCGAACCTTCGTCGACTTCCTGGTAAAAGAATTCGATGGCAGGCGCGAGTGGACTTAAGTCGCCACCACCGCCGGCGCAGTCAGCTCACGCGCGATATTCAGCGCATCTTGCAGCGAGTCGACCACCTTGTTTTCGCCCAGGATCGCAATGAAGCCGCCGCGCTTCATCAGCGACAGGGGTTGCTCGGTGGCGCCGGCGATGAGCAGATGTCCGCCCTGTTTGAGCAGCAGGGCATGCAGCTTCTCGAGCGCATCAAGCCCGGTGGTATCCAGGTTGATGAGTTGGTGCAGCTCCAGTATCACTACCTTGGGCAACACACCACCCGGATCAAGCAGGGCCTCGAGTTTGGTGACGCTGGCGAAAAACAGCGAGCCGAAAATGCGATATGCCGCCACACGCACGCCCGTGGCAGGATGGGCGATGGCAGGCGGCAAGACGATTTCCTGAACCTTGGTCAGCGATGACACGCGGTAGATGAAGAACAGGCTCGACAGCACCAGACCCACTTCGATCGCCACGACCAGATCAAAGATCACCGTCAGCGCGAACGTGGACAGCAGGGTGGCTCGATAGAACATCGAGAACTGGCCAAGCTTCATAAACTCGCGCCAGTCGCCCATGCTCCAGGCGACCCACAGCAAAATCGCGGCGAGCGAGGCCAGGGGTATGCTCGATGCGAGTGGCGCGGCCACCAGAATGATCAGAAACAGCACCAGCGCATGCACGATCCCGGCGACCGGCGAGCGCGCGCCGGAACGGACATTGGTCACGGTGCGCGCGATGGTGCCGGTGGCGGCGATGCCGCCAAAAAACGGGCTGAAAAAATTGGCGATCCCCTGCGCCATCAACTCCTGATTGGGATCGTGGCGATCGGCGATCATGCCATCGGCAACCCGCGCGCACAGCAGGGACTCAATGGCGCATAAAAACGCGATGGCAATAGTGGGCGCGACCAGGTTCTGCGCCGTTTCCCAATTGAAGCTGGGCAACGCCGGCATCGGCAAACCGCCGGGCAACGCGCCAAATTTGGAGCCGATCGTTTCTACCGGCAGTTTGAAAAACCACACCAGCAACGACGACAGGATCAACACCACAATGGTGCTGGGCAACTTGGTCATGATGCGCCTGGCACGACTCGGTTGCGCCTCGTAGGACAGCGGCCACAGCAAAATGATACCCAGCGACATCGCGCCGATGGCCAACGCGAACCCGTTCACCGTATGAATGGCGGAGGCAATCGCGCTCACCTGCGAGAAGAAGTTTGATGGCGCCTTGGCAATGGCCAGTCCCAGAAAATCCTTTACCTGCGAAATCGCCACGATGATCGCGATGCCGTTGGTGAAGCCGATCACGATCGACACCGGCACAAAGCGCACCAGGTTGCCCAGCTTGAACGCGCCCATCGCGAACAGCATCACCCCCGCCATCATGGTGGCGATCAGCAGATTGGCGACCCCGTATTTTTCGGCGATGCCATACAGTAGTGCGACGAAAGCACCGGCCGGGCCGCCGACCTGCACCCGCGAGCCGCCTAGTGCAGAAATCAGGAAGCCGCCAATGATCGCGGTAATAATGCCCTGCTCGGGACGCACGCCGGAGGCAATGCCGAACGCCATCGCCAGCGGCAGCGCGACAATGCCGACGGTCACCCCGGCCGCCAGATCGGCGCCGAAATCCTTGCGCGTGTAAGTATGAAGATGCACCAGCAGACGCGGTCGGAAGTAAAACGACCTGAGAAAGGCGGGAATCTGCATCAACAGCGCGGCATTTTCGAAGTTATACGCGAGACGTCATGATGCATTCATTGTAGTCCCGCACAAGCCTGCTCAACAACGAAACCGTTGGGGATTTGCCCCGGACCAGGCGCCGGCGAGCCAGGGGCAACAACACCTGGCCCCAGGAATGTCCATTCCATCCCGCGATTTATGGCGTTCGTCGCGTCGCCGTTTCATCACGTTCGGCCTACGCATAAAGTTCATTCATCGACAACGCAGCGCCCAACCGAACTCAGCCAAACACCTGAAGGAAACGAACATGAAAACCCAAACCAGAATCGACACCACTCTTTTCGCGATGATCATCGCCACCCTGATTACCGGCCTATGCCTGTCCAGCATGGGCAGCTTGATGAACAGCCAAAGCGCGCGCGCGGACACCGTTGCCGGCAAGGCATCCACGAGCAAACAGCTATAAGTGCGGGCGAAGTTTTTCAAGACTGGCTGCTTAGTTGCTGAGAAGAGCCCGTTTTATCCAGCTCCGCCCTGCGTTATCCTGCTATAGCCGCCGCACCGGCTTTACAATCGAATTTTTGGGGGAACAATTCCCATGTTCGAATCGTTGCAACCCCCGGCTCTCGATCCCGACGAGGCACCCGTAGTTCGCGGCTCCGGCTATCCGGAACCGTTTCGCTCGCGTATGGGCGATCGCGTCAAACGCCGACTGGGCGACGCTTGCAGGCTGACACAATTTGGCGTCAACCTGGTCACGCTGGGTCCCAATGGGCAATCCGCGCTGCGCCATTGGCATACGCTGGAAGATGAATTCGTCTACATACTGAGCGGTGAAGTCGTGCTGGTCAGCGATATCGGTGAGCAGCTGCTCAGTGTCGGCATGTGCGCCGGCTACCCAGGCGGCAAGGCCGACGGACATCATTTAATCAATCGCTCTTCGCACTCTGCGTCCTATCTCGAAGTCGGCAGCCGCATCGATGCCGACCGGGCTTTTTATCCGGACGACGATTTAATGTTTGTTGATGACACGAATGGTGAAGTCACGTTCGCGCATAAAGATGGCAGGCACTACTGACGCCTGAACGGCAGCTCGGGAACCGGTGCGGCGAGCGGCGCAGGTGCTGCGACAGCGGGCGCGCCCGCATAAACCCAGGCCAGCAAAGCGTCCTGTGCGGCTTGCGTCTGCGTGGCGTTCGGATGATTGACTATCATCACCACGCTCCAGCGTTTGCCACTGCTGTCGAGTACATAGCCGGCAATGGCGCGGGCGTCATTCAAGGTGCCGCTCTTGATATGCGCCTGACCGACAACGGCGTCGCTGCGGCCGCGGCGGCGCAGGGTGCCATCAATCCCGAGCAGCGACATTGACGAGATGAACTCCGGCATCACGCTGGACTTCCACGCCGCATCGAGCAGTGCGGACAAGGTCGCCGCGCTGCTGCGCTCAAGGCGCGACAGGCCTGAACCGTTTTCGATTATGAGCTCAGGCGCCGCGATGCCTTTCCTGGCCAACCATTCCTTGATGATTTCCGTTGAACGCACCACCGTGCCGGGCGCACCCGATTTTTCGGCCGACAGGGTCAGAAACAACTGCCGCGCCATTACGTTATTGGAAAATTTATTGATGTCGCGCACCACTTCCGCCAGTGGCGGCGATTCCACGACGGCGAGCAATTTGGCATCGGGCGGTGTCACCATCACTTTGACCAGGCCGTTCCAGCTGCCGCCAAGTTCCTTCCACATGGTGGCAAATACGCCGCCGACAAAACGGGTGTGGTCGAGCAGTGAAATATTCCACGCCTGCGTACCGCAACTCTTCGCATAATTGCCGGTGAACGCGACTTTGACCTGCACGGGATTCACCATCTGGACATCGAGCAGGATGCGGCTTTGCCAATCGCCACAGACGCCATCAACGAGTTTGACGCGATTGACAATCTCAAGCTGAGCCGGTTTCGCATCCGGGGAAATCGTTAGCGATTTACCGTCGACCGATGCGGCAAAGAAAAAGCGCACCGTCTTGAAATTAAGCAGCAGTGCATCAGCGCCGACGTTATAGGCGCGCAGCGGCTCATCATCGAATGTGGCGGAATCATGCGGTGGTGTATTGAAGAACGCGTGGTCCAGGATGAGGTCGCCGCGAATCGTGCGCAGGCCACGCTGGCGAAGCTGTTTCAGCAAGGCCTCAAAGCGCTCGATGGTCAACTTGGGATCGCCGCCTCCCTTCAGCACCAGGTCTCCGAACAAGTTATTGCCGCGAACCTCACCCAGGGCGTAGGCCTCGGTTTTCCAGGTGTAGGCCGGCCCGAGCAATTCCAGTCCGGCGTAGGTGGTGAACAATTTCATTACCGATGCCGGGTTCATCGACTTGTCGGCGTTGAGGCTGAGCAAGGTATCGCGCACGCCAGGCTCTTTGACTATCACCGACACACTTTCCAGCGGGACGTTTGCGCGCGTGAGCGCTTCGGCGACTGCGGGCGGCAGGGCGCCGGTTTGGAAAGTGCCGGGGTGGAAGGTACTTTGTGCAAACGCGCTGATGCTTGCCCCCAATATGAATACGGGGGCGATAAGGTATCGAAAGTTCATGCGGTGGTCATTTCATCGATAGTCGCTACAGTCTGCGCCACCAGCCAGGCAAACTCGTCATCGGCAACGATATACGGCGGCATGAAGTAGACCGTGCTGCCGATCGGCCGCAGCAGTACGCCGCGTTTGAGTGCGCGCGCAAAAAATTCCCGGACAAATTTTTTATCGATGTTGTCGACTTCGAACGCCCAGATCATGCCGAGGTGGCGAAAATTTTTCACCCGGGGGTGCTGCGCCAGCGATGTAGCCAGCGCGGTAAACCGTATTGCCTTGTCGCGATTTTTGTCGATCACGGCGTCTGCGGCGAAGATATCCAGCGTGGCCAGCGCCGCGCGACAGGCCAGCGCGCTGCCGGTGTAGGAATGCGAATGCAGAAAACCACGCGCATTATCATCGTCATAAAACGCGGCGTAGATATCGTCGCTGCTGAGCACGCATGACAGCGGCAAGTAGCCGCCGGTCAGGCCTTTTGACAAACATATAAGGTCGGACGTGATCCCGGCTTGCTCAATGGCGAACATGGTTCCGGTTCGTCCGAAGCCGGTCATGATTTCATCGGCGATCAGATGCACGCCGTATCGGCTGCACAGCGCGCGCGCCTTGCGCAGATAATCCGGGTGATAGAGGCGCATGCCGGCAGCGCCCTGTACCAATGGCTCGATGATGAAGGCGGCAATTTCATCATGGCGTTCGGCCAGCATAGCCTCAAGCGCAGAAACGGCTGCAACGATACATTCTGGGCAGCAGGCCTCCGCGGTCTGTGCCGGACGCGGCCCCGGAAACGGCGCCAGCAGATTATTGTTCAGCAGCGGCCCGTACGCATCGCGGAAAATCGCCACATCGGTGACCGCCAACGCACCCAGGGTTTCACCGTGGTAGCTGCCTTCCAGGCTCACAAATTTTTGCTTGCCAGGCTTGCCGACGTTTCGCCAGTAATGAAAGCTCATCTTCAGTGCGATCTCCACCGCGCTGGCGCCGTCGCTGCCATAGAAGGCATGACCGAGTCCGGTCAGTTTTGCCAGCCGCTCGGAAAGTTCGATCGCCGGTTCGTGGGTAAAGCCGGCCAGCATCACGTGTTCGAGCGTATCGAGCTGGGTTTTCAGCGCGGCATTGATGCGCGGGTTGGCGTGCCCGAACAGATTGACCCACCATGACGAGACCGCATCGAGATAGCGCTTGCCTTCGTAATCAATCAGCCAGGCGCCCTCGCCGCGCGCAATCGGCACCAGCGGGAACTGCTCGTGGTGCTTCATTTGCGTGCAGGGGTGCCATACCGCCGCGAGTGAACGCGAAACTTGCTTGGCATTAAGGGACGGAGTGCTCATGGCGATCGAATCTATCACACCCGATTGGCAACCACGCCGCCTGATTGCTAACAACATATGATTTTTGAAGTGTGGCTCAATCGATGCGCTGCGATCCGCTCGGTGGGGCGTTAAAGAAATATAGAAAGTTGTCGAACATTTGTGACGACACGCGATTTGTGAACAGACCAAAGGAGCTTTGCTTCATGAACCTGCTCGATCTTATCGAAACTCAACTCATCAGCAACCGCCTGCCGCTGGTCGCCGTGACCCTGGCCGCGGTCCCGCACACCAACACGCCGGTGGTACTGACGCTGCACTGGCACGGCTTTGTCGAAGTTAAATTGACCGAGGATTCCGACACCGTTGCCTATCAGCCGGTACCGAGTTCGTGCCTGCAGGTCAACTCGCGTTGGGATCGCTTCGATGATCTCGATAATGAAACACTGGAGACCGCGTGGGAGTTGGGCGCGTGGAACCTTGAACGCACCGAGGCCAAGCCGTTTCAGCGCCCGGGCGCCGACCTGAATGAAACCACCATGGGCCGCCATGCTTTCGGTTCATCGACGGTGATGCTGGATGGCGAATCGCCGTTCGTGGCGGATGTACCCGACGCCGATGACCTGATCGAGGCTGCCGGCCGCTCAGGCTACATCCGATGGCTGTTCCGCCCGGTGCGCGGTGGCGTGTGGTCGGAGGTGGCCGAGGATCTCACCCTGGAAAATGGCGGCTACCGAAACCCGACCTGCCCCTTGATCAGCAAGCCGGTCATTGACCCCTATCGGCTGCGCGAGGCACGCCGGGTGGTTTATCCCTTCGGCATTGCGCCGGGTCTGGCTTGATCGACGCGGCGGGGTAGCGGCAAGCTGCGGCTTGCCGCATTACCCAAAAACCGGCATCGCCCCGGCGCGGGGCGGGTAGCGCATCAGCCCAAAACTGACGCAAAGGGAACTTCTAAAAACCCCGTCGTCCCAGCGCCCCGAATAGGTCTCCATCGACAGCTGGGACCCAGTCCCTCCAAGTGTTTGATTCAACGAAGGACTGGATTCCAGCCTGCGCTGGAATGACGAAACTTAGAGGTTTCGAGAAGCGCCCCAAACGGCAAACTCCAGCATTGGCGCGGCTTTTCAGGCATTTTTGGCTTGGAATGCGTGCCAATGCTGGAGTTTCGCATTTCAATCGCCCGCCAAACGCATCGGCACTCAGGCCCGAATCAAAATGGTGACTTGAAATCTTCATACTTCGCCCTTATCATTAGCACTCGCTTGAGGTGAGTGCTAATAACCCATCCAGCCTATTTTCCTTGCCGCTGTAAGTCTGCACGGCAAATCTTTGAGCAACCGCAACAATATCCAGGAGTGAGCTATGAAACTGCGTCCTTTGCACGATCGTGTGATCGTAAAGCGTTTGGAAGAAGAGCGTAAAACCGCCTCCGGCATCGTGATTCCCGATACCGTGGCCGAGAAACCCGATCAAGGCGAAATTCTTGCCGTGGGCAATGGCAAAGTCGGTGACGATGGCAAAGTCCGCACCCTCGACGTCAAAGTCGGCGACAAGGTGTTGTTCGGCAAGTATTCCGGCCAGACCGTCAAGGTTGACGGCGAAGAACTCCTCGTGATGCGCGAGGAAGACATCATGGCCGTCGTCGGCAAATAAATTTTGCCCGCGATTTTCGTTACGAATTCAATTTAAGAGGTAATTCATCATGGCATCTAAAGAAGTCAAATTCGGCGAATCCGCCCGTGCGCGGATGGTCAATGGCGTCAACGTTCTCGCCAACGCAGTTAAAGTTACCCTGGGCCCGAAAGGCCGCAACGTGGTTCTGGAGCGCTCGTTTGGCGCGCCGACCATCACCAAGGACGGCGTTTCCGTTGCCAAGGAAATCGAACTCAAAGACAGGTTCGAAAACATGGGCGCGCAGATGGTCAAGGAAGTCGCTTCCAAGACCTCCGACGTCGCCGGTGACGGCACCACCACCGCCACCGTGCTGGCACAGGCTATCGTGGTCGAAGGCATGAAATACGTAGCCGCCGGCATGAACCCGATGGACCTGAAGCGCGGTATCGACAAAGCGGTTAGCGCGATCGTCGCCGAGCTGAAGAAAATCTCCAAGCCGACCACCACCAGCAAGGAAATTGCCCAGGTTGGCGCGATCTCGGCCAACTCGGACGCCAACATCGGCGACATCATCGCCAAGGCGATGGAAAAAGTCGGCAAAGAAGGCGTGATCACGGTTGAAGACGGCAAGTCGCTCGACAACGAACTCGATATCGTCGAAGGCATGCAGTTCGACCGCGGCTATCTGTCGCCGTATTTCATCAACAACCCGGACAAGCAAGTCGCCAACCTCGACGAGCCGTTCATCCTGTTGCATGACAAGAAAGTCTCCAACATCCGCGATCTGCTGCCGATCCTGGAACAAGTCGCCAAAGCCGGTCGTCCGCTGCTGATCATCGCTGAAGATGTCGATGGCGAAGCACTGGCGACCCTGGTGGTGAACAACATCCGCGGTATCCTGAAGACCACCGCCGTCAAGGCGCCTGGTTTCGGTGACCGTCGTAAAGCCATGCTCGAAGATATCGCCATCCTCACCGGCGGTACCGTGATCGCTGAAGAACTCGGCCTGAAACTCGAGAACGTGACCCTGAAGGATCTGGGCCGTGCCAAGAAGATTGAAGTCGGCAAGGAAAACACCACGATCATCGACGGTGCCGGCAAGGAAGAAGATATCAAGGCGCGCGTTGCCACCGTTCGCAAGCAAATCGACGACGCAACGTCCGACTACGACAAGGAAAAGCTGCAAGAGCGCGTGGCCAAGCTGGCCGGCGGTGTTGCCGTGATTCGCGTCGGTGCAGCCACCGAAGTCGAAATGAAAGAGAAAAAAGCACGCGTTGAAGACGCATTGCACGCAACCCGCGCCGCCGTCGAAGAAGGCATCGTCGCCGGTGGTGGTGTTGCATTTCTGCGCGCACGTACCAATGCCGGCAAGATCAAGGGAGACAATCCCGAGCAGGACGCCGGTATCAAGATCATCCTGCGCGCCATCGAAGAGCCGTTGCGCATGATCGCCTACAACGCCGGTGACGAGCCGTCGGTGGTGGTGAACAAGGTGGTTGAAGGCAAGGGCAACTTTGGCTACAACGCTGCCACTGGCGAATACGGCGATATGGTTGAGCTGGGCGTTCTGGACCCGACCAAAGTCACCCGTTTCGCGTTGCAGAACGCAGCATCGGTTGCATCCCTGATGTTGACCACCGACGCGATGGTTGCCGAACTGCCGAAGGATGAATCGGCTGGCGGCGGCATGGGCGGTATGGGTGGTATGGGCGGCATGGGCGGCATGGACATGTAAGAACGCGCATCCAGGCCGTCATACCCCGTATGGGTTGGCGGCTTTGTTGCAAGTTGCCTCAAAAGAAACATCGCCAAACCCCGCGCAAGCGGGGTTTGGCTTTTTGCGCCCGCGTTTCTTGCGCGTTGCGCCGCGGCGCTTTACTGGCGGCCCCGGCCGATGCCGCTTCGTGGTTCAACAGCCATTGCTTGCGCGCCAGCCCGCCGCCGTAGCCGGTCAGCGAACCATCGCTGCCGATCACGCGATGGCAGGGAATGACGATGGCGCGGAAGTTATCGCCATTGGCTCGCGCCACCGCGCGATTGGCGCTGGGCTGGCCGATCGCCTTGGCGATGTCGGCATAGGCGCGCGTCTCGCCCGGCGGTATTTGCAACAATTGCTGCCAGACCGAGCGCTGAAAATCGGTGCCGCGCTCAGCCAGCGGAAGGGTGAAGCGCGTGCGGGTGCCGGCAAAATATTCGCCAATTTCTTTTTCGGCCTGGTCCAGCACCCGATGCGCGCCGGGCACGATCGCCACCCCGGTGCGCTCACGCAGCCGCAGGATCTCGCGTTCAAGTCCGCGCCGATCGACAAAATCCAGCACATACAAACCGGCATCGTCCGCCAGCGCCAGCATCGCGCCCAACGGGGTTTCAATCCAGCGTGACAACAGGCAATGCACGCCGCTGGATTTCGACGGCGGCGCACCGAACACTTTTGCAAATGCTTCGCGAAAGCCGCTTGATGATTCAAAGCCATGATCCAGTTGGGTATCGAGCACGTTCATTCCTCCTTTAACCGCCGCCAGGGCTGCGCCCATGCGCCGCGCCCGTTGATAGGCATGAAAACTCATGCCGAAATAACGTTGAAACTGCCGCCGCGCCGTGGACGGATCGACCCCCATCTCCAGCAGGTCGCGCTCGCGCAACCGCGCCGCCGGATCGCTTTCGACGCGTTTGCGCAGCACCTCGACGAGCGCCGGAACCTCGCTGGTCGTCTGCATCGGCTTGCAGCGCAGACAAGGGCGGAAACCGGCATGCAGGGCAGCGCTTTTGTTGTCGAAAAATTCGGTGTTTTCGCGCTTGGGTTTGCGTGCACTGCAGGTCGGGCGGCAAAAAATCCGCGTGGTGGTGACGCCGACAAAAAACACGCCCTCGTATGTCGAGTCGCGCGCATTGAAGGCCTGCCATCGTTCTTCCTGATCCGGTCGTGGTATTTTTTGAGCCATGCCGAATTCTAGACCCGGTTATCGAACCCTGCGACCGATTTTCAGGCAACGAATTTTGCGCTGTGATTTAATAGGTTCGGCAAAAGCGCGGCACCATGCGCGTCAGCGCAAAATGCGCAAAAAACACTCTCACCTTCACGTTCCAGGAGACATAAATGAAAAAGCTGACTTCCTTGCTCGCTGCCACCCTGCTTGCCCTCGCCGGCAGCGCCTTCGCACAAAAGGCTGAAGCACCGAAAGCTGCGCCAGCCAAGGCCGAATCGAAAGCCGAGGCAAAAAAAGAGCCGATGGATATCAACAGCGCAAGTGCCGACGAATTGAAAACCCTGCCTGGTGTTGGCGAGGCGTATGCGGACAAAATCGTCAAGGGCCGGCCATACAGCGGCAAGGATGATCTGGCCAAGAAAAAAATTGTGCCCGCCAAAACCTATGACGGCATCAAGGACCTGATCATCGCCAAGCAGGCCAAGAAAGAAGAGCCAAAGAAAGACATGAAGAAAGACGAAAAGAAGAAGTAAGCGCCACTTCCCGCCCCGCAAAAAAGTTGCTGACGCCGACGGGGTAGCCATGGCTACCCCGTTTTGCTTTATTCTCCACGCATGAGAATCCTGATTGCTGAAGACGATCCCATCCTGGCCGATGGCCTGACCCGAGCACTGCGGGCGAGCGATAACGCGGTGGATTGCGTCAACACCGGTGGCGAAGCCGATAGCGCGCTGGCGACGCAGCATTTTGATCTGGTCATTCTTGACATCGGCCTGCCCGGCATGGACGGTTTCCACGTCCTGAAGAATCTGCGCGAACGCAAGCTGGCCACACCGGTGCTGATTCTGACTGCGCTCGACGGTGTCGAGGACCGCGTGCGCGGCCTGGATCTGGGCGCAGACGACTATCTGGTCAAGCCCTTTGAACTGGCAGAGCTGGAAGCGCGCGTGCGTGCGCTGACGCGCCGCGCACAGGGACAATCGTCCTCCACCATCCAGCACGGTGCATTGCAGTTCGATGCCGTCAGCCGCACGGTAACGATCAACGGCCACCCCTCGGACCTGTCGGCACGCGAAATTGCGCTGCTGGAGATTTTTCTGGCGCGCGCCGGTCGCGTCGTCAACAAGGAACAAATCATCGACCTGATGTGCCAGTGGGGCGATGAAGTCAGCAGCAATGCCGTGGAGGTTTACGTACATCGCCTGCGCAAGAAGCTGGAGTCGGCTGAACTCAAACTGAATACCGTACGCGGCCTCGGCTACTGCCTTGAGAAGCCGCCTGCGGTGGCGCCAACGGGCCCGTGAGGCGCCCCGGGCCGCCGGATCGCATCTCGGACGGGGACGCCCGGGGCAATCTGCGCATCACGCCACCGGCATCATTGGTCGCATCGCGACGCTCGCTGTTCAGCGCCATTCTCACCTGGATGCTGATCCCGCTACTGATTGCCTTGCCAATTTCGCTGGTGCTCACCTATCTGATCGGCATCTCGCTGGCCAACAGCGCATTTGATCGCGCCCTGGCGAGCCAGGCGCGTGCGCTTGCCGAGCAAATCGTGTGGCTGCCGCGAACCGGCGCCTACCGCATGCTCATCGACCTGCCCACCCTGCTGTCGGACGAGGATATCGGCAACCACTACTATCGCGTCGATGACAACCACGGCAAGCTGATCTTCGGCACCATCCAGTTGCCGACCGCGAGCGTTGCCGAAAGAAACGATTACAGTCCGGTCATGTTCCGCAACGAAACGTTGTCGATAGGCGCCAATCAATTCATAAACGTGCGTTCAGCCACCCTGACTCGCGAGATCAACGGCAGCAGTGCGCCGATTACGCTGCAGATCGCCGAAACCACCGAGCGCCGCGAGGCGCTGGCGCGGGAAATTACCCTCGGGGTGATGTTGCCGCAGCTGATCCTGATTCCGCTGGCAATGTTCATGCTTTGGGTGGGACTGAGGCGCGGCCTCAATCCGCTCAACCGGCTTCACGATCAAGTCGCCAGACGCGACGTCAACGATATTCGCCCGCTCGACGCTGCCGACGCCCCTGAGGATGTGGTGCCGCTGATCAATGCATTCAACCAGATGCTGCAGCGCGTGGAGCAGAACACGATCGCGCAAAAACGTTTCATCGCCAACGCGGCCCACCAACTGCGTACGCCATTGGCAGGGGTACGCATGCAAACCGAGCTTGCCTTGCGCAGCACCGAGCCGAGCGCGATGGCCGAGGCGCTGCAGCGTATCGCCACCGGGTCCGAACGCAGCACCCATTTGATCAATCAGTTGTTGACGCTGGCACGCGCCGAGACCGATGCCGAAGGCGCGATACGCTTTGAAAGTATGGACCTCGTCAGCCTGGCGAGGGCAGGGGTTGAGGAAACATTTCCGCTGGCCGCACAAAAAAATATCGATCTCGGTCTTGAGGCGGATGCAGCGGCAGCGCAAATCAACGGCAGTCCTCTGCTGGTCAGGGAAATGCTCAACAATCTGATCGATAACGCGATTCGCTACACACCCGCCGGCGGCCACGTCACCGTTCGCGTGCGCACACAGCCCATCATTGCGCTTGAAGTCGAAGACAATGGCGTCGGCATTCCGGAAGCAGAGCGGCACCTGGTGTTTGACCGTTTTTACCGCGCCGTGGGCAGCAAGGAACACGGGACCGGCATCGGCCTCGCCATCGTCAAGGAAATCGTGGCGCGTCACGGCGCAACCATTACCGCCCTCAGCCCCGCCAGCGGGCAAGGCACCTTGATGCGCGTGAGCTTTCCGTAAGTTGTACGTAAGCTTGCGCGCCTAATCTGCATTCATCCCGCGACAAATGCATCAAGTCGCACGGTTTAGAGTGAGTGTGGTCAGGGCTGAAGATGTCCTCCTAAATGCCTTGATCTTGGCCCGTGCCAAGTAATGTGCGGGCACTTTTATTTCAGTACAGATCGACGCGTTTGAAACATGAACGCGGCGATTCATCGGTTCCCCGAAAGGGTTGGTGGCATGCTTTGTCGCCTTCCCGTGTCCCGCCGCAGCTTGCTGTGGCGGGATTTTTTTGCGGCCCCGCCGTCTAGCGAACCGCCCTTGATTGCCGCCACCGGTGCAATTGCTTGTAAATGGGCAAGGTAAAGGAAAGGATCAGCAATACGCGGGTCACGTGTGCCGCCGTCACCAGGGCAACGCCAAGCTGCAGGGTGCGCGCGGTAATGGACATTTCCGCAATTCCGCCGGGGGCCGTGGCCAGAATCATGCTCGGTACATAAAGGCCGGACACGCTCGCCAGGCACCATGCCAGCAAGGCCGACAGCGCCATCATCAGATAGATGCTGGCAATCAGGGCGGCCATGAAGCGCGGTGCGCCTTTCAGGAAGGTGGGCGCGAAACGGGTGCCGAGCGCGCAACCCAGCAGCACCTGTCCGACATTGGTCAGGATCCCGGCCATCGACGACAGTTGCAGTCCGGCGGCGGTGACGACAATGGTCGTCGCCAGCGGCCCCATCATCCACGGATTCGGGAAGCGAATCGCGCGGAACAGCAGGCCGCCAGCTGCCGCAATCGCGAACAGCATCGATAAATTGAGCGCTGAAAACGGCGTGAGCACCGGTCGATAAGTATCACCGCCGTGCACATTGGCCAGCGTCAGGACGACCGGGATGGTGCAGACCACCAGAAAAATTCGCACCGCATGCGCGACCGCCACCTTGTCGATCGATGCGCCAAAGCGCTCGCCCAGCGTCGCCATTTCCGCCGCGCCGCCGGGAACGCTGGCAAAGAACGCCGTGGCCTCGCCCACCCGCGCCACGCGCGACAGAAATTGCGCAGCCACCGCGCCGATCAGGATCGATGAAATCGCCGCCGTCACCAACACCTCCGCATGTGCCGCGACTTCACGCGCCACACTCGGCGTGAAGTACAAACCCAGGGTGACGGCGATAAACATTTGCCCAACCTCGCGCCCCAGCGGCGGCGCCGCAAGCCGCGCCCCGCTGAAGTTGCACACAGCCATCGCCACCAGGGGGCCGATCATCCACGGCAGGGGCGTCCGCAGCCAGGCACAAATCGCCCCGCCGACCACGCTGACCGCCAGCGCCAGCAACGACCGCCGCCAATCAATTTGCAGAAATTGTTGTTTAAATTGCACCGCCGCATGATGACCGTGCCGCCCGCTTTGGGCAAGCCTGACCGACACCATTCTCTCTGCCGGTACGCCGAGGTTGGACAGCGAAGCCCGCAATTATAGCGATTTCGCGTGCGCTTTCCAACCTCGGCGCGCAAGTGGGAGCAAAAAGCGCGAGGGATGCTTGCCCAAAGTGGGCGGCACCGTCATTATGCGGCGGTGCATTTAATACAACAATTTCGTCAGACGGACTGGCGGCGGGCCGTGAAGGCGCTGGCGGTCAGCCTGATCGGCGGGGCGCTTTTTGCCTTCATCCGGGCGCCATTGCCGTGGATGATCGGCCCCTTGGTCGCGATGGCCGTGTGCAACTTCAGTGGGGCGCGGCTTGCTGCGCCACCGCTGGGGCGCGAGATCGGGCAGATGTTTATCGCGGTCACCTTGGGTTTGTACTTCACGCCCAGCGTTGCGCGTG
>JANMXS010000292.1:0-10031 GCA_031394335.1 Burkholderiales bacterium
TTTGAGGCATTTTTGACTCAAACACCGCGCCAATGCTTGTGGTTCCTTTTTTCTCTCGGGGCGGTGTACCCTTTGCTCGCACCGCCGTTGGCGACGGTTTGGCCGCATAGCGGCTTTAGATTGGGGCGATTTCTGCCGTTAAACAGCTATCGGTTCCTTCTCCACGCCAACACATTTGACCTTCCCGACGAAGAGGCTGTCGCCAATGCGCATTACGTCCGAGGTTGCTGCCAAAGCAATCGCTACGCTACCCATCCGGTCGACCGTGCCGCATCGATGGATCTACACAGGGCTTGCGGGCCTTGCGTTAGGGCTGATGGCCGGCCTCTGTCTTGCCGAGGACTTGGTGGTCGGGGTGGCGCGCCTGCCGTTATCCCTGCCGTTCTATGTTGCGGAGGCCGAGGGTTATTTTGTTGTGGAGGGCGTGAAGCTGCGCATCGAGGATTGCATCGTCGGGCGCGTCTGTCTCAAACGCCTGCTCGCTGGCGAGGTGTCCGTTGCAACCGTCGCCGACGCGCCGATCGTATTGAGCAGTTTTTCGAGCCAGGCATTTTTCATTCTGGCGACCTTCAGCGGCTCGCCAAACGACACCAAGCTTGTGGCACGCATAGGCGCCGGCATCGTCGCACCGAAGGACCTGGTGGGCAAGCGCATTGGCACATTCACCGGCACCGGGGCACAATATTTCCTCGATTCTTTCCTGTTGTTTTACGGTGTCGACAGACGCGACGTGACGATCGTCAGCGTGCCCCCGGATCGCGCTGTCGCCGCCATCGAGAATCGCGAGGTCGATGCGCTGGCGGTATTCGAGCCCTACGCCTCCGCGGTAGTCGCGGCGCTTGGTGCGGACGGTAAAACCCTGCCTTCCAGTCGCGTCTATCGCACCACTTTCAATGTGGTCATCGATCGGCGCCTGGCCAGCCTGCGCGATGCGGAGCTGGGCAAAATGCTGCGTGCACTTGAACGCGCCAATCGCTTCATCCACGATCAGCCGCTGAAAGCGCAAGCTGTGTTGCGAACCCGGCTACAGCTTGAGCAGAATTATATCGAGCGGATCTGGAAGGACATCGAATACGAACTGTCCCTGAGTCAGTCGCTTATCGCTTTGCTGGAAAGCCAGGCCCGTTGGGCCGCGCGCGAAGGGTATACAGCAGGTGCCGCGCTGCCCAACTACCTAAACTATGTTTACCCGGCGCCGCTCGCCCGGGTGCTGCCCATGGCAGTCTCGATCGTCAAATAGACCCGCGTGCGCGTCCGGACACAACTTATCGCCGCCGTCACCTTGGCCGTTGTCGTCAGCGTATCGTCTGCGGCAGCCGTATGGTTTATCGCGCAGCGCGCCGCCGCCATCGATGAATCGCAAAGTCGCGTTCGCGCCGTCGCCCGCGATATTTCAGCCCTGCTCGCGCTCACCCAGGAATATGCGCTGTATGGCGGGGAGCGCCCGGCGCAGCAATGGGAGCAGCGCCATGCCCGGATTGTCGATTCGCTAAAGCCTTTGACTAAAGATACATCGACGATCTATCCGCAGTTGTCTCCGCTGAGTCGCGACCTTGAGGCCTTGCCCGAGCTGTTTGCCAACCTGAAGGCTGCGTCGCGGGATGCGTCGAATCCGTTGGCGGCGCGACGCAAGGAAATGCTGGTTGACCTGCTGGTCTCCAACGCCCAGTCGATTGCCGAAGATGCCTATCGCATTCAGGAAGGCGGCGCCGCAGTGCGCACCCGCGCCACCCAACAGTTGGTATTCGCCGCAGTGATGGTGCCGGTGGCGCTGGCAGTGGCGATACTGTTGCTGTCATTCCTGATTTCGCGACGCGTGATGATGCCGCTTGCAGGTCTGCAAAAAATCGCGACGGCGGTGCGCATGGGTAATTTGCAGAAGCGCAATCACAGCACAACGCAGGACGAGTTCGGCGATCTGGCGCGCGAGTTCGACGCCATGACCGAGTCGCTTGAATTCGAGAAGGAATCGCTGGAACGTGCCAACGACATTCTCCAGGAGCTGGCGGCACAACGCGAAGCATCGGAAAAACGCCTGCGCCTGATTGGCGACAATATCCCGGCACTGATCGCCTACATTGATCCGCAGGAACGCTTTGGATTCGGTAATCTTGCTTACGAGCAGGCCTACGGCGTCTCGCCGGTGGCGATTGTGGGTATGGCTGCCATGGATGTCCTCGGGCCAGTGGCCTATGCACAAAGCGAGCCTTTCATTCGACGTGCCCTGGGCGGCGAGCGGATCCACTTTGAGCGTAGCGTGATGCGCGGGAGCTCGTTGCGGCATGAACGCGCGAGCTATATCCCTGATCTTTCCGCTGCGGGGGCGGTGGTCGGATTTTTCTCGCTGATCGATGACATTACCGAACTGAAGCATATCCAGCTGACGCTCGCTGAAAGCGAGCAGCGCATCCGGATGCTCACCGATAATCTTCCGGCGCTGATCAGCTATATCGACCACCAACAACGCTATCGCTTCTGCAATGCTTTCATCGGCAAACTGTTCGGATTGGATACGAACGCGATGCTGGGCCGCACCATGCTTGAGGTGCGCGGTGAACAGATCTACGACCATATCAAAGGCCATGTTGAGGCGGCGCTGCGTGGTGAACGGGTCAGGTTTGAAGGTGAGGGCACGGTGGACGGAAGTGTCTATCACTACCAGTCCGACTATATCCCCGACCGGGCTGTCGACGGCACAGTTCGTGGTTTTTACGCCATGACTTTCGATATTACGGCGCTCAAGAGTGCCGAGCGACAGCTCCGTACCGTGATGGAATCGTCGCCACTGGGCATGTATGTGACTGATGCAGCCGGACGGTGCACTTATACCAATCCCGCCTGGCAGCGGATCGCCGGGCTGACTCTTGCCGAGAGCCTTGGTGATGGCTGGGGCGCTGCACTGCATCCGGATGACCGGGAGCGGGTCTTCGCTGAATGGTCGGCGTCAGCCGAAGGCGCCATGAACTTCCGAAGCGAGCATCGTTTTTTGCGTCCCGATGGTGCAGTGGTATGGACGCGCGTGAATGCTGCCGATATGCGCGAGTCGGGACGGATCGTTGGCTATGTCGGCATGGTCGAGGACATTTCGGAGAAGCACGCGCTGGATGCAGCCTTGGCGCGCAACGCGGCTGAATTAGTGCGTTCCAACAGCGAGCTCGAACAGTTTGCCTACGTGGCCTCGCACGATCTGCAGGAACCGCTGCGCATGGTGACCAGCTATACGCAACTGCTGCGCAAACGCTATAGCGACCGCTTCGGTGGCGATGCCACCGAATTCATGGACTATATCGTTGAAGGTGGCCAGCGCATGCAGGCGCTGATTACCGATTTGCTCGATTTATCGCGCGTAAACACCACCAAGAAAGCATTCGAGCCAGTTGCCTTCGGGCAGGTGCTGGCCGACTCACTTGCCGCGCTGAAGTCGCGCATTGCCGAAAGCGATGCCGTCATCAGCCACGACGCGTTGCCGACGGTTCTGGGCGACGCGCGGCAATTAAGTCAGGTGCTGCTCAATCTGATAGGCAATGCCATCAAATTCAGCGGCAAGAAAACACCGCAGGTTCATATCACCGCACAACGTGAGGACGAGCGCTGGCATTTCTCGGTCGCTGATAATGGCATTGGTATTGACGCGCGTTTTTTTGAGCGTATCTTTGTGATCTTCCAGCGTTTGCACACACGTGAGGAGTACCCGGGAACCGGAATCGGGCTCGCGATTTGCAAAAAAATCGTCGAGCGGCACGGTGGTAGCATCTGGGTGGACTCCATGCTGGGGCGGGGCACGACCTTTCACTTCACCCTTGCGGAGGCAACGCGAGCGGTGGCCGAAGTACCTGGATTAAAGCAGAAGTCATACTGAGATGAAAATCCTGTTGGTCGAAGACAATCCCGCCGACGCGCGCTTGGTGCAGGAGGCGCTGAAGGAAGTGCGCGTCCAAGCGGAGCTGTTCTGGACCAAGGATGGTGTCGAGGCGCTCGATTTCCTGTATCGGCGCGGGCCGTATGCGGATGCACCCGCCCCCGATCTGATCCTGCTCGATCTCAACTTGCCACGGCTCAATGGTCAGGAGGTGCTGCAGCAGGTCAAGCTTGACCCGGTGCTGCTCAATATCCCCATCGTAATGCTATCCTCTTCGAACGCGAAGCGGGATGTGCTGGATGCCTATGCTGCGCATGTCAATTCGTTCCTGACCAAGCCCGCCGACTTTGATGAATTCATGGCCATGATGCGTCTCATCGACGCCTATTGGCTGGGTGCGTCGACACTGCCCACGCAAATATGAGTAATGGACAAGCCACATTGAAAACCGTCGTGAATGGCGCAGGAGCCACTTTCGACAAGATTTTGTTGATCGATGACAACCCGGGCGATGTACGGCTGGTGCGGGAATACCTGCAGGAACGACACACAAGTCCCCTGCAAATCCACACGGCGGACCGGCTGTCGGAAGGCTTGATCATGATGGCTGCCGTGAATCCGGATATCGTCCTTCTCGATCTTTCATTGCCGGATAGCCATGGGCTGGATACCTTTCTCGCCTTCCAGCAGCAAGCGCCGAATACGCCGATCGTGGTGTTTTCCGGCAACGAAAACGAAGACATGGCGCTGATGGCGATGCAGGCCGGCGCCGAAGACTATTTGCCCAAGCAGCATGTCGACAGCATCGTGCTGCTGCGCACGATTCGTCATGCCCTGGCCCGCCACCGGACTGAGCGTGCGCTGCGGGTCTCGGAGGAGCGCTACCGCACCATTGTGGAAACGGCCGAGGAGGGCATCTGGCAGCTCAACCGGCAGGGCAATGCGCGCTTCCTCAATCCGGCCATGGCCCGGCTGTTTGGCCATACCGTCGGCGAGATGATCGGTCGTCCGATGCTCGATTTTGTCGCGGTCAGGGATCGTGCAATTGCGCAAGAATTCCTGGATGGCTGCCTTGATGGCCAGCGACGACGCGAAGACATTCGTTTTATTCACAGCGACGGCACGCCAATCTGGACAATTATGGCTTCCTGTCCGATCCTGGCCATCGAGGGTGGCCACCACGAAACGCTGTTGATGCTGACTGACATCACCGATCGCAAGCACAACGAGGATGAAATTCGCCGCCTGAATCAGGATCTGGAACGGCGCGTCGTGGAACGTACGGCTCAATTGCAGATCGCGAATGCCGAGCTGGAAAGTTTCAGTTATGCGGTCGCGCATGACCTGCGTTCGCCCCTCAATGCCATTAGCGGCTTTGCTGAAATTCTTGCCGGGGATACGGCGGCGATTTGGCCTGACAAGAGCCGCAACCACCTCGAACATATACGCACCAGTTCCGTGAGGATGAGCGAATTGCTGAGCGCGCTGCTGGGGCTGGGACGCATCAGCCGCGGCCCCATGGAACGCGCGCCGCTGAATCTGTCGATGATGGCGGCCAGCATACTTGACGATCTGCGCCATGAACACGCTGGCCGATATGTCAGGTGCATCATCGCGCCGGACCTGTATGTCGATGGGGACGCGGTTCTACTGCGCGATGCGCTGAACAATCTGCTTGGCAATGCATGGAAATTTACCGGTGCAACAGCCGATGCCTGTGTTGAATTCGGCGTGATGCATGCCTCGACAGGGCAAGCGATTTATTTTGTGCGCGATAACGGTGCCGGCTTCAGCATGGCGTCTTCGACACGTCTGTTTGTACCGTTCCAGCGACTGCACAAGCAAAGCGAGTTCCCCGGCACCGGCGTTGGTCTTGCCACGGTGCGTCGTATCGTCGAGCGCCACGGCGGAACCATTTGGGCCGACAGCGTTCCGGGCAAGGGCACCAGCTTTTATTTCACGCTGGACGAGCCTGCTGCCCGAAGCCTGGTAGCACAAGACCGGGGATGACGATATATGGCAAATCCGCAATCCATCCTTTTGGTCGAAGATAACCTTGGCGACGTCCGTCTGATTCAGGAGCTGCTGAAGGAAGCGTTCCGCCCGAGCGATATCGTGCTCCGCTGTGTGTCTTCGATTGACGAGGCCTGCACCCACATCTCGCGTGAACGCGCCTGCGATGTGGTGTTGCTCGACCTGTCGCTCCCGGATAGTCACGGTCTCGATACCATCACGCGCATCCACGCCTGTGCCCCCCAGCTGCCGGTCGTGGTGTTATCGGGCGACACGGATGAAGCGCTGGCGATTGCGGCGATGGTGGCCGGTGCGCAGGATTACCTGGTAAAGGGCCATATTACCGCACACCTGCTGCGGCGTGCCTTGCGCTTTGCTGGTCATCGCAAGCAGATTGAACAGAATTTGGTGCGCGAAGCCAATCACGATGATCTGACCGGCTTGCCTGTGCGCAACCTGCTGATTGATCGTCTGGAACAGGCGCTGCTTGGCTGTGTACGCAAGGACAGGCGCGGTGCCTTGCTATTTGTGGATCTCGACGAATTCAAGGATATCAACGACCGCTATGGCCACAAAGTCGGCGACGATGTACTGGTAGCGGTGGGTGCGCATGCAGCTTGCAGTGCGCGCCACTGATACCGTGGCGCGCCTGGGGGGCGATGAATTTGTGGTGCTTCTGCCATTGATCGATGGCCGTGATGATATCGGCCTGATCGTGGGGCGCATTGCTGCCGCATTTGCGCTGCCTTTTTACAGCGGTGAACTAAAGCTGTCCATCGGCGCCAGTATTGGCGGCGCAATTTTCCCGGATGAAGGTGCCTCGGCAGACGGTTTGTTGCATAAAGCGGATGCAGCCATGTACCGCATCAAGACCGCCCGCCGGGTAGCGCGCGCGGACGCTGCAGGACCGATTGAAATAGCCACGCGGGGGACAGCCGGCGTGGGATCATAAAAGCCAAAGTAAAAGCAGGACGCGGCGTTTGGGGCAAAAATGCCTGAAAAGGCGCGCCGATACTGGAGTTTTGCCTTGCGCGGGGACTGCTGGGGAAGAAACTAGCTGCTACCGGAACCGTTTGCGGGAAAATATTTTGTCAGCATTTTATGCAGTTCGGGTAGCGACACCGGTTTGCTCAGGTAGTCGGTAAAGCCGAGTTCCAGAAAGCGTTTCTGATCTTCGGGAAACGCATCGCCGGTGACTGCGATGATGGGGCGCGGGGCGCGGCTTTTGGCGACATCGGCAGCACGAATAGCGGAAAAAAAATCAGCGCCAGAGCCATCGGGCAGGCGGTTATCGAGCAGGATCAGGGCGATATCGTCGGCCGCTGCCATGGCCACTGCCTCGGCGCCAGTTTCCGCTACCGCCATCTCATAACCAGCCATGCGTACCATTTCCATCATTACCATGCGGCTGAGTGCGTCGTCCTCGACGAGCAAGACCTTCATCATTGCGGGTGGTGCCATGAGCTTCCCTGCGGGCTTATGAAGCGCCGTAAAATTCGAACTTATTTCTTGTTGAGGATTATGCTACAGCATAATTTTTACAAAATGTGTGTTCC
This sequence comes from Burkholderiales bacterium, assembly GCA_031394335.1. Taxonomy (GTDB): domain Bacteria; phylum Pseudomonadota; class Gammaproteobacteria; order Burkholderiales; family Usitatibacteraceae; genus UKL13-2. The sequence goes on from JANMXS010000292.1 coordinate 7,429, forward strand.
ACCGCACTCAAACCGCTAGCCCGGGACGACCACAAAATCGCCAAACATGTGCAGAGTCAGGTGGCCGAGTCTGGCGCATACCACGCATGCGTTTGGTCCGCCCAAAGCAAAGCTTTGATTTAGGCCTCTTCTAGCGCTATAATCCGGCCTCTTTTTGCGATTGCGGGTACGATGTCAAACCAGCTTTCGCCACAGCAATGGTGGCTGTAGCTCAGCGGTAGAGTCCTGGATTGTGATTCCAGTTGTCGTGGGTTCGAACCCCATCAGCCACCCCAAACATCAAAACCCGCCTTGTGCGGGTTTTTATTTGCCCGCATGGCAAGCGGGCAATACGGTCTATGCGCTGGCGCATAGACAGCCGGCACCGATTTGAGCGATGCTTAGCACTTCGCGGTAGTGCGCGCGCGTGCAGCTCATTTCACAACCGGTGCTGCGTCGCCCAACCGATCAACTGAGGGAATACAGCATGAAAAAATTGATAATGGCCCTGTTCGCCGGATTTCTGATGACCAGCATATTTGCGCAGTCGTCCGACTCATCGACCAAACAAGGTATCAAGGAAGACGCCAAGGAAGCGAAAACGGCGATCAAGTCAGAGGCAAAGGAAGTGAAGGGCGCAGTGAAGTCCACGGCCAAGGAGGCAAAGCCGAAAGTGAAAGCTGCTGCCAAGGACGTTAAAGTGGCGGCCAAGTCCGGCGCAAAAAAGGTTAAAGCGGCTGCCAAGGATGTCAAGGAAGACATAAAGGAAGTGTTCAGCAAATAGCGGCATGGGGTTGGGCATCCCGGTGCCACGCCTGAATGCCTGCCCAATAGACGGCGAATCAATTGAATGAAAAACCCGCTTCGCGCGGGTTTTTTCATTTCGCAACGCAGTACGCGAGCCGCTATTTCATTGAACTTTCGATCCGCGCGCACTCAATACATTGGGCGGGGCGGCGAAGGTGTCGGCGCGAGCGACCGCCCAGAACACCTTGAACACCGGATGTTCGGGAATGCCTTCCAGCAATTCGCCATGCTTTGCCCAGCTATGCAGGGACGCCAGCGAACGTACTTCGGTGGACGAGACCCGGCGGATCACATGCTCGGGACCCAGGTCGGAGGGATGTTGCAGGCCGGCGGCGGCCAGCAATTCCTTCAATGCTGCCAGGGTGTTGCGGTGGAACTGATATACGCGTTCGGCCTTGTCCGGCACCACCAGCGCGCGCATGCGTTTCGGATCCTGGGTAGTGACGCCGGTCGGGCACATGCCGGTATGGCAGGTCTGCGCTTGCAGGCAGCCCAGGGCGAACATGAAGCCACGTGCAGAGTTGCACCAGTCAGCGCCCATCGCCAGGGTGCGGGCGATGTCGAAGGCAGTGACAATTTTTCCCGAGGCGCCGATTTTGACGCGTTCGCGCAGACCCACGCCCACCAGCGTGTTGTGCACCAGCATCAAGGCCTCGCGCAACGGCGCGCCAACATGGTCAGTGAACTCCAGCGGCGCTGCACCGGTACCGCCTTCGCCGCCGTCGACAACGATGAAATCCGGCGTGACGCCAGTCTGCTGCATGGCCTTGACGATGGCGAACCATTCCCAGGGATGGCCGATAGCGAGCTTGATGCCGATCGGCTTGCCGCCGGACAGCTCGCGCAATTTGCTGACAAAGCCGATCAGCTCCAGCGGTGTCGAGAACGCGGAATGCCTGGCCGGCGAAACGCAATCGACGCCGATCGGCACGCCGCGTGCAGCGGCAATTTCAGCGGTGACCTTGGCGCCGGGCAACACGCCGCCGTGCCCCGGCTTGGCGCCTTGCGAGAGCTTGATTTCGATCATCTTGACTTGCTCGCTCTTTGCATTTTCGGCAAAGCGTGCGGCGTCAAATTTTCCGTCCGCGCTGCGGCAGCCGAAATAACCTGAGCCCAGTTCCCAGACGATGTCGCCGCCGCGTTCGCGGTGATAGCGGGAGATCGAGCCTTCACCGGTATCGTGATAAAAGTGTCCGCGCTTGGCGCCTTCGTTCAAGGCAAGAATGGCGTTCGCCGACAAGGCGCCGAAGCTCATCGCGGAAATATTGAAAATGCTCGCGGAATAGGGTGCGATGCAATCCGGACCGCCGATGCTGATACGAAAGTCGTGACTGTCGATATCCGTAGGCGCAATCGAATGGTTGATCCATTCGTAGTTGGGCTCGTAGACATTCAGCTGGGTGCCGAACGGGCGTTTATCCGCAGCGTTTTTGGAGCGTTGATAAATGATTGAACGTTGCGAGCGTGCGAATGGCAACTCCTCGGTATCGGCCTCGATGAAATACTGGCGAATCTCCGGACGTATGAATTCGAAGAAAAAACGGAAGTGTGCCAGCACCGGATAGTTGCGGCGGATCGCTTGACGTGGCTGTGCGTAATCGAGCAGGCCGATCAGGGTCAAAAAAGTGAATATTCCCGTCGGCCATGGCCAGAATGATCCCAGCGGCATGAGCAGGGCGGAGATGAAGGCCAGCAGTGCGCAGATGCCCCATGCCCAGTAACGTTGTGGAATCAGTGCATCGATGGCGTGCAGCATTTTCAACCCCTCCCATGGAAACGATTGCTGCCACCCGCCGCTTTTTTTGATCCGGTGGGGA
>JANMXS010000293.1:0-10334 GCA_031394335.1 Burkholderiales bacterium
GGTAACAGCAATTTGCCCTCGCTGTCAGTCACGCCGGCAAGCTGATTATTCTGGAACACCTTGATGCCGGCAATCGGTTCGGCCAGCGCTACCATTGCAAAGCTGTCGATAATGGGACGGCTAGGAGTCCAATGACCACCGACCAGGCTGATGGCACCGGATACGTCTGCGGAATAATGGCGGGTCGTCGCTGCTTGGCCGAAGCGATCCATCGAAGCTTCGCCGCGCAATTGCACCACGTCGGTATTCAGCTGGCTGAAAGCACGAACGCGGTTGCCTGAGCCATCGCCGTTGCGCAACGAATCGGTATCGATTCGGTAGCCGACGCCGGGTCCGTTGGGGATGGATTTGTTGAACGAGGTGGAATAGGAATCGCCGTCGATGTTGCTTGAGCGCACCGTTGCGGCGGCATTGTGGGTGACGTCAAGATTCCAGTTGAGGTTAAGAAAAATCTCGCGTTTGCCGTTGATGCCGGAGGTGTCATTCAGGTTCAGGAAGGCGACCAGGCCATGTCCCAGTGCTTTCGAGAACGACAGTCCGCGTTGCGTGATGTCTTCGCCAGCGGCAGTGCGTCTGCGGCTGATGTCGACCGCAAACAGGCCGAGGCCGGTGACGTTGTACGAGGCACTGGTGCGGAGCTCTCTGATAATCCGGGTGCCGTTGCTGATAAACGTGCTGCTGTCATTGCCCAGGATTCGATACGCGTCGCCGTTGCGCGACAGCGATATACGGAACCCGGCCTCCCTTGCTTGGTACGCATAGGCTGCCTGGCTGGCCGTCGCGTAGCGGTGGTTATCGCGGCTCCCGCCATACGATAGATTGCCCGAGACGATACCCCAGGAATTGCTCCGCAATGCGGCCAACACACCGCCATTGGCAATGTTTCCGCTGGCTTCGCCGCGCGCCCCCAGGGTGAGAAAGTCAGTGAGGCCTGTCCGGAAGAAAGCCAGTGCGGCGGTTCGCCCATAGTGATCGAATTCGCCGCCTGCATTGCTGCGCAGCCGTCCCGCCTGGTAGGAATATTCGTTGATGTCCTTGCCCAATACTTCATCGGTGAAGTAGAACGGCACATTAAAGGACTGTACGCGGCCAAGTGCGTCGCGAATGGTGACATCGAGTGCGCGTGCCCCGCCGTAGTAGTAGAGGTTGCTGATGTCCACCGGACCGGGCTGCACCTGCCTCTGCAGCATCGGGATCCCCTGGTAACTGACGGTCACTTCCGAGGGCGTGGACGCAAATGTGGAGAAGCCCGCCAGGGGAAAGCGGATGAAGCGCGGGTCGAAGCCGTAAAATTTAGCGACCGAAATGCCCCCCATTGGCAGGGTGCTGCCGAAGGCGCCCGAGTAGCTGATGACATCGCCGAAAGTCCAGCGGCGCAATTTTTCAGGGTCATCGTAGACCGCCTGGGTTTCATATCGCGCGTAACGAATCGGCGTATCACCGCCGAAGTAAGCCGAGGAGTGACGGAACAGCACGCCTCGCCATCGCGTTGCCAGTTCGGTCGCGAGTTGCGCAACCGGTTTGGTTCCGCTGCCCTGGGTGCCGCTGATGGCGGTCTGGTAATTCAGGATGCTGCTGAATTCGTCGTTACCGGTCAATTGCCGGATGCTGGGCTGGACGCCGGTGTCCAGGTGCTGGCGGGCGAGGGCGGCAGGCGGCAATTCCAGGAACAGCGTCAGCTCGCGTTCGTTGAATACAAATCGGCTGGCGCCCATTGCCCTTAATGATACGAATTTTTCCCCTCGGTATTCGCGATTCGCCTCCGCCGGAATTGTCAGTCCCAAGGTAACTGCATCTGCTGCGCCCAACCAATAGTCGCCATCGGGCATGTACAAAAGCGCAACGTCGCCACGCGCGACCAAATTCAGGGTGAGCGCTACCAGCAGCGGAGTAGGTTGGCCCGAAGTCACCGGTGGCGATCCTGGCAAAGGGCGCAGGATGCCGGCCGCCATTTTCAGCGGTAGTGAATTGTCATAAGACGTTGCCAGCATTGCAACACCGGTCAGTTGCGGCCCTGCGCAACCCAAGGCCGACATTCGTAGCGCGATCGCGGACGAATTATCGCTGGGTGTAGCGCTGGCGCGCACAGTTACCTCGTCGCAGTGTTCGCCAAGTGTGAGTAGCGGTGCGGCTGCGGTATCGGCGAAGACGGTTCCCGTTTTAAAACCGAACAGCGCGAGGGAGACCGCCAAATGTAGTTGCGTCAGCCGGCATGCTCGTAACGTCGACCGTCGCATTCGTGCTATTTCCGGCAAGCGGCCGGCGGTACATCGATTAATTTGTTGAGCGCGAGCTTGTCCGCCTTCACGGCCAGCTCAAGTTGCTTGATTTTTCCGCAGTCGACCGGGTCGATGACCAGCGAGTGCTCTCGTGAGGCGCCTGGCAACAGATACCAGCCGCCGGATTCCTGGATGGGCTCACCCTTTGGCAGCGACAGGCGAATGGACTCGATGCGAAAATTCTCGGTACCGGTATTGCGTACGCCGACTCGAGCCACGGCCTTGCCGGCATTCTTGTCTACGCCTGGGTCGAACGTTACGCCAACGATTTCGCCGATTGACGAGGGTGTTGCCGGTGCCACAAAAATAGGCAGGGCAAAGCGGAATGCGAGGCGAACCATCGGAGTTGCTGTCTTTTCCGGTTGCGCCAGAACCTCATTGATGAACAGGCGGTAGGTCACTTCATCGCTGCCGGAAGGGGGCGCCCGCACGCCGATGCGAATGACGCGCTTATCCTTCGGCGGAATAGTCATAAGGCGCGGGAAAAACTGGAAATCCTCGCTTTCGGTGTAGACATCCCGGGCTTCCGCATTCTGCGTCCAACGCGCAAGGGACATCTGCACAACCAGCGGTTCTTCGGCGTCATTCGATACCGTCACTACCGCTGAGCGAGTCTGGCGATCAAAAAAAAGCTTGATCGGCGACACCGCAAATTCTGCTGCTTGCGCGATCCCGCCTGCACCCAGCAGGCCGGTAAACAATACGGAGAGAAAATTGCGCTTTATGCTCACCAGGTATTCCACTCAATAGACATTTATAGTGCTGCAAATGCTATCACGGGGAGATTGTCAGCGTGACCGTATCCGCGTAATTACCGGCGATGGCCTGCTGATAATCCGCGGGGACAATCGTTCCGGTGATGGTCAGGGTTTGCGTGACGATTTTGGGAACTGTGCCTGTGCTTGGTGTCAAGTTGAGCGAATAGGGCAGAAATGCGCCGGGCACGGTCGCATGCTGCAAACGGTTGCCGCTGGCGTTGTACAGGCCACCGTCCTGGGTGATGAGAAATGTGGCGGTTGCCGTTGACCCGCCGCAAGAAAACGTAGTTGAGGTGCTTGCAATCGCATTGGACAAGCCGGATGGGTCGATCACCCCGAACGCGAGGACAATTGACCCATTCGGAAACTTGCAGTTGCTCTTGGACAGCACCGTGGCCGATACGCTCATGGCGATGGTGTTCGCGGCCTGGGCTGAAAACCCGACTATGGCCCAAGCAAGCCCCAATACCCATGCTAATTTAGACAACATCGTCTTGACTCACCAACGTTGCGGCGCATGAAAAGAAGCCCCGGGCGCTAACGCCCGGGGCCGGCTGGAAGAACTTAAGGAGCGATCGTGAACGTCAGCGTGTCTGCGTAGGCGCCTGCTGCTGCATTGGCGAAATCGGCGACGGCGACAGTACCCGTTACGCTAACGGTCGTTGCGGTGGTCAACGGACCGAAACCGGTACCGGCGGTGGTCGGGGCGGTGAAAGCGATCGAGTAATTCATAAAGGTCGAGGCACCGGTCAGCATGCGTTTTTGACCAACTGAATCATTGGCACCGACGGCGGTGAGCGACGTAGGCGCCGTGCCGTTGGTACATTTGTAGGTCACGGCTGCGGATGCGGAAGCGGCGGTGAGGCTTGACGGGTCAATGGAGCCGAATGCCATCGCGGTAGACGACTGCAGCTTGCAGGTACCCGTGATGGTGGCGCTAACCGCCATGGTTTGCGTATTGCCGGCAAATGCCGAAGTCGATGCACCGAAAGCAGTTGCAATCAAGCTGGCCAGTAGAATTTTTTTCATTTGTTTCTCCGTGTAAGTTTGTGAAAGGGTTCGAGGGTTTTTATATCGCAATGATCAACTCGTTGCGCGTTCACCCTTAAGCTGGACCGAAGTCTAATGTAGGAAGAACCCTTACAAAGTGATCCAAGTCACAAAATACCAGAAAGTTTGTAAAAAATTGTTACAAGCCACTGAAAATACAGGTTTTTTTCTTCACGCTGTAGCGACAGCTCACCGTGAAAATGCTGGGGGCTGACGCGGCGATACGGCGGCTATTGAATTTATTTTTTATAAACAATAAGTTGCAGGCATTTCCTGGGCCATTTGCGACAAATCGCTTAAAGTTTGCTGCGTTGCCACGCCATAGCGCATAAAAACAGGCTGAGGATGGCAAAAACAGCGAACCAGATCAGCGACCAGACGGGTACGCTTAAGCCCAGGATGGGCGGAAATTGGGTGCCGCAGCCGCCGGTTGCAAACAAATACTCCGGCCACCAATTGGCGCCGGGCAGGGAGTTGACGAAATCGCCTACCGGGTCGGCCAGACAGGACTCGGCGAGGCCGGTTTTGCCCAGTTGGATGCTCACGAATGCCATGCCAACGACAGAACAGAAGTCGATAACAAGTGCATAAATGATGGTGCCGGTGCGCGCCGGACCGTGAATCAATGCGACTAGCGACACCATGGCAATCGCCATGTAGGCATAGCGTTGCAGGATGCAGTAAGGGCAGGGCTGCTGATGCTGCGGCCCGTATTGCAATTGATAGGCCGTCAGCAACAGGCCGATGCAGATCAGCGCGATTGAAGCAAACAGCGCGCGTGGTGCGGTTTTATTGGGCATGGCGCTCAGATTCAGACCAGCACGCGAAGTTCACGCAGCAGCACTGACAGCATGGCGAGATCAGATTCACGCGCCTGCTTCAGGTCCGCCATCACCTCGCGCATGCGCGTCAGTGCCTTGCTGTGGTGCTCCTCCCATGCCGTCAGCAGTGCCTGTGTTTCACTGAGGCTGGGCGAGAGCGCTAACACACCGGCCGCCAGTTGTCGTTGCAGGTTGGCGAGGTCGTCACGCATCGCGGCACGTGCCATCGCCTGCCAATGGGTGTCCGATGGTAAAGCGGTGACTTGTCCGGCAACCCAGCGCAGGCCGAGTTTGCCGACCAGCGAAAAATAAACCGCGGCAGCCAGGTCAATGGGACGTTTCTTCTCTTCCGAGACCTCGACGATATCCAGCACCGAGTACATGGCGTCCAGGCGTGCCACGGCGGTAGCCAGTGCTGGCGGCACACCCTGCTGCTTGAGTCGGGCTTCGGCAGCGTTGACCGCCGCCATGTCTTCGCTCGACAGCAGCGCGGGCAGGCATTGCGATACCGCGGCGACGCCCGGCGCAAAAAAGCCCAGCACGCGCGAAATCTGCCGGCGCTCGGCGCGACGGCGCAAAAACCAAAGGGTCGCGCGCAATACCAGCCGGCCGACCTCGATCAGTATGTCGCTTTGCACGCTGGAGGGTACCTGGTTGTCGAGCGCGTCAATCGCGTTCCATAACGGCGTTACCGCGAACACATCGCGCGTCAGGGTGTAGCAACGCACGACTTCCGCGGCGGTGGCCCCGGTCTCCTCCTGCATGCGGTGTATAAACACGCTGCCGGTGCGATTGATGGTGCCGTTGGCGATCACCGTGGCGATGATTTCACGCTTCAGCGGGTGAGTCGGCATGATCGCCGCGTACTTATCCTGCAATGCCGTCGGAAAATAAGTGGTCAACGCAGTGGCGACATATTCATCGTCGATGAGGTCCGATTTCACCAGCTCGTCGAATAGTTCCATCTTGCTGTAAGCCAGCAATACTGCGCGTTCCGGCGAAGTCAGGCCCTGCTTGTGGATCTTGCGTTCGGCGATCTCGTCGTCCGCAGGCAGATATTCCACGGCGCGATTCAGGCGTCCGGCTTTTTCGAGATGGCGGATGAAACGCGCCTGGGCATCAAGCAGCTTCTCGCCGCGCACGCCTGACACCGACAGCGTCTGGGTCTGGTAGTAATTGTCTTTCAGTACCAGCTGCCCGACTTCATCGGTCATCGAGGCAAGCAAGGCGTCGCGTTCTTCGGTTTTCAAAGCACCAGCGTCGATAATCGCGCTGATCAGGATCTTGATATTGACCTCATGGTCGGAGCAATCGACACCGGCGGAATTGTCGATCGCATCGGTATTGATCTTTACCCCGTGCCGTGCGGCTTCGACGCGACCCAACTGCGTGAAGCCCAGATTGCCGCCTTCGGCGACGACCTTGCAGCGCAGTTCGTTGCCATTTATACGCAAAGCATCGGTGGCGCGGTCGCCGACTTCGGCGTGACTCTGGTGGCTGGCCTTCACATAGGTGCCGATACCGCCGTTATAGAACAGATCGACCGGTGCCTTGAGAATGGCACGCATCAGTTCAACCGGCGTGAGCGTATCTGCGGCGATGCCCAGCGCGAGTTTCACTTCGGGTGAAATCGTGATTGTTTTTGCCCCACGCGGAAATATGCCGCCGCCGCTGGAAATCAGCAATTTATCGTAGTCCTCCCAGCTCGAACGCGGCAGGGCGAACAGGCGCTGCCGTTCCTTGAAACTCTTCGCGGCATCGGGATTCGGGTCAAGAAAGATATGGCGGTGATCGAAGGCGGCAACGAGGCGAATATGTGTCGACAGCAGCATGCCATTGCCGAATACATCGCCCGACATATCGCCGATCCCGGCAACGGTAAAATCGGTCGTCTGCGTGTTGATGCCGCCGCCGGGACCCTCGGCGCCGAGTTCGCGGAAATGCCGCTTGACGCTTTCCCAGGCGCCCCTGGCAGTAATGCCCATCTTCTTGTGGTCATAGCCCACCGAGCCGCCCGACGCGAACGCGTCGCCCAACCAGTGACCGTATTCAGCGGAAATCGCGTTGGCATAATCCGAAAAAGTAGCGGTGCCCTTGTCGGCCGCGACCACCAGATAGGCATCATCACCGTCATGGCGTACCACATCTTTGGGCGGCACCACCTGGCCCTTGACCAGGTTATCGGTCAGATCAAGCAGGCCACGCAGGAAATTTTGATAGCAGGCCACGCCCTCTTTCAAATACGCTTCGCGATCAGTGGCCGGTGGTGCCGCCTTGAGCACGAAGCCGCCTTTGGAGCCGACCGGCACGATCACGGCGTTTTTGACCATTTGCGCCTTGACCAAACCAAGCACCTCGGTGCGGAAGTCTTCCGGTCGATCTGACCAGCGCAGGCCACCACGCGCGACCTTGCCGCCACGCAAATGAATACCTTCAAAACGCGGCGAGTAGACAAAGATCTCGTACAACGGTCGCGGCTCCGGCAGTTCAGGCACCTTGGCCGATTCAAGCTTGAACGACAAATAGGACTTGCGATTGCCGGCCTTGTCTTGCTGATAATGATTAGTTCGCAAGGTGGCCTGGATAACCGATAAAAAGCGTCTCAGGATGCGATCTTCGTCGGCATTGGCAACGTTGTCGAGCAAGGTTTCAATGTCTTCAACGATTGCTTTCGACGTGGCGTCTCCAGTTGCTGTGGCCGGGTCGAAGCGGGCGCGGAACAGGCTAACCAGGCCCTGCGTGATATCGGCATGATTGGCCAGCGTTTGTTCGATGTAGGTCTGGCTGAAGGTAAAGCCGGCCTGTTTCAGATATTTGGCAAAGGCGCGAATGAGGATGATGTCCTTGCTGGCCAGCGTGGCCGCCAGCGTCAGACGGTTGAAACCATCGTTTTCGACCTGCCTTGTCCAGATGTGGCCGAATGCCTCTTCAAACTTGCTTTTGACCCGCGCCAGTTCGAGCCCGGCGAATGCATGCACCAGGCCGAAGTCATGAATATGGATAGCCGGCAGGGCGTTACGCTCAATCCGGTACGAGCGTTCGCTGTCGACCTTGACGCCCATGTTCTCAAGCATCGGCAGGCTATCCGACAGCGGTACCGGCGCGCCCAGCCGATACAGACGGAAGCGCAGGGTATTGCTTGTGGTTGTGTTTTCCACACGGTAAAGCGAGGTCGTGATTGGCGTATCCGTCGTCAAATGACGGGACGCGGTGAAATCCAGCACTGCCTGTGCAACGGTCACATCTTCCCGATAGGCGGCTGGAAACGGCAGTACGAATTCACGCCGCGCCAAGTTGGCTGCTTCTTCACCCATTGATGCATTGACGGTGGCGAATACGCCATCTTCCCAGCGACTTATGGACGCGACGATTTCGGCTTCAATCGCCTTGACGTCGACTTTGATCTCGACGCTGGGCGAGGTGCGCACCAACATATGAATGCGCGCCAGCACCGATTCGGAAAGCTGCACATTGAACTCCGCGCTGGTGCCGTGGAAGGCGCGCTTGAGAATTTCCTGCAGCTTGACGCGGACTTCGGTGTTATAGCTTTCGCGCGGCAGATAAATCAGGCAGGAGTAGAAGCGGGCGTAGATATCGCGACGCACGAACATGCGCGTGCGGGCGCGTTCGCCGAGACGCAGGATGCCCATGACAGTCGCAAACAGTTCCTCCTCGTCGATCTGGAACAGCTCGTCGCGCGGGTAGGTCTCAAGGATCGAAAACAGGTTCTTGGCGGCATGGCTGGAGTGCGGGAAGCCGGCGCGCGTCATGACCCGCTCGATTTTCTGGCGCAACAGCGGGATGTCCTGCGGATTGGCGTGATAGGTGCTTGAGGTATATAGGCCGACAAACCGGCGCTCACCGATCACCTTGCCATCCGCATCAAAACGTTTGACGCCGATGTAGTCGAGGTAACCGACCCGATGCACGGTGGCGCGCGAATTGGCCTTGGTCAGCACCAGCAGCTGTGGCTTGCGGGCGAGGGCGCGCAATTCCGGCGGAAGTTCGCTGAAACTGGCGGACACGCCGCCCAGGCGCGGTTCGCGCAAAATGCCGAGTCCCGACTTGGGTACGATCTTCAGAATGTCCTGGCCGTTTTGCGCAGCCAATTCATAGTCGCGATAGCCCAGGAACGTAAAGTGATTGTCGGCGACCCAGTGCAGAAACGCGCGCGCTTCGTCGAGTTCGCCCAGCTTCACTGCTTTGGCTGCGCCGCCCATGTCGGCGAGGATCTTGGCGACCTTGGCTTTCATTTGCGGCCAGTCTTCGACCGAAGAACGTACATCGTTCAACACCGCGACCAGGCCATCGCCCAGCGCCTTGATCCGCAGCGGATCCGAGATGCGCTCGACCTCGACATGAATCCAGGACTCGAGTTTGACCCCATCGCTGGGGGCAGCGAGTGCGTTCAATTGTCCGTGCTGATCGCGGGCGGCGCTGAACAGCGGGTGAATCACAAAGTGGGTGGCGATCCCTTGGCGGTTGATTTCCATGGCAATGGAATCGACCAGGAAAGGCATGTCGTTATTGATAAATTCAATCACCGTAGTCGGCGAAGACCAGCCATTTTCATCCGCACGCGGGTTGAAAATGCGCATTTTGACCGCACCCGACTGGAATTCCTGGCCAAACTGCAGATGATTCAAGGCGATCGCGCACCATGAGGACGCATCGCGGGCGATAAAATCTTCAGAGTCGATTTCGCTGTAGTAGCGCGCGGCGAAGGCCTTGGCGCTGTCGCGCTCTTTGCCGCTGGTCCGGGTTTCGATCAGGCGGTCAATCTCGGCACAAAGGGCGGATTTACGATCTCCTTCATTCGCGGTCGCGGCAACGCTTGTGGCATTGGTCGCGGCGATGGCTGCGGCTTTTGGCACGCTTTTAGACACGTTGTTGGGCATCGAGGGCTCAATTCAATAAATGAAGCCGCATTATAGTCCCGCAACATTTTCTCCTTGCGGTCAAGGTTATGCGCGTTGCACATACATTTCGCCCGCACGGTTGCTGACAGGCTGTTACTGAATCTTCATCGAACCGACACATCGCTGACACTGAAGCCCCATATCTTGTGCTCACAAGGTTTGGGGAGCCAGTCGGCCGCAATCAGCAAGCTGGCGCTCTGCGCGCCGGGCGCCAGCTCGGCAACAATCTTGAACTTGCGGTCCAATGCCTCGGTAGTTTGCACGGCTTGCGTGGCCGGACTGACGATGATGCGTGCAGAATCCGGCAGATGTTTCTCCAGCCAGCCCGCAATATTGGCGGCCTGGCGGCGGCCTTTCCCGGTTAGTACGCACGCTGCATCTGTTTCGCCTGAGTGCGCATCGGCGTGCCGCCAGAAAATGAGGTCCATGGCGCAGCATCGAGCCGGATTATGAAGCAGTCATGACACTGAGCCGCCTGGGGGCGGATGCAAAATTGGCATCTTTTCC
>JANMXS010000294.1:0-3090 GCA_031394335.1 Burkholderiales bacterium
GACGACCGTGGAGCGGTGAATCTGCCAGAATTTTTCAAGGTCGAGACCATCGAGCAATTCCCTGATCGGCGTCTTGATCAGGGCGTCAAACTCCCTGGTCGCCACCAGCGTATATTTTTCATCCGACTGAAAGAACAGCACCTCATCGACCGGAATCAGGCGCAAATAGGCGCCGATGTTGGCCTTAATCCATTTCAGCTTTTCCGCGCCCGGATTCAATTTGACCGCGAGGTGCCGCATCAGGGCATCCAGATTCTGCGGCTGCACCGGTACCGCGCTGAGGCGTTCTTTCAGGCGCTCAACCGCCGCCTGCAGACGTTCATCGGAATAGGGCTTCAGCACATAGTCGATCGCACCGGTATCAAAAGCTTCAACCGCGTATTGATCGAAGGCGGTAACGAATACGATGTGACACTTCAAGTCGCGGTTGCTGGCCAGACTTTTGGCGACTTCCACGCCGGTCATCTCCGGCATCTGGATATCGAGAAACGCGAGGCTGGGCCGATGTTCGGCAATCGCTTCCAGCGCGGCCTCGCCATCGCCGACATCGGCGAGAATTTTCAGCTCGGGCCATAGTTTGGCGAGCTTGGTCTTGAGCTGGGCGCGAAGGATGGGTTCATCCTCGGCGATTATCGCGGTAAATTCGGTCATGGGATGGTCAGGGCAAGATTGGATTGGCAATCAGTTTATCTAAATGATGCCGCACTCTTCTTTTTGTTGCGCCTCAGCAGCCACCACACCAGCAAACCGAACAACACAAACGGCGCCAGCACCGGGAACAGCGACAGCAGCATAATAATGGGCACGATCACCAGCAGACCGGCGAACAGCATGCCCAGGCCATAGATCACCACGGTAAGCACCACCGCAACCAGCGCCAACGCCACGAACGCCAGCAACAGCGCCACCGATCCCAATGCCATCCCTTGCATGCCGCCAAGTTGCGCATTGCCGAGCTGCAGCGGCATCAAGCCGGTGGCGACGCCAGTGAGCCCCAGCAGCAGGATCACGCCGAGCAGGATCATCGCGCTGACGAGGGTGAAGGTAAGAACACGCAACCACACGCGATGGGTTTTACGGGCGACCCACCAGGTGCGTGCGGCGAAGCCGCTGGGCGGTGTTTCGACGGGCTTCGCTACATTCATCTCGGCTTTGCCTGCTGCGGACATGGCTCGCCCAAAACTGGCGATGGCGGCCATCGGCACCTCGATAGTGGCAATCATCCCGCTGGGTGTGTTCGACTCCAGCGTCAATTTCGCCGCGTCGCCGAACAGCGCCTGCAGGCGTTCGCGAATATTGCTCAAGCCGATGCCGCCGCCGGCCTGCAGCGGCTCCTCGGAAAGACCACGGCCGGTATCCTTGACCACCAGGCGGATATGCTCGCCCATCTTTTCAGCGATCACATCGATGCGCCCGCCCTCACGCTGTGGCTCGAGGCCATGCTTGATGGCGTTTTCGACCAGCGACGGCAGCATCAGCGGCGGGAACGGGATCGATTCCAGTTCCGCCGGCACCGCGATATCGAACGCGAGCCGCTCGCCCATGCGCATTTTCAGGATGTTCAGATAGGCGCGCACCAGTTCCACTTCCTGACCGACGGTGGAGGTGGTTTCGCGCATTTTCGGCAATGCCGCGCGCAGGTACTGGATCAGATGGCCGACCATTTTATTGGCCTGTGGCGGATCGACCTCGGTCAGCGCCTGCACATTGGCCAGCGTGTTGTACAGAAAATGCGGTTCCACCTGGGCCTGCAGCGCCTGCAAACGCGCCTCGACGATTTGGCGATTGACGTTGGCCGATTCCGCCTCCTGCTTCTTCACTTCGGCGAAGGCCTGGGCGCGGCGCGAGCGGTCGATCAGGTACTTCGCCACCAGCAGCATGATGAACAGCGGAATAAAGGTGAGGATCAGCGCCGAGCCGATGCCGATGCGGCGGAAATCGCCCTGCACCTTGGCGCGGATATCGTCGCGCAGTTCCGGTGGCAAGGGCGGCAGCGGCAGCTCCTTGCCCAGCGAATCAAATTCCATGCTGCCCAGACGATCCAGCTGGATGACGCGCTTGCCGTTTTCGCCGAGCTCGATCTTGCCCTTGATATGCCGGTTGCCGACGATGCCATCAATTTTCAAACCCTCGGGCGCGGGCACGAGGGGCGCCGGCGGCACAGCAGGCGCTACCGGGACCTTGCCCGATCCTGGCAATTTGCCGCCAGCAGCAGGTATCGCCTTGTCGGTATTGTCCTTGCCGCCGGCCTTGGGCTTGAGGCCGAAATCAGACGCAAGTTCCTGCGCAAATTTTTTGCTGTTGATCCGTGCCATCGCGTCGTTGGCGGCTTTTTCGTTGACCTCCGCCTCGGCGATCAGCTTGTCGAAGCTGCCGACCGCAGCCAGGTCATTGATCCCGGCTTTTTTCTGCGCATCGAGCGCATCCTGACGCGCCTCCTTCAGGGAATTGATGCGATCCCGGGCGGCATCGCGCGTGGCCTCGGCCGCATCGCGCGCCGCCTGGCGGGCGGCTTCCGCCGCGACGCGCATGGCCTCCTTGACCGACTGATTGGCGTCACGCTGGGCACTGAAAATTTCCTTGCGCGCTTCGGCGATGTCGCGCAGGGCCTGATCGAGCTCGGTTTTGCGCGACGGATCCTGGGCGCGTTCGCGCATCGCCTTGACCACCTGTTCCGCCGCGCCAAGGGCAGTGTCGCCGAAGGCATGGTCGATCTCGCGCTTGATGGCGCGCCGCTGCTCGGGTGTATCGCCGCTCTCGGAAAGGCGAATGAGGTGGAACGGCGTGCTGAACAGCGCCAGCAACAGCAAGGTCGAGAAGCCGAGCAGGACGAGTGCCCACCACGGGGTTTTATTGAGGAAATTGCCTAGGGCCTTGAACATATCGAATCCGGTTTTTGTCAGTTTACGTGAGCAGAGCCTGCGGGAGTGATCCCACGCTGCCAGAATAGGAGTTGGCCTCGCCTTGCTCAACGCAGTACCGGTGGATTGCAGAAATTGCGGGCTGGATTGCACACCGTGCCGACGGGAGCCCAGTGCGGACAGGCAGCATTTTTGAAAACCCAAAGTCCAGCATTGGTGCGGTGTTTGG